>DATLIA010000235.1:0-159674 GCA_035540215.1 Actinokineospora sp. | reverse complement strand
TTCCTCCCCTGCCCGCTTGCTGTTCGCCAGTCTGGCGGCCACCAGGTGTGACCGCCGTGAACACTCAGACATAGGATGAATTCGGGCGAAGGGAGTCGGACTATGGTTGTCGCGCACGTGGAGCGGGCTCGTCGGTCTCCGCTGACCTGGATCGCGACCGCGGTCGCGGGCACGCCGCGGCTCGTCGGGGCGGTTCCGCCGACGGTCCAGGTCCTGCTCGGGATCATCAGCGTCCAAGTCGGTGCCGCCTTCGCCAAGCAGCTGTTCAGCGTCGCGGGCTCCTCTGGCGTGGTCACCCTGCGCCTCGTGTTCGCCGCGGCGGTCCTGCTGCTGATCTGGCGCCCGTCACTGCCCGCACCACGCGACCTGCCGATCATCGTCGGCTACGGCGTCGTCCTCGCGACGATGAACGTCCTGTTCTACATGTCGTTGGCGCGGATCCCGCTGGGGATCGCGGTGACGATCGAGTTCCTCGGCCCCCTCGCCGTCGCACTCGCCGGGTCGCGCAAGCTCCTCGACGTCCTGTGGGCGCTGCTCGCCGCGGGCGGCGTGGTCCTGCTGGCCAGGGCCAACGGCGACGTCGACATCGTCGGCGTGCTGCTCGCCCTCGGCGCGGGTGTCTGCTGGGCTGCCTACATCCTGCTCACCACCGCGTTGGGCAGCCGGTCCAGCGACGGATCGGGCCTGGCCCTGGCGATGGCCTGTGCCGGCCTGATCGCCGCCCCCTTCGGCATCGCCGACGCCGGGTCGTCGCTGCTCTCGCCGATGGTCCTGGTCGTCGGACTCGGCGTGGCGCTGATGTCGTCGGTGATCCCGTACTCACTGGAACTCGAGGCGCTGCGGAAGATCCCGCCGCGCGTGTTCGGCGTCCTCATGAGCATGGAACCCGCGGTCGCCGCCGTGGCTGGCCTGCTCGTACTCGGCGAGGCGCTGAGTCCGCTGCAGTGGGTCGCCATCTGCTGCGTCGTCGCCGCGTCGGCGGGCGCGACCCGCACCGCGCGCCCGGACGTCTAGTCCTTAGCGCGGACCTCGCCCTTCAGCACAGATGCCAAGTCGTACCGGGCGGGTTCATCCAGCTGCTCATACGTGCACGAAGACGGCTCGCGGTCTGGGCGCCACCGCTGGAACTGGGCGGTGTGCCGGAACCGGCTCGGGTAGCCGCCCTCGGTGTGCTCGTAGGCCACCTCGACGACCCGCTCCAGCCGCAGCGGCACCCACGGCTGCTCGGTCGTGCGCCACCGGCTGACCGAGCCGGGCTTGCGCGTCGTCTCCGCCTCGTGCCACTTGGCCCACGGGTGGTCCGCGGCGCCGTCGCGCATCAGGTCGGCGAGTTCGACGGCGAGTTCGCGGCGGCGGACGGCGGAGAAGGAACCGACGACGCCGACGTGGTTGAGGCCGCCGGTGTTGTCGTAGAGGCCGAGCATCAGCGAGCCGACCGCCTCGCCGGGCTCGGTGTCCTTGTACCAGCGCAGTCCCGCGACCACGCAGTCCGCGGTGCGCGAGTGCTTGAACTTGAGCATCGTGCGCTTGTTCGGCGTGTACGGGCCGTCGGCGGGCTTGCCCATGACGCCATCGAGGCCCGCGCCCTCGAAGATCTCGAACCACTGGCGGGCCAGGTCGGAGCTGGTGGTGGCCGGTGTCAGGTGGACCGAGTCGGTCACCACGAGCAGGTCTTCGAGCCTGCGTCGCCGTTCGACGCCCGGCGTGTCGAGCAGCAGGTCGTCGCCGAGGGCGAGGACGTCGAAGGCGATGAAGCGCGACGGGGTGGTCTCCGACAGCATCTTCACCCGGCTCGCCGCGGGGTGGATGCGCTCGGCGAGCTTGTCGAAGTCGAGCCTGCCGTCGATGTCGACGACGAGTTCGCCGTCGACGACGACCCGTTCCGGCAGCGCGGCGCGCAGGGCGATCTCGGCCTCGGGGAAGTAGCGGTTGAGCGGCTTGCCCGAGCGTGACTGCAGCGTCACCTCGTCGCCGTCGCGGAACACCAGGCAGCGGAAGCCGTCCCACTTGGGCTCGAACACCAGGCTCGCGTCGTCCGGGATGGACTTGACGGCCTTGGCGAGCATCGGCTGGACCGGCGGGGTCAACGGGAGTGCCACGCACCCCATCCTGCCCGTTCGGCGCGCGCCACGCCGCCCCGCCGCGCCGCTGATCAGGTCTTGCGGTACCGGAGCATGAGGAACCCGTCATCGGTGAGCACCGAGGCCAGTTCCATCCGCGCGGGTGCCGCAGGCGGGGTGCCCACCGCGATCCGGCCCGCGCGGCCACCGGCCAACAGCGGTGCCACGGTCAGGCAGAGCTGGTCGACGAGGTCGGCGGCGATCAGATCGCCGAACAGCGTCGGGCCGCCCTCACAGCACACGCGGCGCAGCCCGCGGTCGGCCAGCGCGCGCAGGGCGATGGCGAGGTCCACCCGCCCGTCGCCCGCGACGATCACCTCCGCGCCCGCCTCCGCCAGCGCCGCGCGCCGGGTCGCGGGGGCCGACTCGGTGGTGACGATGATCGGCGGGACCAGCGTGTCGGTGACCATCGGCGAGTCCGGGCCGATGGAGCAGCGGCCGGTGACGACCGCGATCGGCGGCACCTCGCTCAGCCCCCGCGCGGCGCGGCGCCTGGCCCGGACCTCGGTGCGCTTGACGCCGCGGTAGCCCTCGTCGCGGGCGGTGCCCCAGCCGACTAGGACCACGTCGGCCAGGTCCCTGCCGAGGGCGAAGATCTTCTTGTCGGCCGGGCTGGACAGTCCCGCGGACTTGCCGTCCACCGTGACCGCGCCGTCGGCGCTGCTGACGAAGTTCACCTGCGTCCACGCCCGGTCCAGGTCGGCCGGGTAGTCATAGAGCGCTTCGAGTTCGGTGTCATCCACCACACCGACTTCGTCCTGACCTGGGGAAACCCGGTCTACGGGCCACAACCTCCGCACCGCGACACACTACGCTGCCCGTCATGCCAGCCAGCCTGCTCGCCCGCGCCCCCGAGATCGGCGCGGAGGAGTTGATCGCCACCATGGCGCCGCCGCCGCGCTTCGGTGGCGTCCGGTTCGACACCTACATCCCGAACCCGGCCGAGCCGAGCCAGGCCGCCGCCGTGCTGGACTGCTCGGCGTTCGCGGCCCGCGTCGGTGCGCGGCAGGAGAAGTCGCTGTTCCAGCGGATGTTCGGCGGCAAGCCCGAGGCGGGGAAGCCCGGGCTGTACCTCGACGGCGGGTTCGGTGTCGGCAAGACCCACCTGCTGGCCTCCGTCTGGCACGCGGTCCCCGGGCCCAAGGCGTACGGGACGTTCGTGGAGCTGACCCACCTGGTCGGCGCGCTCGGCTTCACCCAGGCCGTCGAGCGGCTCAGCGGGCACCGGCTGCTGGCCATCGACGAGTTCGAGCTCGACGACCCCGGCGACACGATGCTGGTCACCCGGCTGCTGGCCAAGCTGACCGACGCGGGCGTGCACGTCGCGGCCACGTCGAACACGCTGCCGGACAAGCTGGGGGAGGGGCGCTTCGCCGCCGACGACTTCCTGCGCGAGATCCAGGCGCTGTCGGCGCGCTTCTCCGTCGTCCGCGTCGACGGGCCGGACTACCGCCACCGCGGCCTGCCGGACGCGCCCGCACCACTGTCCGATATGGACCTCGACGCGAGCGCCGCCGCACTGCCCGGCTCGACGCTCGACGACTTCGACGGCCTGTGCGACCACCTCGCCGCGCTGCACCCGTCGCGCTACGGCAAGCTCGTCGACGGCGTGGCGGCGGTGCACCTGCGCGGCGTCCACGCGCTGGCGCACCAGGACGTGGCCCTGCGCGTGGTCTCGTTCGCCGACCGGCTCTACGACCGGGCGATCCCCGTCGTCGTGTCCGGTGCGCCGGTGTCGGAGCTGTTCACCGACGAGATGCTCCGCGGTGGCTACCGCAAGAAGTACCTGCGCGCGGTCAGCAGGCTGGTCGCGCTGTCCCGCGACGCGGCGACCGCGCGCTGAGGATCAGCGGCGGTGGCTGCCGCCGCGCTGTGACTTGTCGATCAACGCCCACACCGACACCCCGGTGCTGGTCTCGGCCGACCGGCTGGGCTTGCCCGGCTCGGGGCGCTCGCGCAATTCCTGGCGGACCTGGTCGTAGATGGGTGTGTCGGTCACCAGCATCCTCTCGTCAGCTTCCCCTCGCGCACACGCACCGTACGCCCTCGGCCCTGTGACGCCACAGGGTGGTCCCTTCGCTACATCAGGTGACCAAGCCGGGTGAATCGGCTACCGAGCGGTGTTTCCGCTGGCTGAACGCACCGTCCGTGGATCGCCCACAGGCTTGGCGACGGCGTCGATCGCCGCGGCTATGACGATCACCACCGCGACGCCCCAGAACAGGGACCCGAGAGTGTCCGACAGGTAGTGGTACCGGGCGCCGATGATCGCCCACGCGCCGACGGCCACCAGCCCGAGCGCGGTCGCCCCGACGCCCAGGGTCGCCCCCACCCGACGCCCCGGCGCGGCGTTGGCGGCCACGACGAGGGTGATCACGGCGAGGATCGACACCAGAGTGGTGGTGTGTCCGCTCGGATAGGCCAGGTAGCCGTCGTGGGTGCGGTCGAAGAAGGGCTTGAGCACCCAGGTGTTGACCCCGGCCGCGACGACCGGCCCGAGCACGGCCAGCAGCGCGACGCGTGGACGGCGGTGCCACAGCGCGATGCCGACGACGAGCGTGATCACCGTGATCATGACGGCCGGGTTCGTGCTGACCGCCAGCGGCGTGACGATGTCGCGTCGCAGCCAGAACACCTCGAACGCGGCCTGGTCGACCGGCCCGGCGTCGGTGTTGCCCGCGACCTCCGCGCCGAGGGCGCCCACGACGATCAGGCACGGCACCACCAGAGCCAGCGCCGGGCGGAGCAGGTGCGCGGGCAGCAGTCGGCGGCGTTCGAGGACCACACCGCCACTATGCCCGACAAACAGTTCGCGCTCGCCAGTGCCGTTAGGTCACCATCTGCGACATGGGACACCTCGACGCCGCCGGACTCTCCTACACCCTGCCCGACGGCCGGGTGCTGTTCCGCGACGCCGGGCTGCGCGTGGGCGCGGGCCAGGTGGTGGCGGTCGTCGGGGAGAACGGGGCGGGCAAGAGCACCCTGCTCAAGCTGCTGAGCGGCGAACTGACCACACCGGACGGCGGGGTCTCCGTACAGGGCGGACTCGCGGTGATGCCGCAGTTCGTCGGCTCGGTGCGCGACGACCGGTCGGTCCGCGACCTGCTGCTGGCCGTCGCGCCCGCGCCACTGCGCGCCGCCGCCCTCGCCGTCGACGAGGCCGAGCTGGCGATGATGGACGCCGACGACGAGCCCAACCAGCTGCGCTACGCGACCGCCCTGGCCGACTACGACGAAGCGGGCGGCTACATCGCCGAGGTCCTCTGGGACACCGTGACCGTGGCCGCGCTCGGCGTCGGCTACGACAAGGCCCGGTTCCGCGAGGTTCGGACCCTGTCCGGCGGCGAGCAGAAGCGGCTCGTGCTGGAGGCGCTGTTGCGCGGCCGGGAACAGGTCCTCCTGCTCGACGAGCCGGACAACTACCTCGACGTGCCCGGCAAGCGCTGGCTGGAGACCCAGCTCGCCGAGACGGCCAAGGCGGTGCTGCTGGTCAGCCACGACCGCGAACTGCTCAACCAGGTCGCCACGCACGTGGTGACGGTCGAGGCGGGGACGTCGTGGACGCACCCGAGCGGGTTCGCCTCCTGGCACGACGCCCGCGAGGCCCGCTGGGAGAAGGTGGCCGAACTCCAGCGCCGCTGGGACGAGGAACACGAGAAGCTCAAGGAGCTTGTCCGCCTCATGCACCGCGCGGCGATGGTCAACGACGGCATGTCCAGCCGGTACCGCGCGGCGCAGACGAGGTTGCGCAAGTTCGAGGAGGCGGGACCGCCGCCGACGCCGCCCAAGCCGCAGAAGGTCAAGCCCCGGCTGATCGGTGGACGGACCGGCATTCGCGCGATCACCTGCGCGGATCTTGAGCTCACCGGGCTGATGAAGCCGTTCGACATCGAGGTGTTCTTCGCCGACCGCCTGGCGGTGTTGGGATCGAACGGTTCCGGCAAGAGCCACTTCCTGCGTCTGCTGTCCGATGTGGACAGCGTGCGGCACACCGGGGTCTGCCGCCTGGGCGCGCGAGTCCTACCTGGACTGTTCGCGCAGACCCATGACCATCCTGAGTGGATCGGCCGGACCCTGGTCGACATCCTGTGGCACGGTGACGGCGACCGCGGTGGGCTCGACCGCGGCGGCGCCGCGTCCGTGCTGAGCCGCTACGGGCTGGCCGCGGCGGGGGAGCAGCGGTTCGAGACGTTGTCGGGCGGGCAGCAGGCCCGGTTCCAGATCCTGTTGCTGGAGTTGGGCGGGGCGACGCTGCTGCTGCTCGACGAGCCGACCGACAACCTCGACCTGCACTCCGCCGAGGCGCTGCAGGACGCGTTGGAGGCGTTCGAGGGCACGGTCGTCGCGGTGACGCACGATCGTTGGTTCGCGCGGTCGTTCAACCGGTTCCTGGTGTTCCGGTCGGATGGCGAGGTCGTCGAAACCGAGACGCCGGTGTGGGACGAGTCCCGGGTGAAGCGGGCGCGGTAGTTCAGGCCATCGGGTGCTGGGCCGGTTGGGCATACCAACCGGCCCGGCGGCGACCGCGGGGTTGACTGGACTAGACCAATCTGGTCTGGTGGTGATCGTCAGCGTCCGTCGTCGCCTGCCGGCTCAGGCGGTGTGCTCTGTCGGGGAGTGATCGGCGTGCGGAAACGTCTTGTCGCCTGTCTTGTCGCCTGCCTTGCCGGGATCTTCGTCGTCCTGCCGTCGGCGCAGGCGCAGCTGGTCTCGGTGGCGGCCTGCGACTATCCGAGCTGGGTTCCGCGGCAGTGGTACAACGTGGGCGCCATCGTCCGCTATACGAATGGCGGCTTCTATCGGGCGAAGAACGCGAATCCGGGATACGACCCGGTGATCAGCACTTGGTACTGGGAGCCGTTCGCCTGCGACGGCGGCCCTGGTCCCGGGCCTGGTCCCGCGCCCGGCGGGTTCGTGGTCTCGGAGTCGCAGTTCAACCAGATGTTCCCAGGGCGGAACACCTTCTACACCTACGCCGGGCTGACCGCCGCGTTGAGCGCGTTCCCCGGATTCGCCAAGACGGGCACCGACGTCGTGCGAAAGCAGGAGGCGGCCGCGTTCCTGGCCAACGTGAGCCACGAGACCGGCGGACTGGTGCACATCGTCGAGCAGAACACCGCGAACTATCCGCACTATTGCGACTGGAGCCAGTCGTATGGGTGTCCCGCCGGGCAGTCGGCCTACTACGGCCGTGGCCCTATCCAGCTGAGCTGGAACTTCAACTACAAGGCGGCGGGCGACGCGCTCGGGATCAACCTGCTGGGTGATCCCTGGCGGGCGGAACGGGACGCGGCCGTGGCCTGGAAGACCGGCCTCTGGTACTGGAACACACAATCCGGGCCCGGGACGATGACCCCGCACGACGCGATGGTCAACGTCCGCGGTTTCGGGGAGACGATCCGCAGCATCAACGGCAGCCTGGAGTGCAACGGCGGCAACCCCAGCCAGGTGGCCAGTCGGGTGGCCGCCTATCGGAACTTCAGCGCCGTCCTCGGGGTCGACCCGGGCGGCAATCTCTACTGCTGACAGTGGAAACCGTCCGACCGGGAGCCCTCGCTGCCCGGCCGGACGGTTGCTTTCAGTGGGTGACGATCTCGGCGATGGCGTCGACGCCCTTGTCGATCTCCGCCTCGGTGATCACCAGCGGCGGGGCCACCCGCAGCGTCGTGTCGTGGGTCTCCTTGCACAGGACGCCGCGGTCCATCAGGGCCTGGGAGGCCGCGCGGCCCGTCGGGCCACCGGGGGCGATCTCGACGCCCGCCCAGAGGCCGCGGCCGCGGACCTCGGCGACACCGCTTCCGACCAGTTCGCCCAGGCGGGCGTGCAGGTAGGCGCCCAGGGTCTGGGAGCGTTCCTGGAACTCGCCGGTGGCCAGCAGCTTCACCACGGCCCGGCCGACGGCGCAGGCCAGCGGGTTGCCACCGAAGGTGGAGCCATGCTCGCCGGGCTTGAGGACACCGAGCACGTCGCCGCGGCCGACGACGGCCGACACCGGGAGGATGCCGCCGCCGAGCGCCTTGCCGAGCGTGTAGAGGTCGGCGCGGACACCCTCGTGGTCCAGGGCGAACAGGGTGCCGGTGCGGGCGAGGCCGGACTGGATCTCGTCGGCGATGAACAGCACGTTGTGCTGGTCGCACAGGGCGCGGACCTCGCGCAGGTAGCCCGACGGCGGGGCCAGCACACCGGCCTCGCCCTGGATGGGCTCGACGAGGATGGCGGCGGTGCGGTCGGTGATCGCGGCCTCGAGCGCCTGGATGTCGCCGTACTTGGCCACGGTGAAGCCGGGGGTGAACGGGCCGAAGTCCTTGCGGGCCACCTCGTCGGTCGAGAACGAGATGATCGTGGTGGTGCGGCCGTGGAAGTTGGAGCCCGCGACGATGATCTCCGCGGTGTTCTCCGGGACGCCCTTGACCTGGTAGGCCCACTTGCGGGCGACCTTCACCGCCGACTCGACGGCCTCGGCGCCCGAGTTCATCGGCAGCACGAGGTCGGTACCGGTCAGCTCGGCCAGTTCGCGGCAGAACAGGCCCATCTGGTCGTGGTGGAAGGCGCGGCTGGTGAGGGTCAGCTTGCCCAGCTGCTCAGTGGCCGCGGCGATGAGCGCGGGGTGGCGGTGGCCGAAGTTCAGCGCCGAGTAGCCGGCGAGGAAGTCGAGGTAGCGGCGACCGTGCACATCGGTCACCCAGGCCCCCTCGGCCTCGGCGATCACCACGGGCAGCGGGTGGTAGTTGTGCGTGCTCCACCGCTCGTCGAGAGCGATGAAGTCGGCCGCGGAGCGCGGCTCGGCTGCGGTGGTGGAGGGGGCAGTCGGGGTCATGCACCCAGGCTAAGGGGGGCGGACGTCGGATTCATCCGGTGAGTGTTGCTTCCCACGCCGATCTATTGCGCCATCCGCATAAATTTCGGTGGTTTGTTGCGCCAGCGGAAGATGCTCCGGCGGTTTAGGCTATTCGAATGGGTAAGAAGCAGGCCACCGCCGCATCCGTCCGCGACGCACTGAGGGTAGCCCCGGGCAGCGAGAGTGTCCTGCTCAAACCCGGTGACACCCCGGTCGGCCCGACCTCCAAGGCGCAGGCCGCCGAGGAGCTCGCCGAGACCGGTGCGGAACTGGCGGGCCTGCAGGAGGCACTGTGGGCCGAGGGCACCTTCGGCGGCGGCGACCGGCGCGTGCTGCTCGTGCTTCAGGGCATGGATACGTCGGGCAAGGGCGGCACGATCGAGCACGTCTTCGGCCTGATGAACCCGCAGGGCGTCCGCGTCGCCTCGTTCAAGAAACCGACGCCCGCCGAGAAGCGCCACGACTTCCTGTGGCGCATCCGCAGGCAGGTCCCCGGCCCTGGCCTGATCGGCGTGTTCGACCGGTCCCACTACGAGGACGTGCTGGTGGTCCGGGTGGAGAGCCTCGTCGCGCAGCCGGTGTGGGAGGCGCGCTACCAGCAGATCAACGACTTCGAGGCCGAGCTGACCGAGCAGGGCGTCACCGTCGTCAAATGCTTCCTGCACATCTCCGCCGAGGAGCAGAAGGCGCGGCTGGTGGCCCGGCTGGAGGACCCGGCCAAGCGGTGGAAGTACAACCCGGAGGACTTGCGCGCGCGGTCCAAGTGGAGCCAGTACGAAGAGGCCTACGCCGCCGCGCTCGGCCGCTGCTCGACGGCGGTCGCGCCGTGGTACGTCGTCCCGGCCGACCGCAAGTGGTACCGCAACTGGGTGGTCGCGCGGATCCTGCTGGAGACCCTGCGCGACCTCGACCCGCAGCTGCCCTCGATCGACTTCGACCCCGAGGCCGAACTCAAGGGACTCAAGAAGAACGACCCACTCGGCTAGGTGCACCTAGCCGCGAGCGAGGGCATCAGCGTTGCCGAGACTTCCATGAAGTCGCGGACGGCTGGCGAACTCGGGTGTTCGGCGAGGCGTGTACGAAGATCGGTCACCGCCTCGACCGAACGCGAGGAGTCCACGGTGGCGCCGAGAGTCGCGGCGGCGGTCCCCGAGGCTGCCGCAGCTTCAAGGTCATGAGCGTCCATTCTCGATCGCCGTGGACACCAGCTCCTGGCTAATGGGCTGGGTGTCGGGCGTGGCCAGCCGGGTCGTGCGCTGCGCCGCGAGGTTGTCGAGCGAGGTGTTGAAGGTGTCCCACCACGCCCGCGACAGGGTCAGCGCGCCGCTCGCCCGGACCGGGGCGACGTCGACCAGCTCGACCTCGTCCACTCGCCACATAATCGGGGCGGTGGCGTCGAACCAGGTCGAGGCCCGGATGAAGTCCAAACGGCCCGGCGGGTCGAAGATCAAAGACGTACCGTGTTGGTCCGATGGCCCGACGACGACGGCCCGGACTGGGTGGGCCTGGACGGCAAGACCTACGACGCGGTCGGCAACTTCCCCGGCAAGCACTTCGACAAGCAGTGGGAGAACCTTCAGGGAAGGATCGTTCAGCACTTGGAGAAGGCCGACTGGGTCCCCGTCGACGTCTCCCGCTTCACCCCGGAACAGATCAAGCGCGTGCAAGAATTCATCAAGCCGCTCGGACCCGAGTCTTCATAGTAGGAATGGGATGTCAGGCGATATCTGGATCACCAAGCAGCTCCGCTGGCCGGTCAACAACTCGCTCTACCACTGGGTCCTCGAATACCTGATCGACCACGTGGTGACCGACGCCGACGCGCTCGCCGAACTCGAAGAGATCCGAGACGACAACATCGGCATCGTGGTCGCCGACGACTTCACCCAGCCGGTACGCGCGACCATCGTCACGGCGCTGCGGGACGACCTCGTTCCCGACGCCGAGAAGCGGTTGCCCGAACTCACCGGCCGAGAAGGCTTCCTTGACGCGCTTCGCAGGCTCGCGGACCTGGCGGCGGAAGACACGCCACGCGAGCACGCATCTCAGTAGACGAGTCGTGAGGTATCCGCGCGATGCCAAAGTGGAGCGCGGAGTGAGCGCGGACGGGTCAGGACGGTTCGGTGTGGGGTGACGTCTCACTCGACCGAAACCGTTCTGACCTGGACAATCGTTCCAGTGCGATTCCAGCCGACCCTCGCTGTCATGATCAAAATGGGTCTACGTGTCTGACAGTTCAGAGCCTTCCCGGTCAGTACTGCTGGTGGCTCGTCAACGTTCCTGGACGGGTCACCTGATCACTGCCCAGCGCAGTAGAACTCGCCGTTGCCGCGCATCCAACCCCGGTAGAGGGACTTGAACCACAGCTTGTCGTAGATCATCGAGTGCGTGCACGTGACGTTGACCTTGAACGGCAGCTCGACGATGGCTTCGTCCTTGTCGAACCACCGGCCCTTGCCGGGGAAGGTGATCTTCCATTCCCAGGCGATCTGGTCGGACGCCTGTGCGGTGCGTACGTCGGCGGACGCGTCGAGGATGTAGGCGCCCGTGCCGTTGTCGCGCACCGCGTACTTCCAGCTGAAGACCAGATCCCACTTCCACGCCGCGCCGAGGAAGCCGCCCAGGGTGTCGCCCAGGATCGCCTTCTGCGACTCGCCCGCGTACTCGGAGCTGACCGCGACGACCTCGCCGTCGGCACCCGCGTCGAGGTTGCTGTCGGAGACGCCGTCGGGCAGGCACTTGGCGAAGCCGCCCTCCACGACGGTCAGCTCGTGGCCGGGTCGCATGATCAGTTTGATCGTCTCGATGCCTTTGTTGACAACTTCGAGCGCGGACTTGGCGGTGTCCAGGGCTCCATCCATCGTGCGCTCCCTATGCCATGCCAGAGGCGTGGACGGTCATTGACTGTGCGATGACTTCCTGGAACTGCTCCGGGGTCAGTTCCCCCTCCTGCGACTCGGACTCCTGCTCGGTGGACCGCCACTGCTGCCCGTCCCACCGCCAGGCCCCGTCCTCCGAGAGCGTGCCGACCTCGATTTGGGCAGGCGCGCCGACGTCGTCGGATTCCTGGCCGGACTCGGCGGGCACCCACTGCTCGCCGTCCCACATCCACGAGCCGTCCACGGACAGCGACCCGACCTCGGGCATGGACTCGGCCTGTGCGGGCTCGGCGTAGCTCTGGGTGTCGCGGCTGAGCGTGTCCCACATCTCGGCGCCGACCACGCCGTCCTCGGTCAGCCCGTAGTTGCGCTGGAACTCTCGTACGGCGGCCTCAGTGGACTCCCCGAACACGCCGTCAGCGCTGTCGGTGAAGTACCCGTACTCCGCCAGGCGCTGCTGCAGCGCCAGCACATGATCGTTCTGGTCCCCTGGCGCGAGCTCATCGCCTGCGGACAGCGGTGGCATGTCGGTCATGCCCTAACCCTGCTGTCCGGGGTCAGGTCGGGTCATCGCCCCGGGGGCGGCCGTCGGGGAATGGACGGCCGCCCCATCGGGTATCAGGCCAGGTCGCTCGCCGGGTAACGCAGGTGCGCGGGACCCTAAATCACGCCAGCGGGCCTGCGCGCCTGGGTATTCGGGATCACCTCGTCCCCGTACGCCGCCAGCGTCTCCTCCCGCTGGTCGTGCATCAGGTACAGCGCGAACTGGTCGACGCCCAGCTCGGTCAGCTCGGCGAGCCGGTCCACATGGGCCGACGCCGGGCCGAGCAGGCAGAACCGGTCGACGATCTCGTCCGGCACGAAGTCGGTCGACCGGTTCCCGGCTTTCCCGTGGTGGGAGTAGTCGTAGCCCTCCCGCCCGCGGATGTAGTCGGTCAGCTCGTGCGGGACCGGCCCGGACTCGCCGTAGCGCGAGACGAGGTCGGCGACGTGGTTGCCGACCATGCCGCCGAACCAGCGCAGCTGGTCGCGCTGGTGGGCCAGGTCGCCGCCGACGTAGGCCGGGGCGGCGACGCAGACGGTGATGCCGCCCGGGTCGCGGCCCGCCGCCTTCGCCGCGTCGCGGACGGCGTCGATGGTCCACTTGGCGATGGCCGGGTCGGCGGTCTGCAGGATGAAGCCGTCGGCGTGCTCGCCGACCATCTTCAGCGCCTTCGGGCCGTAGGCGGCCATCCACATCTCCAGCCGCCCGTCGCGCACCCATGGGATGCGCACCGGCGCGCCGTGGTGGTCGACCTCGCGGCCCTCGGCGAGTTCGCGGATGACGTGCATGGCCTCGCGCAGGACGTCGAGGGTGGCCGGTTTCTGGCCGATGACCCGCCGGGCCGAGTCGCCGCGGCCGATGCCGCAGACGGTGCGGTTGCCGAACATGTCGTTGAGCGTGGCGAACAGCGACGCGGTGACCGACCAGTCCCGGGTGCTCGGGTTGGTCACCATCGGGCCGACGACCAGCGACGACGTCGCCGCGAGGATCTGCGAGTAGATGACGAACGGCTCCTGCCAGAGCACGCACGAGTCGAACGTCCAGCCGTGGCTGAACCCGCGCCGCTCGGCGTCGACCATCAGCCGGACCACGTCCCGCGCGGGCGGGTCGGTCTGCAGTACCACTCCGAAATCCATGTCGGCCTCCCTGGGTGTGTCCTGTGGATCACGGTAGGTGGGATCCGTGATCCGCGTGGTTCCTGGCCGCGCCGCAGGGGCGGTCGCGTACTGGTTGTCCGTGGCCGTTCCTGCGGTGCGGCCAGGGGCCGCGTGGGCGCGGATAGCGCCTGCCGTGATCCGCAGAACACGCCCTAAATCAGGTACTGGCTCAGGTCTCGCTTGAGGAACCTGCCGTGGCCCTCGCCGCCGTGGAACTTGCCGTCGGCGATGACCACCGCCCCTCGCGAGAGGACGGTGTCGACCTTTCCCGTGATCTCCAAGCCCTCGTAGGCGGAGTAGTCGACGTTCATGTGGTGCGTCGCCGCCGAGAGCGTCTGCTTGGCCGCCGGGTCGTACACCACGATGTCCGCGTCCGCCCCCGGCGCGATCACGCCCTTGCGGCCGTGCAGGCCGAACATGCGCGCGGGTGTCGTCGAGCTGATCTCCACCCAGCGCTCCAGCGAGATCTCACCCGCGACGACACCTTGGTGCAGCAGGTCCATTCGGTGTTCGACGCCGGGGATGCCGTTGGGGATCTTGGAGAAGTCGTCGCGGCCCATCTCCTTCTGGTCCTTGAAACAGAACGGGCAGTGGTCGGTCGACACCACCGAGAGGTCGTTGGTGCGCAGCCCGCGCCATAGGTCGGTCTGGTGGTCCTTGGGGCGCAGCGGCGGCGACGCGACGTACTTCGCGCCCTCGAAGTCCGGCTTCGCCATGTCCTCAATGGACAGATAGAGGTACTGCGGACAGGTCTCGGCGAACACGTTCTGCCCGGTGTTTCTGGCCTCCGCCACCGCCGCGAGCGCGTGTCGGGAGGACAGGTGGACGATGTAGAGCGGCGCACCCGTGACCTTGGCCAACTGGATCGCGCGGCTCGTCGCCTCGCCTTCCAGCTCCGGCGGCCGGGTCAGGCTGTGGTGCACCGGTTCCGTGCGGCCCGCCGCCAGCGACTGCGCGACGAGCTGGTCGATGGCGATGCCGTTCTCCGCGTGCATCATGACCATGGACCCGGTCTCGCGGGCCCGCTGCATCGCCCGCAGGATCTCCCCGTCGGTGGCGTAGAAGACGCCCGGGTAGGCCATGAACATCTTGAAGCTGTTGACGCCCGCGTCGATGCAGACCTGCATCTCCTTGAGCGACTCGTCGGTCACGTCGGAGATGATCATGTGGAAGCCGTAGTCGATCGCGCAGTGACCGTCGGCCTTCTCATGCCATTTGTCCAGAGTGGACAGCAGGGACGATCCCTTGGGCTGCACGGCGAAGTCGATGATCGTCGTCGTGCCGCCCCAGGCCGCTGCCGTGGTGCCGCTGCCGAAGGTGTCGTTGGAGAACGTGCCGCCGAACGGCATCTCCATGTGGGTGTGGGCGTCGATGCCGCCGGGGATGACGTACTTCCCTTGGGCGTCAATGGTCTTGTCGGCCTCGGTCAGCGTGCCGGGCACGGCGACCGCGGCGATGGTCTCGCCGTCGACCAGGACGTCGGCGACGGTCCGGCCGGTCGCGTTGACGACCGTGCCGTTCTTGATCAGAGTGCGCATGGTCACGGCCTCGTCAGCGACTCGTAGGTGTCGGGCCTGCGGTCGCGGTAGAACGCCCACAGGTCGCGGACCTCGGCGAGCTTGTCCATGTCGAGGTCACGCACGACGATCTCTTCGTCGGTGTCCGACGCGGCCTCGCCGAGCAGCTGCCCGCGGGGGTCCACGAAGTACGACTGTCCGTAGAAGTCGTTCTCGCCCAGAGGTTCCACGCCGACGCGGTTGATCGTGCCGACGTAGTACTCGTTGGCCACCGCCGCGGCGGGCTGCTCCAGGCGCCACAGGTACTCCGACAGGCCGCGGCTCGTCGCCGACGGGTTGAACACGATCTTCGCCCCGGCCAGGCCCAGCGCGCGCCAGCCCTCGGGGAAGTGTCGTTCGTAGCAGATGTAGACGCCGATCCGGCCGACCGCGGTGTCGAACACGGGGTAGCCGAGGTTGCCGGGCCGGAAGTAGAACTTCTCCCAGAAGCCCTTGACCTGCGGAATGTGGTTCTTGCGGTGCTTGCCGAGGTAGGTGCCGTCGGCGTCGATCACCGCGGCGGTGTTGAAGTAGACCCCGGGCTGTTCCTGCTCATACATCGGCACGACGAGCACCACACCGTGCCGCTCGGCGACCTCGCGCATCAGCTCGGTCGTCGGGCCGTCGGGGATGCCCTCGGTGTAGGAGTAGTAGTCGGCGTCCTGGACCTGGCAGAAGTACGGCCCGTAGAACAGTTCCTGCAGGCAGACGACCTGGGCGCCCTGCGAGGCCGCCTTGCCGATCGCGTCGACCGCGTTGGCGATCATCGAGTCCTTGTCACCGGTCCACTTCTGCTGGACCAGGCCTGCCCTGACGACGTTAGGCACGGGCTTCTCCTTCTTGGAGGCGGACGGGGGCTTCTGCTCGGCCAGGCATCGACAGCGCCAGGTAGACGGCGAACGCGGTGACGACACCGACGAGCCAGTTGTAGTCGTAGAGCGGCTTGAGGAACGGGATCAGCCCGTCGGCCGGGAACGGGCCGCCATAGGCACCGCCGACGGCGAGGACCGCGCCGAGCAGGGTGGCGAAAACGGCGCGCGGGTTCCAGCCGCCACTGAACCAGTAGCGGCCGCCGCCGTCGCGGTAGAGGTCCTTGACGTCGAGCTCGGTCCGCACCACCAACCAATACCCGGCCACGAGCACCCCCGCCACCGCTGCGAGGACGCCGCCGTAGAAGCCGAGCCAGGCGAAGATGTAGATGCTCGGGTCCGAGATCAGCCGCCACGGCATGACGACCACGCCGATCACGCCGGTGATCAGCCCGCCCATGGCGAAGGTGATCTTCTTCGGGAAGGCGTTGGAGAAGTCGTATGACGGGCTGACGACGTTGGCGGCCAGGTTGCACGACACGGTGGCCAGCACGAGCGCGACCAGCGCCACGATGACCAGCACCGGGCTGTCGAACCGGGCGGCGAGCAGTGCCGGGTCCCAGATGGCCTCGCCGTAGAGGAGCTGGCCGCCGGACGTGGTCAGGATGGCGACGATGGCGATGAACGACATGGTGGTGGGCAGGCCGAGGATCTGGCCGCGGATCTGCTTGCGCTGGCTGCCGCCGAAGCGGGTGAAGTCGGGCATGTTCAGCGACAGCGTCGCCCAGAAGGCGATCATCCCCATCAGCGCTGGGGCGAACACCTTCCAGAAGTCCGGTCCCCACCCGAGCTTCGACGGCGCCGACAGGATCGGGCCGAGGCCGCCCGCCTTGACCAGCACGTAGCCCAGCAGGATCAGGAAGCCGACCGAGACCAGGGGAGCGGTCCAGTTCTCGAACCGGCGGATCGCGTCCATGCCGCGCCAGATGATCAGCATCTGGATCACCCAGAACAGGCCGAAGCACAGCCACAGCGTCCAGTGCTGCCCGCCGACGATCGCCGAGTTCGTCCAGCCGTCGCCCGCGAGCTTGCCGACGATGACGTAGAGCGCCTGCCCGCCGACCCAGGTCTGGATGCCGAACCAGCCGCAGGCGATGAAACCGCGCAGCAACGCGGCCAGATTCGCCCCGCGCAGCCCGTAGAAGGCGCGGGCGAACACCGGGAACGGAATTCCGTACTTCGTGCCCGCGTGGCTGTTGAGAAGCATCGGGACGAGGACGATGAGATTGCCGATGGTGATGGTCAGAAAGGCCTGCAGCCAGTCCATTCCCAAGGCGATCAGCGACGCGGCCAGGGTGTAGCTCGGAATGTTGTGCGCCATGCCCATCCACAGCGCGAAGTAGTTGTACGTCGTCCAGGTGCGACGTTCGACGGGGACCGGCGCGAGTTCGGGGTTGTAGAAGCGGCTGTGTTCGATCGGGCCGTGGTCAGGCAGGTCGACGCGCCCGTCCGGGTTGGTGATCTGGCTGCTCTGCTCAGCTGTCGCCATCGGCTGCTCCGCTGCTCGTGGATCAGAGTCCCATCCCGGCATCGTGGAGGCAGGCGCCGGTCACCCGGCAGTGTCAGTGTGTTCGTAGCTGTCGCACTCGGCGCACACAGTGCCCGTTGCGCCTTTTCGGACGCGGGTGTATTGGCCGGTTCGGCGTATTGCCGTTGGTGATCGAAAACGTTACGGTCGAGGTTCGGCCGGAATCGCGGGCGCTATTAGGCCGCGAAATTCGGGACGTGGGAACTGGGGGGTTTCTATGGCGCGAACCGAGTTACGCCGGACCCATGTGCGATCCATGAAGGTGCTCGACCTCGCCGCGCTGCTGCTCGTCGTCGTGCTGGCCGTGGCGCTGGTGTGGCGGGTGGCCGCCGTCGAGCGGCCCGCGGCGCCGGAAGTCGAGATGGTGGTCCCGATCCCGGCGCCGTGACGCTCAGCCCTGGATGACCGCGGGGGAGTTGGCGCCCTCAATGGTCAGTAGGGGTTGACCGGAGCCGTCGGCCTGGACGGTCCACACGTCGTTGACGCCGTCGTCGCGCTGGAGGGAGTAGGCGACGGTGGCGTCATCCAGCCACGCGGCCTGGTCGTCGACGCTGTGGGTCTCGGCGAGCGGGGTCGACTTCAGGGTGGCCAGGTCCATGACCGACAGGCGCCAGCCCTTGGCCGGCTCGGCGTCGATCGCCGACTTGTAGGCCACCCGCTTGCCGTCGGGGGACAGCGACGGGCACTCGACGTTGGCGGTCAGGGTGCGGGCGGTGCGGGCGGCGAGGTCGCCTTCGATCAGGTAGCGCTTACCGCCGGTCGACATGGTCGCGTAGAAGCGGTTGTCGTCCGCGGTGAAGGTGACGCCCCAGAAGTTGACGTCGACGGCCTGCACGGGCGCGCCGTCGTTGGTGACGGCGAACCCCTCGAGGGTGTCGGTCACCTGACCGGTCTGGGTGTCGAGGATCCCGGTGCGGGTGGAGAAGTCGCCGGTCGAGTACGAGTGGCCGCCGACGAAGACCGTCCAGGACACCATCCGACCGCTGGCCGACACACGCAGCCGGTTGGGGAAGCCGGTCAGTGGGATCGACTTGCGCTCGGCCATCGCCGCGTCGAACACGACCAGGTGGGTGCCGGTGAGCGCGTCGACCGGGCGCAGACAGGCGACGGTCCCCTTGGCGGTGTAGGCGCGGTCGCACTGCTGCTCGGTGATCGAGCGCGGTCCCCGTGAGTCGGCGCGGGCGACGGTCGACAGCATCCCGTTCGTCAGCACCTGGATCTTGCCGCGCGCGTCTGACGTGATCGGCGCGCTCTCCGGCGCCGCGACGCTGGGCGTCGAGCGGCCGACGACGTAGAAGACCGCCGCCCCGGCCAGCAGTACGGCGGCGACGACCGCCACGATCACCCGGTTGCGCTGGTTCATGCCTTCGCCTCGTCGGTGGAGCGGGTCAGCCGGGCGAAGACCGCCGCGGTGACGATGATGGTGGCCACCACGGCGATCGCGGCGGCGGCGCAGGCGGCCGTGGGTCCCCACAGCTGCCAGGAAAGTCCGAAGAGGACTGATGAACCCAGGTAGGCCAGTGCCTGCCCGGTCTGGATGAGCGCGAGGCCGGTGGTCCGCAGGTGCTCGGGGAGTACCGCGCCCGCCATGGCCATCAGCACGCCGTCGGTCGCCGCGTAGAACACGCCATAGAGTACGAGCACCGCGATGATCAGCGGCAGCCCGTGCACCGGCCCGATGAGCGCGAGGTAGACCAGCGCGAGCGCGCCGTACCCGGCCAGCATGACCTTGCCGCGGCCGATCTTGTCGGCCAGCAGGCCCAGCGGGGTGGCCAACAGCAGGTAGACCAAGGCGGTGCCGACGGCGAGCAGCGGGAACCAGCCCATCGACAGCTCACCACGACGCTGGAGAAGCAGGTAGACGAACCCGTCGCCGACCGTGGCCAAGCCGAGCAGAGTCGCCGCCAGCAGGAGCCCACGCACGCGGGGCAGTTTCAGCAGACCGGCGGCGGCGCGCGGGCTGACCTTCTTCGTGACCAGGTCGGTCCGCTTGTCCTTGACGAACAGCACGAGCAGGACCACGCCGAACGCGGCGATAAGGAAGCTGGTGAAGAACACGGCGTCGAAGGCCGTCGCACCCGCCGCGGCCAGCACGGCGACGGCGACCAGGGGACCGGCGAACGCGCCGACGGCGTCCATCGACCGGTGCACGCCGAAGGCCCGGCCGAGCTGGTCGGCCGGAGTGGACAGGGTGATCAGCGCGTCGCGCGGGGCGGTGCGCAAGCCTTTGCCCGCGCGGTCGCCGGTGATCGCGAGGCCGATCATGGCCGCCGAGCTGCCCGCGGCCATGAGTCCGAGCTTGGCCACCGCGGACAGGCCGTAGCCCAGGCCCGCGATGGTCTTGCGCCTGCTCGTGCGGTCGGCGACATAGCCGCCGAGCAGCCGAAGCAGGGCGGTCGCGCCGGTGTAGAGCCCGTCGATCGCGCCGTAGGCCAGCGGGCTCAGGTGCAGCCCGACGACCAGGTACAGCGGGAGGATGGCGGTGACCATCTCCGAGGAGATGTCGGTGACCAGGCTGACCGAGCCGAGCGCGACCACGTTGCCGCTCACCCCGCGCCACCGGCGTCTGGTGCCGGCGCCTGACGTCTCCGGCTTGTCGATCGTGGACAGGTACACGGGCTGACCTACCTCCAATGACGGACGGCGGTGGTGCCCGCCGCATGGGCGGGCACCACCGGGTTTACCTAGTGCCGACTAGTGGCAGGAAGTGGTGCCCTTGTCGTTGTAAGTCTTGCCCGCGACGGGCACGAACTCGAAGTCGTAGCTGTTGGAGTGCAGGGTGAACTTCAGCACGCCGTTGGTGTTGTTGTTGCGCGCCTCGCTGTTGGGCTGGATGGTGCTGAAGCCGTAGAAGCTCGCGCCACCCATGCCCGCGACGAAGTGCCGGATGCCGTTGGCGTTGTCGAGCGAGCCGCTCGGGTTCATCGGGGCGAAGCGCTCGTACTGGTGGTTGTGGCCGGTGACGATGACCTCGGCGTCATAGTCGTACAGCGCCTGCACCAGCGGGCCGGTCGTGGGGTCCGGGGCGTGGCTGGAGCTGGAGGTGAAGCGCGGCTTGTGCCAGTAGGCCAGGGTGCACGGCTTGCTGCTGGCGGCCAGGTCGCTGCGCAGCCAGACCTCCTGAGGGGAGCCGACCGACTTCGAGACCTCGCTGTTCAGCGACACGATGTGCCAGTTGCCCAGGTCGTAGGAGTAGTAACCGCGACCCGACGGGCCGGCCTGCGCGCCGAAGTAGCTGTAGTAGCCGGTGGCGCCGGAGGTGTTGTAGTCGTGGTTGCCCGGCGCCGGACGGGTGCGCGCCTTGTGGCGGCCCCAGGTCGGCTCGTAGTAGGTGTTGAACTCCGAGGTGGTGCCGCTGTCGTAGACGTTGTCACCGGTCGTGTAGACGGTGCCCGCGATGCCGTCGAGCAGGTTGGCGGTGGCGGTGTCACCCGAGCCGGAGTTCGCGATGTCGCCGACGCCGACGAGGACCGGGTCACCCGACGGCGGGGTCGTCGTCGTGGTGGTCGGCACCGTGGTGGTGGTCGGCGGGGTGGTCGTGGTGGTCGTGCCGGTGGTCAGCACGAGCTGCGGCGCGGTGGCCGAGCCGGACTCACGCGAGTCGAAGTCGGCGCCGTCGTTGTTCGACGAGGTGACCCCGATGCTGTAGATGCCGTTGCCCGAGATCTGGGCGAGCACGTTGATCTCGTACCACGTGTTCTGGCTGACCGCGCCGAGGGAGCCGAGGGTGGCGCCGTCGATGGCGGGCTGGTTGTTGTACGTCACGCCGGTCTCGGACCAGGTCGTGTTGGACAACAGCCGGTACGTGCCGCCATTGGGGCTCTGCGCGTTCGCGACGCTGTCGACGTGGACACGCAGCTTCGCGCCGGTCACGGTGCCGGTGACGCCGGTGACGTTGAAGCGCAGGAACGTCCGCTTGACCGACGAGTTGTCGACACCGAGCTGGCCGGAGGTGCCGTAGTTGGTGCTGGTGTGGCTGCTGTCGACGTAGGTGTCGGCGACGGGGTTGAACGTGGTGGTAGCCGCCGAGGCGACCTGAGCCGAGCCGATGACGACGAGCGTCGCGGTGGTGGCCACGGTGACCACTCCCGCGAGCGCGCCTGCGATCTTGGCTTTACGACTTGACATGTGTCGTGGGCCTTCCCTGGTTCAGTTGTGGGGACCGGCCTACAACCCTTGGGGACTTGGCAGACGATCAGCGGGGTTCTTGGTCAAGCGTGAGATGACGGCTTGGTGAATTGTCCACATGCGCGGCGGCGCATGTCCGAATCAGTCGGTATCCTTAGTCGGATCAGACGGTCGGATCAGGGATTTCAGGTAGTCCAGGGCCGAGTTGTCCTGTCTGGTCGACGTGTGGTGGCTCCGGCTGTGTCTCGGGCCATGCCTCCGGTGCCGGACCGAACGCGCGCCGGGCGGCCTTGACGGCCAGTGCGGCGACGGTGGCGTTGGCGGTGCCGCCGATCACCGCGCCGATGCCGAACGGGACTACCCGGCCGAGCACGATGATCCCCTGCTTGGTGCCGTACTTGGTGATGAAGTTCTTGCCCAGGACACTGTTGAGCTGTTTCAGCGTCGCAATGGGCACCTTGCTGACGAGCTGACGGCCCCAGTGCTGGCCGGTGCGCTCGGCGACCTTGCCGATCGTTGTGGAGCCCGACTCGCCCAGCAGGATCCCCATGACGAGCGTGCGGCGGCGTTCGATCTCGTCGAGCCGGACCCCGTGGACCTCGGCGACCGAGAGCACGAACAAGGTGCTCAGTTCAAGCGAGGAGAAGAACTCGCCCGCCGACAGCGCCAGCGCGATCCCTGTGCCGACGGCAGGCGCGGCCGCGGTGGCCCCTACCGCGGCTCCTGTGCCCGCCAGGGCGCTGACGTACATCCGCTCCAGGGTGCGGATGACCTCCGCCGGTGTCGCCTCTGGGTTGCGCTGACGGGCCCGGGCGATGTACTTGCGTACCAACGGTGTCTGCATGCCGATGGCCTTGTCCAGCAGGTCGAGGATCGGCTGGCCCCGCCCGCTCGACGCCGGGACCGGTCTTTCGAGTGCGTCAGAGGGCACGCAGAGCTCCTTGAGTCGTCACGTTTTGGATCAGTCTCGCACCCGACGAGTGCATGACGATCATGACCGCCACAGCCGAAAGCCCGCGGACGCGGGCCGGTCAGCGGCCGCGTACCTCGTAGGCCAGCAAGGCCACGTGCAGCGACAGCACCGATTCCGGATTCTCCAGCGACACCCCGAGAATCTGCTCGATCCGGGCAAGCTGCTGGTAGTACGCCGTGCGCGACATGTGTGCCGCGGCGGCCGCCGCCGACTTGTTGCCGCCGTGCTCGCAGTAGTGCCGAAGGGTGTCCAGCAACCGGCTCCCGTGCGAGGCGTCCCGGGTGATCAGGGCGGTCAGCTCCCGGTCGGCGAAGGCGATCACCCGGTCGTCGTCGGCCAGGAGGTGGAGCAGGCCGCGCAGCCGCACGTCGTCGAGCCGGTGCACGGCCTTCCCCGGCGACCGCAGCGCGGCTTGGGCGACGTGGGCCGCCTCGACCAGGCTGCGGCGGGCGTCGGTCACCGCGGCCACGGTCGTGCCCACCGCGAGCACCACCGGCCGGGGCGACTGGTGGATCTCCTTCGCCACCCGGCGCAGGACGGCGTCGGCGTCGGCTTGGGGGGTCAGGGACAGCAGGGCGCGGACGCTGGTGTCGTCCACGATCCCGACCAGCGCCGCCACCCTCGCCCGCCGGGTCGCCAGCGCGGTCGCCTCGGCCAAATCGCGGAGGACTTCCTGGGTGGCCATCGCCGGGGCCGGGCTGACCTCGGTGCCCGGCCGGACCGACACCCCGATCAGCTGACGGTGCTCCAGCGGCACACCGAGCCCGCCCGCGCGCGCCACCAAGTCAGGCGGCGGGGTCGTGGCCAGCAGCTCGGTCAGCAGGGTCCGGTGCGCGTGCCGTTCCAAGCCCTCCCGGTCGCGCGCGGCCAGCCGGTGCACAGCGAGCGCCGACGCCGCGCGTTCGACGATGACGATGTGTCGGTGGGCGGGGGCCTCCGGGCAGAGCAGGATGAGCCGCCCCCAGTCGTTGCCGCGGGCGCCGACCACGGTGACCAGCCAGCCCGCCGCGTGGTGGTAGGCCGTCCGCTCGGTCAAGGTGACCGCGCGGGACCGCCGCGCCCAGTCGGCGACAAGTTCGCCCGCCGGTTCGCCGCCCGCGTCGTAGGCGAGGATGTCGTGGTCGAGGGTCTCCAGCACCACCGGGAACCCAGACGCCCGGGCGACCTCCCGCAGCACCTCGGCGGGTTCCGCGCCCGCCACGGTCAAGGCCGTGAACGTCTCGTGGACCTGCTCGGCGGCCCGCAGCTCGGCGACCTGGGCGTCCACGATCAACCCGACGACCGCCTCGGTGACCGCGACGAACCGCGTCTCGCGGGACAGCGCGATCAGCGGCAGGCCGTGCCGCTCGGCCGCCGCGGCCAGCGCGGGCGGCAGGCTCTCGCTCCAGTGCCGGACCAGCTCGACCACAATGCCCGCCGCGCCGATCTCGGCGAGTTCGTCGACGTACTTGGTCAGCGCGTCGACGTCGTCGGCCAGGGCGATGCCGGTGGTCAGCACCAGCTCGCCGCCGCGCAGCAGGTGGGCGATGTCGGCGACCTCGGCCGAGTGCACCCACCGCACCCGATTGGACAGTCCGGCCGCGCCCGCGACGACCGTCGGCGCGCCCTGCCGGACGACCGGCAGCGCCAGGATCTCCGACACGGTCGGGTACATCGACACACTGTAAGTCCGTCCCGCGCTCACCGGTACATCTTGACCATGGCGGCGCGGTGCCGCAGCTCCGAAAGGGATAGATTCCTGCCCATGTCGACCGCCTCGCCGTCCGCCCGCCTGCTCCGCTGGTCAGCCGTCGCGGCGCTGGCGCTGTTCGCGCTGGTCGCGACACCCGCGGCGGCGACCCCGCCCGAGCGGCTACGCGGCCAGCTCACCGACAACGCGGGCGCCCTCGACGACGGCGGCCGTGCCTCCGCGACCGCCGCGATCGACAAGCTCTACGACGCACGCAAGATCCGGCTCTGGGTCGTGTTCGTCGAGGACTTCACCGGCGACAGCGGTCCGACCTGGACCGAGGACACCGCGACGCTCAGCTCGCTCGGCGAACGCGACGTGCTGCTCGCGGTCGCGACCGACGACCGTTCGTACGGCCTTTACTCCCCGGGTCTGCCGCAGGAGATCACCGACAACGAGTTCACTGAACTGCGCTTCGACAGCGTCGAACCCGCGCTCCGCGACCGTGACTGGGCGGGCGCCGTGGCGGCCGCCGCCAACGGCCTCGACACCGCGATGGCGCCCGACACCGTCTCGGCCCAGCCTCTGCTGATCGGCGGCGCCGTCGTGCTGGTCGGCGGTGGCGGCGTCTACTTCTACACCCGCAAGCGCAGGCGCGACCGCGCGACGGCGGAGCTGGCCGCCGCGCGCGAGATCGACCCCAACGACACTGACGCCCTGGCCGCGCTCCCGGTCCACGCGCTCGACGCGCGATCCCGCGAGGTCCTGGTCGAGATGGACAACGCCCTGCGCACCAGCGCCGAGGAACTGGACCTGGCCGTCAGCGAGTTCGGCGCCGCCCAGACCGAGCCGTTCACCCGCGCGTTCACGTCAGCCAAGGAAGCCCTCGCCCACGCGTTTACGTTGAGGCAGCGGCTGGACGACAACATCCCCGAGACGCCGGAGCAGCAGCGTGACCTCCTGGTCGAGCTGATCAGCAGCTGCGGCAAGGCCGACAGCGAACTCGACGCGCGCGTCACCGAGTTCGACGGGATGCGCGACCTGCTCATCGACGCGCCGCAGCGCCTCGACACGCTCACCCAGGAAATGGTCGCGCTGACCACGCGCGTCCCCGATTCGGAGAAGACCCTGGCGGACCTGGTCACGGAGTTCCCGGCGAACGTGCTCGCCCCCATCCTCGACAACGTCACCCAGGCCCGCGACCGCCTCGCCTTCGCCGACCAGAACATCACCGCGGGCCGCGAGGCCACCGCCCGCCCGGCGGGTCAGCAGGGCGCCGCCGTCGCCGCGATCCGCGCCGCCGAGGGGGCCGTCGGCCAGGCCCGCACCCTGCTGGACGCCGTCGACCACGGCGCCGAGAACATCCGTGCCGCCATCGCCGGACTCCCCGCCGCCATCGAGGACGCCCGCGCCGACATGGCCGCCGCCCGCGACCTCGTCACCCACGGCGGCGAACTGCTCGCCTCGGCCATGGAAGCGGCCGAAGCGGCGCTGGCGTCGGCCGAGGCGGCCAAGGACACCAACCCTCTGGGCGCCTACACCGACCTCGCCGCCGCCGATGTCGAACTCGACAAGGCCATCAGCACCGCGACAACGGCCAAAGACCGGGCCGACCGCCTCCGCGCACAGGTCGAGCAGACCCTGGCCACCGCGCGCTCCCAGATCTCCGCCGCCACCGACTACATCGCCACCCGCCGCGGCGCCGTCCAGGCCGAGGCCCGGACTCGCCTGTCCGAGGCCGAGCGACACCTCGCCGAAGCAGAGCGCGCCGATGCGCTCCCGCTCGCCCTCCAACACGCCCAGGCGGCCGCCGACCTGGCCGCCCGCGCGGCGTCGGCGGCGGAGGCGGACGTGCGCGAGTGGGAGAGCAGGCAGAACCAGTCCGGCGGCGGCAACGCGGGCGCGGTTCTCGGCGGAATCCTCCTGGACAGCGTCCTGCGCGGCGGCTTCGGCTCCGGCAGCCGCGGCGGCCGCTGGGGCGGAGGCGGCGGCGGAAGCTCCCCGGGCTCCTTCGGCGGCGCAGGCAGCTCCCGCCGAATCGGCGGCGGCGGCCGGTTCTGAGGCTTAGCGCGCGCCCAACGTGTCGACAACGGTAGGATTTCGTACATACTTGACGAAATCGAGGCTCTGTCGGCTGTCAGGATGTCATGAGGGGGCGCTGTGCTGATCAGGTTCGAGGTATCGAACTTCCGGTCGATTCGCGACGCCGTCGAGTTGTCCATGGTCGCGGTCGACAAAGATCGAACCGAGGCGCGGCCGATGCCGAACTTGGGCGAGAGTCTGCTGCCGGTCGCGGCCGTCTACGGGCCCAATGCTTCGGGCAAGAGCAACGTGGTTGCGGCCTTGGCTTGGCTGCATTCCGCGGTCCGGGATTCGTTGCGCTTCTGGGATGACGGAATCCCGGTCGAACCGTTCGCGTTCGCTCAAGGCCCGGAAACCGCGACCGAGTTCGTGGTCGAGTCGACCGTTGCCGGTGTTCGATACGAGTACGTCGTCGAGTTGGACTGGAACGGCATTGCCTATGAGGGACTGTTCCACTATCCGGAGAAGAAGCGGAGGCGGATCTTCGAGCGTGAAGGTGGCGAGCTGAAACTTCAGCGAGGCCTGGGAAATCTGTCCGGGACGCGCGAGTTGCTTACGGCTCGTGCATTGGTCCTGTCGATCGCCCGGCGCTTCGATGAGCCGCTCGTATCGGAATTTGTCTCCAGCCTCCTGCGGATCCAGGTGCTCGGTCTTCGGGCCTCGCGCGGCATCCCGTTCATTCGCGATGTCTCCACCGAAAGTCGGTTCGAATCCGAAGAGCCCCGAGGTCGGACTAAGGCGCTCGCGTTGTTGCGGATGGCCGATCTTGGAATTGATGACGTCGTATTCGACAATGTCATTGAAGGTGGAGGGGCCGACTCGGCAGCGGCCCGAGTTCAACGTCGAACGCGTCTTCTGCACAGAATTGGCGATGAGCTTGCGCCGCTTGACTTTGCCGCCGAGTCTGAGGGGACCCGTACCTGGTATCGGCTGATCGGCCCAGTGCTTACCGCGCTCGAGGCGGGTTCATTGCTGCTCTTCGACGAGTTGGACGCCAGTTTGCACCCAACACTCTCCGAGCACCTGATTCGGCTGTTCCATGATCCAGAAACGAACCCGCGCGGGGCTCAGCTGATTTTCACCTCGCATGACACCAGCCTTCTCAACCACCTCAATCGGGACGAGGTCTGGCTTACCGAGAAAGGTCGCGATGGTGCGACTCGGCTTGGCGCGTTGGCGGAGTTCGCCGGGGAACGGGTCAGGAAGTCGCAGAACCTGGAACGCGCGTATCTGCATGGCAGGTTCGGGGGAGTGCCGGAAGTGGACAGGGCGGACGTCCTGCGCGCTATTGGGCTGATCGGCTGATGGCAAGGCGAGATCGGGCGGCAAGCCTCAAACGGAAGACGGAGAGCAGGCGGGAGCGGAAGACCATCGTGGTTTTCTGTGAAGGCGAAGCATCGGAGCCCGATTACATCAAGGGGATGAAGTGTCTGCCTTCGGTTCGTGGGAACACCTCGATCCGCATTGAGATCGACCCGGCCCGAGGCGTTCCGCTGACGCTGGTGCAGCGTGCGGTCGAGCGTGCGCGCGATGTCGAGGTCGATGAGTGCTGGTGCGTGTTCGACGTCGAGTGGCCGCGGAATCACCCGAATCTGAAGCAGGCTGTCGAGTTGGCACACGAGCACGGCATCAGGCTCGCGGTTTCGAATCCTTGCTTTGAGCTGTGGCTGATCCTGCACTTTGAAGACCAGACAGCGTTCATGAACACCGACCAGGCCGAAGTCAGGAGCCGGAAACTGGACGGTCGGACCGGCAAGCGGATCAGCGCGGACCAGTACGCCGACCGGCGGGAGTCCGCCTCGCGCCGTGCGTCTTCGTTGTCGGCTCGACACAAGCGCAACGGAACCGCGTTCCCCAACGACAACCCGTCGTCGACGATGCCTGAGTTTCTTGTGGCGATCTCTGCGATCGAGCCGCGAGCAGGTTCCTGACCCGGGTGGTCACTCTGTAGGGCGATCCGCTCCCGCCGATACACCTTGACCATGGTGTGGAGGCCGCTCACCGACCACACTCGCGGGCATGGCCGACATCCAGCAGACCCCGCTGATCGACCGTCACCGTGCCGTCCTCCCGTCATGGTTGGCGCTCTACTACGCCAACCCGATCGAGCCCGTATCCGCCACCGGCAGGCATGTCACCGACGCCGACGGCAACACCTACCTCGACTTCTTCGCGGGCATCCTCACCAACGCCATCGGCTACGACGTCGCGGAGATCAGTGACGCGATCCGGCGCCAACTTGACTCCGGGGTGCTGCACACCTCGACGCTCTACCTCATCCGCGGCCAGGTGGAGCTGGCCGAGAAGATCGCGAAGCTGTCGGGCATCCCGGACGCGAAGGTGTTCTTCACCAACTCCGGCACCGAGGCCAACGAGACCGCGCTGATGCTGTCCACCCAGTTCCGCCGCAGCAACCAGGTCATCGCGCTCCGCAACTCGTATCACGGCCGGGCGTTCGCCACGGTCGGCATCACCGGCAACCGCGGCTGGTCGGCCAGCAGCCTGTCGCCGGTCAAGGTCAGCTACGTCCACGGCGGCTACCGCTACCGCAGCCCCTTCGGCCACCTCAGCGACGCCGACTACATCCAGGCGTGCGCCGACGACCTGCGCGACGTGCTCAACACCACGACGTCCGGCGACGTCGCGTGCATGATCGCCGAGCCGATCCAGGGGGTCGGCGGGTTCTGTGTCCCGCCGGACGGGCTTTACAAGGCGTTCAAGGAGATCCTGGACGAGAGCGGGATCCTGCTGGTGTCCGACGAGGTGCAGACCGGGTGGGGACGCACCGGCGAGCACTTCTGGGGTATCGAGGCCCACGGCGTCACCCCGGACATGATGACCTTCGCCAAGGGGCTGGGCAACGGCCTGGCGATCGGCGGGCTCGTCGCTCGGCCCGACGTGATGGACTGCCTGACCGCGAACTCGATCTCGACGTTCGGCGGCAACCCGATCGCCACGGCGGGTGCCAACGCGGTGATCGACTACCTGCTGGACAACGACTTGCAGGCCAACGCCGAGAAGCAGGGGATCCGCCTGTCCGAGGGGCTGCACGCAATCGCGCACCGGCACCCGGTCGTCGGCGACGTGCGCGGCAAGGGGCTGATGATCGGCGTCGAGCTGGTCGAGCCCGGTGGCAAGGACCCGAACCCGCTCGCCGCGGTCCGGGTGCTGGAGGAGACAAAGGCGCGTGGGCTGCTGGTCGGCAAGGGCGGTCTGCACAACAACGTCATCCGGCTCGCACCGCCGATGACGTTGACGGAACAGGAAGTCGACGAAGCGCTCGACGTGCTGGCCGAGGCGATCGCGGTGGCCGACGCGGCAGGCGGTGAGGGCTGATGCGCAGGATCAGCCACTGGATCGACGGCAAGCCGTGGTCGGGCGACACCGACCGCCACGGTGAGGTGTTCGACCCGGCGACCGGACAGGTCGCCGCACACGTCGACTTCGCTGGGGCCACGGAGATCGAGGCGGCCGTCAACGCGGCACGCGCGGCCTCCGTGGAGTGGCGGGACGCCTCGCTGGCGGCTCGGTCGTCCGTCCTCTTCGGATTTCGTGAACTGCTCAACGCCCGGAAGCGGGAGCTGGTCGACCTGGTCACCGCCGAACACGGCAAGGTGACCGACGACGCGGCGGGCGAAGTGCAGCGCGCGATGGAGGCGGTCGAGTTCGCCTGCGGGGTGCCCGCGCTGCTCAAGGGCGGCTACAGCGAGAACGTGTCGACGCGGGTCGACGTCTACTCGCTGCGGCAGCCGGTCGGCGTGGTCGGGGTGATCTCGCCGTTCAACTTCCCGGCCATGGTCCCGCTGTGGTTCGTGCCGAACGCGTTGGCGTGCGGGAACACTGTGGTGCTCAAGCCCAGTGAGAAGGATCCGTCCGCGGCGAACTTCATCGCTGAGCTGTTCGCCGAGGCCGGATTGCCCAACGGTGCGCTGAACGTGCTGCACGGCGACAAGGTCGCCGTCGACGGGTTGCTGGAGCACCCGGACGTGCGCGCGATCTCGTTCGTCGGTTCGACCCCGATCGCGCGGTATGTCTACGAGACCGGCACCCGGCACGGCAAGCGCGTGCAGGCGTTGGGCGGGGCCAAGAACCACATGGTCGTCCTCCCGGACTCCGACCTCGATCTGGCCGCCGACGCGGCCGTCTCGGCGGGCTTCGGGTCGGCGGGGGAGCGGTGCATGGCCGTGTCGGTCGTCGTCGCCGTCGATCCGGTCGGGGACGAGCTGGTCAGCCGGATCCGCGACCGCATGGCGAAACTGAAGGTCGGCGACGGCAGGCGGCCGGACAGCGAGATGGGTCCGCTGGTCACCAAGGCGCACAGGGACAAAGTCGCGTCCTATTTGGACTCAGGGGAAGCGGTTCTCGCCGTCGACGGCCGTGCCCACGCGATCGACGGTGATGCTGAGGGCTTCTGGCTCGGGCCGTCGCTGTTCGACCACGCGAAGCCGGAACACTCGGTCTACCGGGACGAGATCTTCGGCCCAGTGCTGTCGGTCGTGCGGGTGTCGTCCTACGACGAGGCCGTCGCGCTGGTCAACGCCAACCGCTACGGCAACGGCACCGCCATCTTCACCAATGACGGCGGCGCCGCGCGGCGGTTCCAGCACGAGGTCGAGGTCGGCATGGTCGGTGTCAACGTGCCCATCCCGGTCCCCGTCGGCTACTACTCCTTCGGCGGCTGGAAGGACTCCCTGTTCGGTGACACGCACGCGTACGGGCCGGACGGGATCCACTTCTTCACCCGCACGAAGGTCGTCACCAGTCGTTGGCTCGACCCGTCCCACGGCGGGGTGAACCTCGGATTCCCCCGCAACGTATAGAGGAACACACCGTGCGGGCCATGGCCCACGTGGCCCGCACGGTGCGTCACCCGATCCGCTCCATCACGGACTTCGCGGTGTCGATCGGGATGCTGAAGCCGATCCCGACACTGCCAGCGGACCCGTCCTGCCCGGTCACCGGCGAGTAGATGGCGGAGTTGATCCCGATCACCCGGCCCGCGGTGTCGAACAGCGGCCCACCCGAGTTGCCCTGGTTGATCGACGCGTCGGTCTGGATCGCCTTGTAGGACACGCCGCGGCTGCCGCGGTCGGGGATGCTGACATCCCGGTCGAGGGCGCTGACGATGCCGGTGGTGACGGTGCCCTGGAGTCCCGCCGGTGAGCCGATCGCGATGACGGTGTCGCCGACCTGGAGATCGGACGAGTCACCGAGCACGGCGGGGGTGAGTCCGCTGACGCCCTTGGCCTGCAGGAGTGCCAGGTCTGCGCCCGCGTCGGTGCCCAGCACCTCGGCGGTCGCGGTCTTCCCGTTGGCGAAGGTGATCTGGATTTCCCGGGCACCCGCGACGACGTGGTTGTTGGTGAGAATGCGGCCGTCGGCGCTGAGGATGACCCCCGAGCCGAGCCCCTCGGCGTTGGCGGTCCGCACCCCGACCTGCACGACGCTCGGCATTACCTTGGCGATGGTGGCGGACAGGTCGGTCGGGACGGTGGCGCTCACGGTTTGGGCGGTGGTCGGCGTGTTGAGGACGGACCCGGTGTCGGAGCCGATGAACGCGCCCGCGACTCCGCCGAGCACACCCGCGCCGAGGACGGAGGCCGCGACGAGTGCGACAGCCCCACGCCTGAAGCGTTTCGCTGGTGGGGTCGGTGGGATGGGCTGCCAGAAGGCTTGCCCTGGCTGAGCTGGCCCGCGCGCTTGACCATGCCCGCTCGGCAGGCCCGGCTGGCCATGTCCGACAGGCAGGCCGGATTGGGTGGGCATGCCGGGGTGGCCGGTGTGGCCGGGGTGGCTGGACTGGATGGGCATGCCGGGCCAGCCAGGCTGGCCGGATTGAGCTGGATTGCTCCGCCCGCCGCCCGGCTGGGCTGCCGGGTTTGGCTGGCCGGGTGTGCCCGCTTGGCCGTGTTGGTGCGGTGGGTTCGGCAGTCCGGATTGGGTGGGCTGGCCCGGCTGCGTCGTCGGGTTCGGCTGGGGCCCGTTCGGCTGGCCTGGAGTGCCCGCTGGGCTGTATTGGTGCGGCGGGTTCGGCAGCCCGAACTGGGTGGGTTGTCCCGGCTGGGCGTTCTGGTTGGGTCCGAGTTGCCTCGGCTGGTCGGGCCTGCCCGGTTGAGCCGGCTGGCTCTGCCCGCCGAGCTGGACAGGGCTGCCGGGCTGCATCGGCTGCCCCGACAATCCCGGCTGAGTGGGATTGCCTGGCTGGATCAGCTGATCGAACCGCGGAGCCTGGTCCGAACCGGCAGGTCCATTGAGGTCGGTCCAAAGGCGCGCCGGGTCAGCCTGGCCGTGCGCCATCGCCTCCGGGTGCTCGTGGCCCGCGTCGGCGGGCAGGCCGGGGGTGGAATCGGGCTGGTTCGGCTGCGGCGCGCCGTGCGGGTCCTGTGTCATGGGTCCAACTTGCGCCCGCCAGGTGAGAGAAACCTGTGTGCTCGCCACGGATTGCCCAAGAAACCATTGACCGACCAAACCGTAAGGCGTAACTTACCGTTCGTGGTGACTTACCAATCCGCGTTCGCGGCGCTCACCGACCCGACCCGTCGGGCGGTGTTCGAGCTGCTGGTCGACCGGCCCCGTGCGGTCGGCGAACTCGCGGCCGAGCTGCCGGTGAGTAGGCCCGCCGTGTCCCAGCACCTCAAAGTGCTCAAGGACGCGGGCCTCGTGGTCGACCGGGCGGAAGGCACCCGCAGGCGCTACCAGGTGAACCCGGCCGGGGTCGCCGCGCTGCGCGGGTATCTCGATCAGTTGTGGGACAAGGCGCTGGCGGCGTTCGCCGAGGCGGTCGAGGAGGAATCGTGACGCGGGGAACCGGTCTGAGTGTGCTGAAGACGATCACTGTCCGCGCTTCGCAGGAGCGGGCGTTCACGGTGTTCGCGACCAAGATGGGCACCTGGTGGCCTGTCGACCACCACATCGGCGACGCCGACTTCGCTGAGATCGTCATCGAGCCGCACGCGGGTGGCCGCTGGTTCGAGCGCGGTCAGGATGGTGTCGAGTGCGACTGGGGACGGGTGCTCGCATACGACCCACACGACCGGTTCGTGCTGGCCTGGCACCTGCAGGGCGACTGGAACTACGACCCCGCCCCCGCGCGGTCAAGCGAGATCGAGGTCCGTTTCATCCCCGACGGCGCGACGACGCGGGTCGAACTGGAACACCGCGCGCTGGAGCGGCATGGCGATTCCGGTGAGGACATCCTGGCGTCGGTCAGCTCGGACAACGGCTGGATGCTTGGCCTGCGGGCCTTCGCCGCCGCTGTGTCAGACGCGGTCGAGGACTAGTCGGTAGATCGCCTCCACGTCCTTCTCGGACAGTGGCGGCAGAACCTGTGCGGCGCCGACGATCATCACGTACAGCAGTTGGCTGAGGTGCTTCGCTTCGGTAGCGTCGCGGCCCGCGCGCAGGCACACGGATTCCAGGTAGCCCATCCTGGTCTTGTCGACCTCTTGCAGAACAGCGGCGACCTGGGGTTCGCGCTGAGCCCACGAGCGGACGGCGGTCTCCAGGCTGAAGCGGCTGCCCGCCAGGACCGACCCGAGGAGCCGGTCCAGCGTCTGCGCGGGGGTTCCGGTCTCGGCCTCGGCCTCGGCCGTGGCGATGTGGTGGCCGGTGTTGTCCTGGCGGAACCGTTCGAGCAGCGCCTCTTGATAGCCGCTCATCCCGGCGAAGTGGTGATAGAAGGACCCTTTGGTCACACCCAGCCGGGTCGACAGCCGTTCAATCGTCAGCGCCTGCGCGCCCTCGGCCGCCAGGACGTCGAGTCCGTGGTCCAGCCAGTCCTTCTTGCTCGCCATGTCTCCCGCTCATTCACTCGAACCGTGCCGTACCGTATGGTACGTGCCGGGTGGTCGGCGGGAACTGGGGGTTCCCGTCGGCCGCCCGGATCCCGGATAAGTTGTCATCGTGACCAGTGAGACGACCTTTCTCCGCCTGCAGGCGCGTACCCAGCGCTTCACCCTCGGTTCCCCCCGCGAGTTCCGCGTCGCCCCCGATGGCGGGCACGCGCTGTTTCTGCGCTCCGCGGGCAGCGAGGACCGCACCCACATCCTCTGGAAGCGGGACCTGACCACCGGCGCCGAGACCCGGCTCGGCGACCCGGCCACCCTGCTCGGCGGTTCCGAGGAACTGTCCGCCGAGGAGCGTGCCCGCCGCGAGCGTAGCCGTGAGCAGGGCGCGGGAGTGATCGGCTGCGCGGCCGACGCGCGCGCCGAAGTGGTGGCGTTCGCGCTGTCCGGGCGGCTGTTCGTCGCCGACGCGCGCACCGAGCAGGCCCGCGAGCTGACGACGGCGACCCCGATCATCGACCCGCGGCCGAACCCGGCGGGCACCCACGTGGCGTACGTGGCCAACGACGAACTGCGAGTCGTCAGTGTCGACGGCGCTGACGACCGCGCGCTGGCCACACCCGAGGGCGAGGGGCGGGCGTGCGGGCTGGCCGAGTTCGTCGCGGCCGAGGAGATGAGCCGGTCGCGCGGCTACTGGTGGTCGCCGGACGGGACCCGCCTGCTCGTCGCGTTCACCGACAAGCGCGACGTCCAGCGCTGGTACATCGCCGACCCGGCCAACCCCGGTGCCGAGCCCGCCGTGGTGTCGTACCCGGCGGCCGGGACGCCCAACGTCAAGGTCAGTCTCGCGGTGATCGGCCTGGACGGCTCGAAGGTCGACGTCGACTGGGACGGCGCGCTGGAGTACCTGGTGACGGCGCACTGGTCGTCGAACGGCCTGCCGCTGATCGCGGTGCAGTCGCGCGACCAGAAGACGGTCGAGATCCGCACTGTCGATCCGGACACTGGCGCGACCGAGGTCGTGCACACCGACACCGACGACACCTGGGTCGAGATCGTCCAGGGCGTCCCCGCCTGGACGAACGACGGTTCCCTCGTCCGGGTGGCCGCCCACGACGGCGCCAACCGCCTGTTCGTGGGCGACGAGATGGTCTCGGGCGACCTGCAGGTCCGCTCGGTCCTCGACGTCGCCGACGACATCCTGTTCACCGCGTCGGCCGACGACCCGACGCAGGTCCACGTCTACCGCTCCGGTCCCGTTCAGGTGTCCATTGTGGATGGCGTGCACTCCGCGGCGCGCGGCGGCGACGTGACGATCCTGACGTCGTGGTCGCTGGACTGGTCCGGCCCCCGCGTCACCGTCCTTCGCGACGGCGCCGCGGTCGGCGAGATCGAGAGCCTGACCGCGAACCCGCCGCTCACCCCGAATGTGACGCTGACGGAGGTGGGGGAGCGCCGCCTGCGCGTCGCGGTTCTCTACCCGACCGGGCATGTCGCGGGTACCAAGCTGCCGGTCCTGATGGACCCCTACGGCGGCCCCCACGCCCAGCGTGTGCTGTCCACTCGCAACGCCTACCTGGTCCCGCAATGGTTGGCGGACCAGGGTTTCGCCGTCATCGTCGCCGACGGCCGGGGCACGCCGGGCCGGGGTCCGGTGTGGGAGCGGGAGATCGCGTTCGACCCGGCGGAGGTGACCCTCACCGACCAGATCGACGCGCTGCACGCCGTGGCCGCCACGAACCCCGACCTGGACTTGACCAAGGTCGCCATCCGCGGCTGGTCCTACGGCGGCTACCTGTCGGCGCTGGCCGTCCTGCGCGCCCCGGAGGTGTTCCACGCGGCCATCGCGGGCGCCCCGGTGACGGACTGGCGGCTGTACGACACTCACTACACGGAGCGATACCTCGGTCACCCGGACGAGCGGCCCGAGGTCTACAACCGCAACTCCCTGATCGACGACGCGCCCAAGCTGGACCGGCCGCTGCTGATCATCCACGGGCTCGCGGACGACAACGTCGTGGTCGCCCACTCGATCCGCCTGTCGAGCGCACTGGTCGCGGCGGGCAGGCCGCACACGCTGCTGCCGCTCCCTGGCGTCACACACATGACGCCGCAGGAGGACGACGTGGCGGAGAACTTCATGCTGATGCAGGTCCGCTGGCTGAAGTCCGCTTTGGGCGTTTGATCCGTCGGCAGGGGCGGCCGTCCGCCGCCCCTGCCGAGTGGCGTGATCAGGCTTAGGCTTTCCCGCGGACAGGCCTAAAACCAAGGGAGAATCCGATGGCTTCCCTGCTAAACCCGTACATCAGCTTCAACGGCGACGCCCGGCAGGCCCTGGAGTTCTACAAGGAGGTCTTCGGCGGCACGCTCGACGTCAACACCTATGGCGAGTACGGGGACCCGAGCGGCGACGGCGCCGACAACATCATGCACGGCAGCCTCAAGACCGACGCGGGCTACACGATCATGGGCGCCGACAACCCGCCCGGAGCCGCCCACAGCGCGGGCAGCAACATCTCGTGCAGCCTCAGCGGCGACGAGGCGGAGCCGCTGAAGGGCTACTTCACGAAGCTCGCCGAGGGTGGCACGGTGTCGGTCCCCATGGAAAAGCAGATGTGGGGCGACGAGTTCGGCATGGTGACCGACAAGTTCGGCGTCACCTGGATGGTCAACGTCGTCGCCGCTCAGGGCTGAGTGTCGCTCACTCTTGCCAAGTGACACAGGTGGGGCGTTTCCCGCCGCCTGCGAGTAGTTCCGCCATGGCTTGACGGACCAAGCTGAGTGGCACCTCGGAGTCGGCGGGAAAGTCATGACCGGTGCCGAAGTAGGCGAATTCGACGCCGTTCGGATTGACGTGGTCGCCGTGGCTGTACCAGGTGCCGTCACCGGTGTATCGAAGTGCCGCCCGGGTGGGCTCGACACCGACGAGAAGTTCATGGTCGGGGAACGCGTCGGGGTCAGCGGCCTCGTCACGGGCATAGACCGCTGCGGCGGTGTGCTCCCAGTCGGACTTCAGCAACTCGGCGACGAAGGCCGCGATGTCTTCGGCGGTCTTCAGCATCGCCGGGGGTTTGTCGTTGCGGTACACGGCTTCGAGGACGAAAGTCACTGTTGCTTGGCCCTTCCGACGAACGTCTTGACACCGCCCGGCCAGTAGACCGTAACAGCCTGACCAGGGGCGAGAAGGAGCGGCAGAAGCCGATCGCAGGCGAATGGTCCGGTGCGGCAGGGGACGTTGTTGATCACCAGGGTGATGTGTCGGTGGCCGGTGCCGCGGATGTGGGCGGCCAGCTTCGTCTCGACGTGATCGGCGGTCGCGAGATAGCCCCGCGGTGGGCTGATCCCGAGTTCACGGAGCAGGTCGGCCGCCGCGACGGCGTAGTCGTCGTTGCCGCTGACCAGCGGGCCGTGCTCCTTGCCGGTCTGGTCGATCCAGTATCCAGTGGTCTTGCGATTGGTCGCGTTGCGCACAGGGAGCTTGGTGAAGAGGGCGCCTGTTCGGCCTGCCGTGGTGGGGGATCTGGGTGGCGACGCGACCGGGCCTACCAACCGCTGGATCAGCGCCGCGACGACCTCCCGGACGAAGGTGAAGGCGCTTTGGACCTGTTCGAGCTTGGCGATTGCCGTGGCCAGGTGCTCCACGGCCTGGTGAAGATCCTTCTGTCCACTTTCGGCTGCGATAGGGGCGAGGGCGGCGCGGGCGTCTTCGATGGCCGAGTGAGCGGCAGACACGTGGACAGACGGCAGGTGGCCGCTGCCCTGTTCCAGGGCTGCGGCTACCTCGCCTGGGGTTGTGGGCATGCGACGACCATGCGATCCGGAGACCATGTCGACGCCGGGATGGTGAGGGTGCCCGCGTCGGGACTCTTGGAGTCGCGGAGGCGGACAGTGGTCCGGTAGGCGACCTCGACACAGTCCGCTTTGGTACCGCTGCTGAAGCTGGACTTTCGCCACTCTCCGTACATGGTGTTTCAGCTCCGATCGAAGTCGGTCGCCAACCTGGTCAGAAGATTCACTGAATCGGTGGAACCCAAGGACACCTTCAACAAGTGCTCGGCGTTGTCTCGGAACAGCTTCACGTCATCTGGATGGTCGAGGAATCCCGACATCTCGTGCGGCTCCACGTAGACGACAGGCGGAGCCTGGGCGAAGCCGAGCAGCATGTAGTAGCCGGGATTGTGGTAACCGCCGTGCCGGAATGGGATGATCCGGATGGAGATGTTTGGCGATTTTGCCCGGTCGATGAGCCAGCGGAGTTGGTCTGCCATGACGAAACAACCACCATAGGCGCGCCGGACCGCTGCTTCATCGAGGATGGCCGTGTACTGCGGAGCCGCCAGCTTGCACAGCACCTTTTGCCTCTGCATCCGCACATCCGCCATGACCTGTTCGCCCTCATTGAGGTAGCCCGTGGCCATGATCGCTCGCGCGTACTCGCGGGTCTGGAGGAGACCGGGTATCACTGACGGCGCGAAGTTCACTATCGACCTGGCCTCCGACTCGAAGTCACAAAGCGCTCTCACCACAGGATCGAGGCGGGGGGAACGTTCCAACCAGCCAGGGGAGTGGACCTCCTCCACCATGGTCAGGATTCGCTTCTGTTCCGGGCCCACCACGCCGTAGATAGCGAGTAGGCCCGCGACCTCCGCGACCGTTGGGACGCGCTTGGCGTTCTCGGTGCGGTTGAGGGTGGTGACCGAGGTGCCGATGCGTTGGGCGGCGGTTCGGGTGGTCAGGTCCGCGCGTTCGCGGAAGGTGGTCAGCTCGGTGGCTAGCGCACGAAGGCGCGCGGGCAGTCGGTCGCTCATGTGGTCATGAGATCAGTTGTCGTACAGATCGCAAACGACACCAATGGATTAGGTGTACGCGGGTGTGAAACGCTGTCGGGTAGGCGAACCAGGAGGGCCATATGTCGAGGTGGGGCATCACGCTGCCGTTGACCGGCGTCCCGTTGACCGCGCACCGGGAGCTGGTCCGCGAACTGCCTGACCTCGGCTACACCGACGTCTGGACGGCCGAGACCGCCGGGACCGACGCCTTCACCCCGCTGGCCCTGGTCGCCGAGTGGGCGCCGACCCTCCGCCTCGGTACCGCCATCGTCCCGATTTACACCCGTGGGCCTGGGCTTCTCGCCATGAGCGCGGCGACCATCGCCGAGTTGGCGCCCGGACGCTTTGTCCTCGGTATCGGCACGTCGTCCCCGACGATCGTCGAGGGGTGGAACGGGGTCGAGTTCGCCGCACCCTTCCAGCGGACCAAGGACACGCTGCGGTTCCTTCGCGCGGCCTTCGCTGGGGACAAGGTCAGCGAGCAGTACGACACGTTCTCCATTCAGAAGTTCCGGCTGGAGCGGACCCCGACACCCGCGCCGGAGATCATGTTGGCGGCGCTTCGGCCTGGGATGCTGCGGCTGGCCAAGCGGGAAGCCGACGGGGCGATCACCAACTGGCTCGCGCCCGGTGACGTGCCGACGGTCCGGGCCGAGGTGGGGCCGGACCTGGACCTGGTCGCCCGGATCTTCGTCTGCCCGACGGAGGACAAAGCCGCCGCCCGAGGGCTCGGCAGGCTTCTGATCAGCAGCTATCTGACCGTCCCGGCTTATGCCGCGTTCCACGACTGGCTTGGGCGGGGTGAGATCCTCAAGCCCATGCACGACGCGTGGCAGGCCGGGGACCGGGCGGGGGCCAACGCCGCCATCCCGGACTCCGTGGTCGACGACCTCATCGTGCACGGCAGCCCCGAACAGTGTCGCGACCGCGTCGCCGAGTATGTCGACGCCGGGCTGACCACGCCCGTGATCGCCGTGCTGCCGACCGGGGCCGACCCGGCGGAGACCGTGCGGGCACTGGCCCCCCGGTGACCGGGCCGACCGGCACGGAACTCGCGGGAGACCAAGCGCTGCGTGACCTTGTCGGGGTCGCGCTCGACGCGCTCGCCGAAGGGGTGCTCAAACGTGGCGGGCCGCTGCCCGCGGGCGGGCCGACGGCGGTCCGCCCGCCCCTGGCCAAAGAGGGGGTTGGGCCGGTCGACGCGCTGGTCGAGTTGACCCGGTTCCTCGCGCACGGCTCGGCTGACCCGGCCCACCCGGCGTGCACCGCCCATCTGCACTGCCCGCCGCTGGCGGTGGCGGCCGTGGCCGACCTGGTGGCGAGCGCGCTCAACCCGTCGATGGACTCCTGGGACCAGGCACCCGCCGCTAGTGCCATCGAGGAACAGCTCTGCCATGACCTGGCACGACTCTGCTACCCGACCGCCGAGAGTCCTGACGCCGTCATCACGACCGGTGGCACTGAGTCCACTTTGTACGGTCTGCTGCTTGCGCGGGAGAACGTCGGCCGGGTGCAGCCGGTCTGTGGCCGCAACGCCCACCATAGCGTCGCCCGCGCCGCGTGGGTTCTTGGTCTGCCGCAACCGATCCCGGTCGACTGTGACGCCGACCGGATGAGTCCGGCGGCGTTGGCCGAGACCCTCGCCGCGATCGAGGGGCCTGCCGCGGTCGTCGCGACCGCGGGGACGACCAACACCGGCGCTATCGACCCGCTGCCCGAGATCGCCGCGCTGCGTCCCGCATGGCTGCACGTCGACGCCGCCTACGGTGGCGGGCTGTTGTTCAGCCGGAGACAGACGCTGCTGGCAGGCATGGACCAAGCCGACTCCATCGGCCTTGACCTGCACAAATTCGGCTGGCAGCCGATCGCGGCCGGTGTGTTCGCCGCCAAGTCGGCCCGCACCCTGCACGCGCTCGACGTCCGCGCCGACTACCTCAACGCCGCCGACGACGCCGAAGCCGGACTGCCCGACCTGCTCAGCCGGTCCCTGCGTACCTCGCGCAGGCCAGACGCGTTCAAGATCGCCGTCACGCTACGCGCACTCGGTCGCGACGGCATCGGCGCTCTGGTCGACCACTGCTGTGACACCGCGACCGCCGTCGCCGTCGCCGTCCGCGCGCACCCGCGACTCCGACTCTGGTGCGAACCGACCCTCTCCACGATCCTGTTGCGCCCCTTGGTCGCCGACCAGGTGGAGACCGAACTCGGGCTCGACGCGGGCAACGACGTCGTCGCCGCCGTGCGCCGGGACCTCCTTGAGGACGGCACCGCCGTGCTCGGCCGCGCCACGCTTGCTCCCTCCACTTCGGACGGATGGGACGGCAGGGATCGCCTGTGGCTCAAGCTGACCCTGCTGCACCCACACGTCACGGTTGCCGACTACGCACCTGTTCTCGACCTGATCGCGGGCAGGTGCTGATGCTGGACCTCGTGGGCGTCGGCATCGGCCCGTTCAACCTCTCCTTAGCCGCGCTCGCGTCGGCGACAGACCTGCGTGCGCGGTTCTTCGAACGCCGACCCGAGTTCCGCTGGCACCCCGGCCTCATGATCGACGGCACCACCATCCAGGTCCCCTTCCTCGCCGATCTCGTCTCCCTGGTCGATCCGACGAGCCCGTTCTCGTTCCTCAACTACCTGCGCGACCGGGACCGTCTCTACCCGTTCTACTTCGCGGAGCGCTTCCACATCCCGCGCGCCGAGTACGACGACTATTGCCGCTGGGCCAGCGAACACCTCGACTCCTGCGAGTTCGGTGCCGACGTCGACCGCATCGAGTGGTCCTCAAAGGACAAAGCGTTCGAAGTCGCGACCTCGAACGGGACTGTGCTGAGCAGGTCCGTGGTGCTGGGTGTCGGGACCGCACCCGTCGTGCCGGAACCGTTGCGGGGACTGGACAATGTCGTGCACTCGGCCGACTACCTCGCCAACCGCGACAAGCTGGTCGACGCGGGTGACGTGACGGTCGTCGGCTCGGGGCAGTCCGGCGCCGAGGTGTTCCTCGACCTGCTGCGCCACCGCAAAGCGGGCAGGCTGCGCTGGCTCACCCGCACGTCCGCGTTCGCGCCGATGGAGTACTCGAAGCTCGGCCTGGAGCAGTTCACCCCCGACTACGTCCGCTATTTCCGCGGCCTGGACGAGCGCACCCGCGACCGGCTCGTGCCCGCTCAATGGCAGCTATACAAGGCGATCAGCGCCGACACCATTGACGCCATCCACGACGAGCTCTACCAGCGCACAGTCGGCGGCGGCTGGCCCGATGTGACCCTCGCGCCCGGCACCGAGGTCGTCGCCGCCCGCCCCGGTCTGGAACTGACCGTGCGACACGGCGAGCAAGCGACCACCACCGACCTGCGCACCGACGCCGTCGTCTGCGCCACCGGCTACGCCGAACGCGACCTCGGCCCCCTGCTCGCCGACGCGGCTGTCCGCGACGACGCGGGCAGACTCCAGGTCGACGCCGACTACCGACTCCGACTGCGCCCGGACATCACCGGGGCCGTCTATGTGCAGAACGCCGAACGCCACACCCACGGCGTCGGCGCGCCCGATCTCGGCCTCGCCGCCTGGCGGTCGGCCACCATCGTCAACGCCGTGTGCGGCCGGGTCGTCTACCGGCTGCCCGAGCGCACGGCGTTCACCACGTTCGGGTTGTCGGAGGGAGCGTTGTGACGCGCGGTGCGCAAGCCTGGCGTGAGGCCGGGGCGTTGGTGGTCCACAAGATGCTCGGTGAGCTGAGCTACGAGGGGATGCTGCGGCCGGAACCGGCCTCGCCCCCTGACGGCGGTGGCTTCCGGGCGTGGACGATCACGCTGCCCGAGACCACCTACGCCTTCGTGGCGCGGACCGGTGCGTTCGAGTCGTGGGCGGTGCGGCCCGGCTCGGCTACCCGCGACGGCGTGCCCGCCGACGACCCGCGGACGCTGGTGGTCGACGCGCGCGCCGAACTCGGCCTGACCGGGCTGCGGCTGGCCGAGGTGCTGGCCGAACTGACCGCGACGGTCACCAATGAGGCGACCCGCGTCGAGCACGCGCCGACCGCGGCGCAGCTCGTCGCGATGGACTACGACACCGCCGACGGGCACCTGACCGGCCATCCGCGGCTGGTGATGAACAAGGGCCGGGTCGGCTTCTCCGCCGCCGACCGCGCCCGGTTCGCCCCCGAGGCCGGGGCCGGGTTCGGCCTGCCGTGGCTGGCTGTGCACCGCGACCACGCGTCTTTCCGGAGCGTGGCCGGGCTGGCCGAGGAGGACCTGCTCACCGAGGAACTGGGGCCGGACCAGCTCGCGGTGTTCCGCGCCGCCTTACCCGACCCGCAGAACTATGTGCTGGTGCCCGTCCACCCGTGGCAGCTCGACGAGATCGTCGGCACCTACTACGCCGCCGAGCTGGCCACCGGCGTGATCGTCCAGCTCGGCGAGGGCCGCGACCGCTACCGGCCGCACCAGACGATCCGCACGCTGGCCAACGCCAGCCACCCGACCCGGCGCGACGTCAAGACCGCGGTGTCGGTGCGCAACACACTCGTCTACAGAGGACTGAACTCGGCCGCGACGCTCGCCGCGCCGGAGGTCACCACCTGGCTCCGCGAGGTCCACGCGGGCGATGAGCTGTTGCGGGACTACGGGTTCGACCTGCTCGGTGAGGTCGCGAGTGTGTCCGTCAAACACCCGCTGTTCGGCGCCATCGGGGAACTTCCGTACCGCTTCCACGAGACCCTGGGCGCGTTGTGGCGAGAGCCCGTCCGCGCGCGGCTCGAACCGGGGGAGCGGGCGCTTTCGTTCGCCGCACTGCCTTACCGGGGTCCCGACGGAGAGTCGGTCGTGGTGCGGCAGATCCGTGAGTCCGGTATGGACACTCAGGTCTGGCTGCGGGCGGTCCTCGACATGACGCTCACGCCGCTGCTGCATTGGCTGCTCGCCCACGGCGTCGGCTTCTGTCCGCACGGCCAGAACCTGATCCTGATCACCGACGCGCACGGCACGCCGCTGCGGGTCGCGATCAAGGACTTCGCGCAGGGCGTGGACCTGCTCGACGAGGACCTGCCGACCTACGACCTGCTCGGCCCGGCCGCCCGCGCGGACATGCTGCGCTGGCCCGCCCACCTGCTGGCGCAGTCCCTGTTCAGCTCCGTTTTCGCAGGTCAGCTGCGGTTCTGGGCCGAGGTCCTCGATGAGGAACTGGACTTCGGGCGGCCTCAGCTGTGGGCGCTGGTCCGGGAGATCGTCGGCGCCTACCGCGACGCGCACCCGGAGACGGCGACCCGGTTCGACGCGTGCGGGCTGTTCGCGCCGGATGTGGAGCGGGTGTGCCTCAACCGGGAGCACCTCGCCGGGCAGGGATTCGACAAGATCGAGCGCGACGACGAGTTCGACGTCCGCTTCGGCCGCGCGGTCAACCCGCTGGCGGGCCCGGACGCCGGAGGTGCCTGGTGATCAAGCACGGCAGACCCGTGGGCGCCCGCACGCTGGCCGACCGCGCGCTGGCGGCCTCGGCGCTGTCCGGGGCGCTCCGCGCGGCGGTGGCGTCGGGATCGGTGCGGCGGGTCGTCTGCCTGGTGCCCGACCCGCACACCCGGTTCGCGTCGGTCGAGGTCGGCGCCGAGTTCTTCGTCGACACCGTCCTCGCGTCGGGCTACGGCCTGTGCGCCTATGTCTTCGGCTGGAACCCTGAGCGGCAGCCGGTCAACGCGTCGGCCGTCGACCAGTTCCTCGGCGGCTACGGCGACCTGCGGATGCGGCCTGACCTGGCCACCCTCGCCCCGGCTGGTCCGGGAACCTGGTTCGTGGTGTGCGACGTCGAGTGGCCCGACGGCCGTTCGGTCGCCGAGGCGCCGCGGACGGTTCTCCGGGAGCAGTTGGCCGCCGCCGAGAAGGCCGGGCTGGTGCCGTCGGTCGGCATCGAGCACGAGGTCACCTTCACCGACCCGGCCGGACGCCCACTGACCAGCGGCGGCCTCGACTACGCCGTCGGCGGCACCGAGCCACTGACCGACCTGCTTGGCAAGGTCAACACCGCGCTCGACGAGCTGGCGCTGGGTACCGAGTCCGCGCGTGGAGAGTGTCATCCTGGCCAGTACGAGATCGTCCTGCGCCACCGTGACGCGCTCGCCGCCTGCGACGACGCGATGCTCCAGCAGCTCGTCATCCGCCGGGCCGCCGCCGCGCACGGCGTCCGCGCGGGCTATCTGGCGGCGGAGGCCACTGGACAGGGCGGTTCCTGCCATGTCCACTTCTCCCTCACAGACCCGGCGGGCGCCCCACTGGTTGCGGGCGCCCGGCCGTCCGAGCCGTCCACCCTGTTCAAACACTTCCTGGCGGGCGTCCTGAGGGCGGCGCCTGACCTCACCGCGTTCTGGGCGCCGACCTGGAACTCCTACGTCCGCCTGCGCACGGCACCGTTCTCCCCGCGCACGATTCGGTGGGGGACCGACGACCGGACCGCGGCGGTTCGGCTCGTCGGCCACGGGCCGTCGCTGCGCATGGAAGCCCGGTTCGCCGGGGCCGACGCGCAGCCGCACCTGGTCGTGGCCGCGCTCATCGCGGCCGGTCTGTCCGGAGTGGACGAACGGCTGGATGTTCCCGCAGAGGGCAGGGTCGTCGGTGACCTCGCCCGCACGCCATGGGAGGCGCAGGCCAAGCTCAACGACTCGAAGCTCGCCCGCGCGCTGCTGGGCGACGCGGTGGTCGACCACCGAGTGGCCATGCTGGGGGAGGAGCTGACCACCGGGATGGACTCCGTCTCCGACTGGCAGCGCACGAGAGGGGACATGCGGTCGTGAGTGGGCTCGTCGTCGGATTCGACCTGGACATGACGCTGATCGACGCGCGGGCGGGCATGGTCGACCAGATCCACGCCATCGGGCGCAAGACCGGTATCCCGCTCGACGGTGTCGAGTTCATCGCCGAGCTGGGGCCGCCGCTGAGTCAGAAGTTCCGCGAGCAGGGCGTGCCCGAAGACCGGATCGCCGAGTGTATCGACCTGTTCCGGGCCGACTATCCCGAGGTCGTGATCCCCGGGACGGTCGCGATGCCGGGTGCGGGCGAGGCGATCAAGGCCGTCCACGCGGCGGGCGGGCAGGTCGTGGTGGTCACGGCCAAGCACACGCCCAACGCGGAACTGCACGTCAAGGCGCTCGGCTGGACGATCGACGCGGTTGTCGGCGGGCTCTGGGCCGAGGCGAAGGCGCCTGAGCTGGCACGGCGGGGCGCGCAGGTGTTCGTCGGCGATCACACGGGGGACATGGTGGGCGGTCTCGCGGCGGGCGCGGTGCCGGTCGGCGTGACGACTGGGCCCTGTTCGGCGGCTGAACTCCGGGCGGCCGGAGCGGTGGAAGTGCTCGCTGACCTGGGCGAGTTTCCGACCTGGTTGAGCGGTTGGCTAAAAAAACAAGCATGAATGCTTGATTCCACGCACCCGTCGTGACACGGTGGGTGCGTGGACCTGACCGCACTGCTGGCCGACCTGCGCGCCGAGAGCGACGAGATCGACTCCTGGGTCGCCGACCTTCCCGCCGACCAGTGGGCGACGCCGACGCCCGCCGAGGGCTGGACCGTCGCGCACCAGATCGCGCACCTGGCGTGGACCGACGAACGGTCGCTGATCGCCGCCACCGATCCCGAGGAGTTCCAGGCCGAACTCGCCGCGGCGCTCGCGGCGGGCAACCCGCAGCGGCTCGTCGACGACGGAGCCGAAGCGGGCGCGGGCGAGGAGCCTGCTGAGCTGCTGGCCAGGTGGCGTGAACTGCGCGAAGCCCTCCAGGGCGCGCTCGCCGCGGTGCCGCCGGGGGCCAAGCTGCCCTGGTACGGCCCGCCGATGGGCGCCGCGTCGATGGCGACCGCGCGGATGATGGAGACCTGGGCGCACGGCAACGACATCGCCGACGCACTCGGCGTCAAGCGTGTCCCGACCGAGCGGATCAAGCACGTCGCGCACATCGGCGTGCGGACCAGGGACTTCGCGTACCTCGTCAACGGCCGTCCCGCGCCCGCCGCGCCGTTCCGGATCGAGCTGATCGCCCCCGACGGCACGCTGTGGACCTGGGGACCGGAGGACGCCGCGCAGCGGGTCACCGGGCTCGCCGTCGACTTCTGCCTGCTCGTCACCCAGCGCGCGCACCGCGATGACACCAGTCTGGTGGCCTACGGCACCGACGCCGACGAGTGGCTCGACATCGCGCAGGCCTTCGCGGGCCCGCCGGGGGCCGGACGGGAGAAGTCGTGATCCGCATCGCCAACGCCTCCGGCTTCTACGGCGACCGCCTCTCGGCGATGCGCGAGCAGCTGACCGGCGGCGACATCGACGTGCTGACCGGCGACTACCTCGCCGAACTGACCATGCTCATCCTCGGCCGCCAGCGGATGAAGGACCCTGCGGGCGGCTACGCCAAGACGTTCCTGCGCCAGCTTGAGGACTGCCTCGGCTTGGCCAAGGACGGCGGCGTCAAGATCGTCAGCAACGCGGGTGGGCTGAATCCGGCCGGTCTCGCCGACGCGATCCGCGTGCTGGCCGACCGGCTCGGCGTGGACGTCTCCGTCGCGCACGTCGAGGGCGACGACCTGTTGCCGCGCGAGGGCGCGCTGACCGCCAACGCTTACCTGGGCGCATGGGGCATTGCGGAGTGTTTGACAGCGGGGGCCGACATCGTGGTCACCGGCCGGGTCACAGACGCTTCGCTGGTTGTCGGGCCCGCCGCCGCGCATTTCGGCTGGGCGCGTGACGACTTCGACGCGCTCGCTGGGGCGACAGTGGCCGGGCATGTCATCGAGTGCGGCACCCAGGCGACCGGCGGGAACTTCGCGTACTTCACGGAGATCGCCGATCTGGGGCACGCGGGTTTTCCGATCGCGGAGATCTCGGCAGACGGGTCGTCGGTGATCACCAAGCATGCCGGGACTGGTGGCTCGGTGACGGTGGAAACCGTTACGGCGCAACTGCTCTACGAGATCCAGGGCGCGGACTATCTTGGGCCGGATGTCACCACTCGGTTCGACTCGATCGAGTTGGCGGCTGACGGTGTCGACCGGGTGCGGATCAGCGGCGTGACTGGTGGGCCGCCGCCGGAGACAGTCAAGGTGTGTGTGAACACCCTGGATGGCTTCCGGAACAGCGCGACTTTTGTCCTGTGTGGACTGGATGTCGATGCCAAGGCTTCGCTGGTTCGCGGCCAGCTGGAAGGTGCGATCGGTGCTGATGGTCTCACATGGACACTCGCGCGGACCGATCATGCGGATTCAGACACTGAGGAAGCGGCCAGTGCGCTGTTGCACGCGATTGTGAAGACGCCGGATCCGGCGCGGGCCAAGGCTTTTTCGCGGGCGACGGTGGAGTTGGCCCTGGCGTCATACCCTGGGTTCACGCTGACGGCGCCGCCTGCCGATGGCACGCCGGTCGGGGTGTATCGGCCGGAGTACGTGTCTCAGACGGAGGTTTCGCACGTCGCGGTGATCGAAGGCGAGCGGCGGGTGGTCAAGTGGACGCCGGGTGCGCCGGTCGTCGCCCGGTCGGTGAGTTGGGTCGATCCGGGGACAGGCTTCGGGCCGACGCGGCGGCTTCCGCTTGGGGACGTCGTCGGCGCGCGGTCGGGGGACAAGGGCGGCGATGCGAACCTTGGCCTGTGGGTGCGGCGGCCTGAGGCGTATGACTGGCTGGTGCGGACGCTGACGGTCGACCGGTTGCGTTCGCTGCTTCCTGAGACAGCCGAGTTGGAGATCGAGCGGCACCTGCTGCCGAATCTCGCGGCGGTCAACTTCATCGTGCACGGCCTGCTGGGTGCCGGTGTCGCCGCCGCGACCCGGTTCGATCCGCAGGCCAAGGCGCTGGGCGAGTGGCTGCGGTCGCGGCACGTCGACATTCCGGAGGTGTTCCTGTGAGCCCGTTCGACACGCAGGAACGGCAGGAGCTGCGCGCGACGGTGCGGCGCTTTATGGCCGCTGAGGTGTTGCCCCACTTGGATTCGTGGGAGCGTGAAGGTGAGATTCCCCGTTCGCTGCACCGCGTCGCGGGTGACCTTGGCCTGTTGGGTCTCGCGTTCCCGGAGTCGGTGGGTGGCGGAGGCGGCGACCTGATCGACGCGATGGTGGCGGTCGAGGAGATGCACTACGCGGGTGCGTCCGGCGGGTTGATCGCGGCGTTGTTGACTTGTGGGATCGCGATCCCGCACATCGCCTTCGCTGGGGACACGGCACAGGTGGACCGTTGGGTTCGGCCGACGCTCGCCGGCTCGTTGATCGGTTCGCTCGCGATCACGGAGCCGGATGGCGGTTCGGACGTGGCCGGTCTGCGGACGTCGGCGAAGCGTGATGGGGACGAGTTCGTCGTCAATGGGTCGAAGACGTTCATCACTTCGGGCGTGCGCGCGGACTTCGTCACCACGGCTGTGCGAACCGGCGACGCTGGGGCGCATGGGATCTCGCTGCTGGTGATCGAGAAGGGCACGCCTGGCTTCACGGTGTCGCGGCGGCTGGAGAAGATGGGCTGGCTGTGTTCGGACACCGCTGAGCTGTCGTTTGTGGACTGTCGAGTGCCGCGTGCGAATCTTGTGGGCGCGGAGAATTCGGGGTTCATCCAGATCGCGCAGAACTTCGTGGCGGAGCGGCTGACGTTGGCGGTGCAGGCGTACGCGGCGGCGCAGCGGGCGTTGGACTTGACGCTGGAGTGGTGCAGGTTGCGTGAGACGTTCGGGCGGCCGCTGATCTCGCGTCAGTCGGTGCAGACGACGGTGACGGAGATGGCTCGACGCATTGACGTTGCGCGGACGTATACGCGGGACGTGGCGGTGCGGCACTTAGCGGGTGAGGAAGTGATCGCCCAGGTGTGTTTCGCGAAGAACACGGCCGTCGAGGCGGGGGAGTGGGTGGCCCACCAGGCGGTGCAGCTGTTCGGCGGGCTGGGTTACATGCGGGAGTCCGAAGTGGAACGCCACTACCGCGACATGCGGATCCTGGGGATCGGCGGCGGCACCAACGAGATCATGACCGGCCTGGCCGCCAAGCGATTGGGGTATACCTCATGAGGTTGCACACAATGCGGGACGGTTATCCACAGCCGACCCTGGTTGAAGATCATTTGTCACCCCCTCGGGATAGACTGGCCAAGGGCCGTCCCCCCTGGGATGGGCGGGGGCTGCGTGCTCGGAGTGTGGCGGCATGACCGTCTTGCGTTCCTCGGTGGATTCAGCCTCCGGCGACTACCAGGCCAATCGTGAGGCGATGCTCGACAAGCTCGCCCACCTCGACGGCGAACACGCCAAAGCCGTAGCGGGCGGTGGCGAAAAGTACGTCACCCGTCACCGCAAGCGGGGCAAGCTCCTGGCCCGCGAGCGGATCGAACTCCTCCTCGACCCGGACTCGCCCTTCCTCGAACTGTCCTCCCTCGCCGCCTGGGGGACCGACTACCAAGTCGGCGGCAGCCTCGTCACCGGCATCGGCGTGGTCGAAGGTGTCGAGTGCATGATCAACGCCAGCGACCCGACGGTCAAAGGCGGTGCCATCAATCCCTGGGGCATGCGCAAAGGCTTTCGCGCCGCCGACATCGCCGCGCAGAACCGGCTGCCGTCCATCAGCCTTGTCGAGTCCGGTGGGGCCGATCTGCCGACGCAGAAAGAGATCTTCATCCCGGGCGGGCGCACGTTCCGCGACATCACCCGGGCCTCGGCCGCCGGGGTCCCGTCCGTCGCGCTCGTGTTCGGCAACTCGACCGCCGGTGGCGCCTACCTGCCCGGCATGTCCGACTACGTCGTGATGGTCAAGGAGCGGGCCAAAGTCTTCCTCGGCGGACCGCCCCTGGTGAAGATGGCGACCGGTGAAGAGTCCGACGACGAGTCGCTGGGCGGCGCCGAGATGCATGCGCGGATCTCCGGGCTCGCCGACTATCTCGCCGTCGACGAAGCCGACGCGATCCGGCTTGGGCGGAGCATCATCCGCAGGCTCAACTGGCGCAAGCAGGGACCGGCCCCGGCCGCCGACTACGCCGAGCCCGCGTATGACCCAGAAGACCTCCTCGGCATCGTGCCGACCGACCTCAAGGTTCCGTTCGACCCGCGCGAGGTCATCGCCCGCGTGGTGGACGGGTCGGACTTCGACGAGTTCAAACCGCTCTACGGCTCCAGCCTCGTCACCGGCTGGGCGCAGGTCCACGGCTACCCGGTCGGCATCCTCGCCAACGCGCGCGGGGTGCTCTTCGGTGAGGAATCGCAGAAGGCGACCCAGTTCATCCAGCTGGCCAACCAGTCGAACACCCCGCTTCTGTTCCTGCACAACACAACCGGGTACATGGTCGGCAAGGAGTACGAGCAGAGCGGCATCATCAAGCACGGCGCGATGATGATCAACGCGGTGTCGAACTCGAAGGTCCCGCACATCTCCATCCTCATGGGCGCCTCCTACGGCGCGGGCCACTACGGCATGTGCGGCCGGGCCTACGACCCCCGCTTCCTGTTCGCCTGGCCGAGTGCCAAGTCCGCCGTCATGGGGCCGCAGCAGCTCGCGGGCGTGCTCTCGATCGTCATGCGCCAAGGGGCCGAGAGTCGGGGGCAGGTGTTCAACGAGGAACACGACGCCGCCATGCGTGCCATGGTGGAGGGGCAGATCGAAGCCGAGTCCCTGCCGACGTTCCTCTCCGGGATGATCTATGACGACGGCATCATCGACCCGCGCGACTCCCGCACGGTGCTCGGGATGTCCTTGTCCGCAATCCACAATGGACCAGTGAAGGGCGCCGACGGTTTCGGCGTCTTCCGGATGTGAGCGGGACATGATCACCTCACTGCTTGTGGCCAACCGCGGCGAGATCGCCCGCCGCGTCTTCCGCACCGCGCGTGACCTAGGCATCGCCACGGTCGCGGTCTACTCCGACGCGGACGCGGACTCACCGCACGTCGCCGAGGCGGACAGCGCCGTGCGGCTGCCCGGCAACACCCCGGCCGAGACCTACCTGCGGGCCGACCTGCTCATCCAGGCCGCACTCGACGCGGGCGCCGACGCCATCCACCCCGGCTACGGGTTCTTGTCCGAGAACGCCGGGTTCGCCAAGGCGGTCATCGACGCCGGGCTGACGTGGGTCGGTCCGCCGGTCGAGTCGATCGAGCGGATGGGCTCCAAGATCGAGTCCAAGGAGCTGATGGCGGCGGCAGGTGTCCCCGTCCTGTCCAAACTGGACCCCGCTGACATCGCCGAATTCCCGGTGCTGGTCAAGGCATCCGCCGGTGGCGGCGGTCGCGGCATGCGGATCGTGCGCGCCGCGGGCGACTTGGCCGGGGAGCTGGAGGCCGCGCGCAGCGAGGCGGGGTCGGCGTTCGGTGACCCGACCGTCTTCGTCGAGCCGTACCTGGAGACCGGGCGGCACATCGAGGTCCAGGTCATGGCCGACAAGCACGGCACGGTCTGGGCCGTCGGCGAGCGCGAGTGCTCGCTGCAACGGCGTCACCAGAAAGTCGTCGAGGAAGCCCCATCACCGCTGGTCGAGCGCACCGAAGGCATGCGGGAGCGGCTCTTCGACGCGGCCCGCAAAGCCGCGTCGGCGATCGGCTACGAGGGCGCGGGCACCGTCGAGTTCCTCGCCGACGAGTCCGGGCGGTTCTTCTTCCTGGAGATGAACACCCGTCTGCAGGTCGAGCACCCGGTCACCGAGTGCGTCACCGGCCTGGACCTGGTCGCCCTCCAGCTCACGATCGCCGAGGGTGCAAAGCTCCCCGCCGAGCCTCCCGTCTCCACCGGACACGCCATCGAGGTCCGGCTCTACGCCGAGGACCCGGCCGCGGGCTGGCGGCCGCAGAGCGGCACCCTGCTCGCGTTCGACCTCCCCGGCACCGAGTTCGCCAACCCGGTGGGCGCGGGCATCCGGCTCGACTCGGGTGTGTGGACCGGCTCGGTCGTCGGCGTCCACTACGACCCGATGCTGGCCAAGGTCATCGCCTGGGCGCCGGAGCGGACTGCCGCCGCTCGCGCGCTCGCGGGTGCCCTGACCAGGGCGAAGATCCACGGCCTGCGGACCAACCGCGACCTGCTCGTGCGCGTCCTGCGCCACCCGGCGTTCCTCGCGGGTGACACGGACACCGCGTTCTTCGACCGGCACGGCCTCGACACCCTGGCCGCCCCGCTGGCCGACAAGGACGCCGAGGCGCTGTCCGCGTTGGCGGCGGCCCTGGCTGACGCTGAGGCGAACCGGACCAACGCGAAGGTGCTCGGCAGGCTGCCCGCGGGCTGGCGCAACGTCGCTTCCCAGCCGCAGGTCAAGCACTACGGCGATCTTGAAGTCCGCTACCGGGTGACCCGCGACGGCCTCGTCGGCGTCGAGGGTGTGCGGCTGTTGTCCGCGTCGCCGACGGTGGTCGAGCTGGAGGTCGGCGGCGTCCGGCGCCGGTTCGACGTGGCCGCCTACCCGGGCCTGGCCTGCGTCGATTCGGCCTTCGGCGCTGTCGCGCTGACCGTCCCGCCCAGGTTCGCCGACCCGGCCGACAGTGTCGCGGCGGGCTCGCTGCTCGCGCCGATGCCCGGGACCGTCGTGCGGGTCGCGGTCGCGGCCGGGCAGCGCGTCGAGGCCGGTCAGCCACTGCTGTGGCTGGAAGCGATGAAGATGGAACACCGGATCGACGCGCCCGCCGCGGGTGTCGTCGCCGAACTCACCGTGTCCCCAGGGGACCAGGTCGACATGGGCCGGGTCCTCGCTGTCGTGCAGGAGGAATCGTGACCTATACCGAGTCACCGGAGCGGCAGGCACTGCGCAAGGCGGTCGCTGAGCTGGGCCGCAAATACGGCCACGAGTACACCCTCAAGGTGGCCCGCTCCGGCGGCCACACCACCGAGCTTTGGGACGAGGCGGGCAAGCTCGGCTACCTCGGCGTCAACGTGCCGGAGGAGTTCGGTGGCGGCGGTGGCGGCATCGGCGACCTGGCCGCGGTCTGCGAGGAACTGGGCGCCGCGGGCGCGGGCCTGCTGCAGATGGTCGTCTCGCCCGCGATCTGCGCGACGATCATCGCCCGCTTCGGCACCGACGACCAGAAGCAGCGCTGGCTGCCCGGCTTCGCCGACGGCTCGCTGCGGATGGCCTTCGCCATCACCGAGCCCGACGCCGGGTCCAACGCGCACAAGCTGACCACCACGGCCCGCCGCGACGGCGACGAGTGGGTACTCACCGGTCGCAAGGTCTTCATCTCCTGCGTCGACGAGTCGCAGTCGGTGCTGGTCGTGGGCCGCACCGAGGACGCCACGACCGGCAAGCTCAAGCCCGCGCTGTTCGTCGTGCCGACCGACGCGCCCGGGTTCGAGTTCAAGAAGATCGAGATGGACATCATCGCGCCGGACTACCAGTTCGCGCTGTTCCTCGACGACGTCCGCCTGCCCGCCGACGCGCTCGTCGGCTCGGAGGACGCCGCGCTGATGCAGCTGTTCGCGGGCCTCAACCCGGAGCGGATCATGGCCGCGTCGTTCGCCGTGGGCATGGGCCGCTTCGCGCTGGACAAGGCCGTGGAATACGCCAAGACCCGCACGGTGTGGAAGGAGCCGATCGGCGCCCACCAGGCCGTCGCCCATCCGCTGGCCCAAGCCAAGATCGAACTGGAACTGGCCAAGCTGATGGCGCAGAAGGCCGCCGCGCTCTACGACAGCGGCGACGACATGGGCGCGGGCGAGGCGGCGAACATGGCCAAGTACGCCGCGGGCGAGGCCGTTGCCAAGGCGGTCGACGCGGCCGTGCAGACCCACGGCGGCAACGGACTCGCCAGCGAATACGGTCTGGGTGCGCTCATCGGCGCGTCCCGGCTCACCCGGATCGCCCCGGTGAGCCGTGAGATGATCCTGAACTTCGTGGCGCAGTTCTCCTTGGGACTGCCGAAGTCCTACTAGAGGTGCGAGCGTGACCAGCGAGGCAGTACGGCAACCCCAGCAGGACCGCAGCCGAGCCACCCGGCAGCGGCTGCTGGAGGCCGCCATCGAGTCCCTCGCCGAGGTCGGCTGGTCGGGCAGCACGGTGACGGTCGTCGCCGAGCGCGCGGGCGTGTCCCGCGGCGCGGCGCAACATCACTTCCCGACCAGGGAGGACCTGGTCACCGCCGCGATCGAGTACGTGACCAGCGAGCGGATCACCCACCTCGCCGACGCCATGCCGGAGCTGCCGCCCGGGCCCGAGCGCACCGAACTCGTGGTCACCACGATCGGCGAGCTGTACGCGGGCAAGTTCTTCCGCGCGGCGCTGCAGCTGTGGGTGGCGGCGGCGTCCGATGAGCAGCTGCGCGCCCAAGTCGTCCCGCTGGAGGCCCACGTCGGCCGTGAGGCACACCGGATGACCGTGGCCGCGCTGGGCGCCGACGAGTCCCGGCCCGGTGTCCGCGAAGCCGTCCAGGCGACACTGGACCTGGCGCGCGGGCTCGGCCTGGCGAACCTGCTCACCGACGACAGCGCCCGCCGCGCTCGCGTGCTGCGTCAGTGGGCGGCGGTGCTGCACACCACCTTGGCGGCCTGACTCCGGGCGTGTGTCCTGGCCACCAGCGCCACCCCGGTCCCGGCCACGCACACCGCGGTGACACACGCGGCCACCGACCACGGTGCGTCCGGGCCCACGATCTGCCCCGCGGTGGCAGGCAGGACCACGTTGGCCGCCATCAGGCTCAGGAACAGGACAGAGCCCGCGCGCTGCGGGTCCTCGGTGGTGACCGCGAGCCAGCTCATCAGCGTCGGCACCACCGGGGCCACCGCGATCCCGGCCGCCAGGTAGGCGAACGGGGTCAGCGCGGGCACCATCGCCAGCGCCAACAGGGCCGCCCCGGCGGCGAGGTGCGCGGGCACCAGCCGCTGGATCGGGACCGCGCGGGTCAGCAGCGGGAGCACGAGCCTGCCGATGACCATCCCGGCCCAGAAGCCCGCCGTGGCGAGAGCCGCGTCACCCGGGGCCCAGCCGGACCACACGAGCTGGCTGCTCAGCAGGGCGCCGACGTTGGTCTCCACGCCCGCGTACAGCACGCCGATCAGACACAGCAGCAACAGCCAGTAGCCGCCAGGGATCCGCGGCCCGGCCATGGTCTCGGTATTGTCCGCGGGCGTGCCGCGGAATCCAGCCGCGGGCAGGCAGAGCAGCGCCAGGACCGCCAGGGCGAGCGACAACTGGCCGAAGTCGTCACCGAGCGCGCTGACTACGATCGGCCCTGTCACCGCGCCGATGCAGTAAAGGCCGTTGACACGGTTGACCATCACGACGCTGTGCGCGCCGAAGCCATTGGCGAAGGCGATGTTGAGCACCAGGCCGAGCCCGCCGAAGCCACAGCCCGCGATTACGGCGGCGGCACAGAACAACACCCATGACCCGGCGAGGGCCAGGCCAAGACAGCCGACTGCGAACAGCGCCAGCATGGCCGTGACGACCACTCGGAACACGGCCCGTTCCCGCAGCGCGCCCAATACCGCGACCGTGGCGAACGCGCCCGCGTTGTAGGCGACGATGACCGCCGACGTGCCGTCGGTGAGGTCGAAGTGTCGCGCGATGATCGGCAGCGCGGCGCCGAGCGCGGCGGTGGCGGCACCGGTGGCGAAGAAGGCCGCGAACGCCGCCAGAGTGGCCACCGATCTCGGGCCGGAGCCCAGGTCCGTCATCGCGCGGCCTTTTCCCTTGCTCGTCCAATGTGAATCTGATTGAAATCAGCCTACAATCTCCGCCTTTGATCAATCGATAGAGAATTGGGTGTCTCTGTTCACACGCTATTTGTCAAATGGCCTGTGCGGTGGTTGGTCCACACTGGACGTATGGCGGCCGTAGGATCGGGACCATGGGGAACGACGACGTCCGCGCGGTTCTGGCCGCCCATCTGCCGGACCTCAGGGTCGACACCGTCGAACACCTGGGGGAGGGGCAGGACAACACCGCATTCGACGTCAACGGCGAGCTGATCGTGCGCTTCGCCAAGGGCGACACCGACGTCGCCGCGGAGGCGCTGCTGCTCGACACCGTCGCCGAGTTCTCCCCGGTCCCGATCCCGCGGCCCCGGCTGGTCGTGCCGGAGCTGGGCTGCCTGGCCTATGACCGCCTGCCGGGCACCCAGCTCATCGACCTCGCGGTCCGCCCGCCCGGGGTCCTCGCCGAGCTGCGCGCCTTCCTGGCGGCCGTGCAGGCGATCCCGGTCGACCGCGTGGCCGACCTGGTCGGGATCGACGACCAGGACGGCGAGGGCTGGCTCGCCGACGCGCGCGAGTGCTACGTCGCTCTGGATGTGCCCGCGCACTACCGGCCGGTGGTCGAGGCGTTCCTGGCCGAGCCGCCGCCCGCGCCCGATTACGACCTGGTCTTCTCGCACAACGACCTCGGCATCGAACACGTCCTCATCCAGGACGGCCGGGTCAGCGGGGTGATCGACTGGACCGACGCCGCGCTTTGCGACCCGGCCTACGACCACGGCCTGCTCTATCGCGACCTCGGCGTCCTGCCAGGCAACGACTACGACGAGCGCGCGGTTTTCTACGCCCGCTGCACTGTCCTGGAGGACTGGCGCTACGGGGTCGAGAGCGGGCTCCAGCAGTTCGTCACCCAGGCCGTGGCCTCGATGGCGTGGCTGTTCAGAGCCGAGTGAGCCGGATGGGCAGGTCGTCGGTCGGCACCGGCAGCGCGGTCGGGTCCCAGCGGACCTCGTAGCCCTCCGGGACCGACCAGCGGAACGTCCGCAGCATCTCGTGCAGCAGCGTCTTGACCTCGTACATCCCGAAGTGCATGCCGATGCACTTGTGCACGCCGCCGCCGAAGGGCATCCACGCGTAGCGGTGCACCTTGTCCTCGCGCCGGTCCTCGGCGAAGCGCAGCGGGTCGAAGCGGGTCGGGTCCGGCCAGTACTCGGGCAGCAGGTGGTTGACCCAGGTCGAGATGGCGACCTTGGTCCCGGCGGGCACGTGGTGGCCGAGCAGTTCGGTGTCCCGCACGGTCTGCCTGGCCAGGGAGGGGACCGGGGCGACCAGGCGCATGCTCTCCCGGACGACGAGGTCCAGCGACGTCAGGCTGTCCAAAGTGGACGTGTTGACCTCGTCGACCGCCATCGACTCCGCGCGGACTTTCTCCTGCCACACCGGGTCTTTGGCCAGGAAGTACAGCGCCGCCGTCGTCGTGATGGTCGACGTGTCGTGCGCGGCCATCATCAGGAAGATCATGTGGTTGACGATGTCCTCGTCGGTGAACACGTCGCCTTCGTCGGTGCGGGCGTGGCAGAGCGCGGAGAACAGGTCGTCGTCCACGCCGGCCCGCTTGCGCGGCACGGCGTCGCGGAAATACGCCTCCAGCACCTTGCGCCCGCGCAGCCCCGCCGCCCAGCGCCCACCCGGGACCGGGCGGCGGATCACCGAGGTCCCGGCGCGCACGGTGTCGATGAACGCGTCGCGCAGGGTGTCGCTGTGCTCGTCGCCCGCCATGAAGATGTCGGTGGCGACGTCGAGCGTCAGGTCCTTCAGTGCGGGATAGACCAGGAAGCCGTCGCGCTGCGGCCACTTCTGGATCTCGCGCTGGGCGATGGCCGCGACACGTGAGTTGTAGGCGCTGATCCGGTCGCTGGTGAACGCGTGCTGCATCAGCCGCCGGTGCTGCAGGTGCTCGTCGAAGTCCATCAGCATCAGGCCGCCGCGGAAGAACGGTCCGATGAAGAAGTTCCACCCCTGCTGCGAGTACGCCTTGTCCTTGTTGGTCAGCACGACCTGCGCCGCCTCCGGGCCCGCCGCGGTGACGAACTTCGTGCCGAACGAGCTGATCCACGACACCGGGCCGTACCGCTCGTAGCGGCGCAGGCCGAAGTCGACGCCCTGCCGCAGGATGCTGAGGGTGTGGCCGATGACGGGCAGGCCGGCGTCGCCGAGCACCGGGCGCGTGTCCGGCGGGGTGGGGGACAGCTCACGCGTCGGCCACTGACGGTCCGACAGCCAGCGTTCCAACTTGTGCACGTGACCCCTCCTCAGCTCGGTTTCGCCGCCTCCAGCAGGACGGCCATCGCCAGTCCGGCCGTCTCGGCGCTCAGTGTGGGGCGGGCGGCGAACCGACGCGCCCGCGGCAAGTCGTTGATCACGGTGAGTGCCGCGTGGACGGCGACCCTGGCCTCGGGCTCGGTCGAGCCGGGCGCGCTCTCACGCAGCAGCCGCACCCATTCGGCGACGTAGCCGCGCTGCAGCTTGCGCAGCTCCTTGGCGTCGCGCTCGGGCAGATTGACCAGCTCGCTGGTGTAGACGGCGATCAGGTCGTCCGAGCGCTGGACGGTGTCGGCGTAGGACCTTGTGAGCCTGCGCAGCGCGTCGGTCGGGTCGGTGGCCTCGGCCAGCGCGTGGTCCAGGCCCAGCCGCAGCCGGTCGGCCATCCGCCTGCACGCGGCGAGCAGGATGTCGGCCTTCGCGGCGAAGTGCTTGTAGATGCTCGGCCCGGCGATCCCGGTGACCGCGCCGATGTCCTCCATGCTCACCGCGTGGTAGCCGCGGTCGCGGAAGAGCCTGGTCGCGGCGGTCAGCAGCTCCTCGCGCCTGCTGGGCGCGGGCTGGGCCCGCGAGCGCCAAGTCGCCGCGGCGGGCTCGGCGGCGGCGGGGACGACATCGCTGCGGACGACGGCCTCGGCCAGCCTGGCCAGCAGTCGCTCGAACGGCTCGCGCGCGTAGTTGACGTGGTGGTCGCCGACGCTGCCGTAGACGCTCATCACCGCGAACGCGAGCAGCTCGGTGTCGGCGCGGCCCAGGTCGGGGCGCAGGCCGCGCAGGCCCGCGATGTAGCGGGCCAGGGAGCCGCCCATTCGCCGCCGGATCTCCTGCTGGTCGCCTTTGTGCAGGTGGCGGCCCTGCCAGCGCCAGAGCGCGGTGAGTTCACGCTGCTCGATGGACACCTCGGCGGCGACGCGCAGCAGCGGGCCGACGCAGCGTTCCGGGTCGCTGTGTGCCTCGGCGACGGCGGCGTCGAGCCGTTCGATGAGAACGTCGACCCCGGTCAGCAGCACGTGACCGAGTAGGGCCTGCTTGTTCGGGAAGTGTCGGTAGAGGGCCGGGCCGGTGATGCCCGCGGCGGCGGCGATGTCGTTGACACCGACCGAGTGGTAGCCGCGCTTGCCGAACAGCTCCGCCGCCGCGTCGGCCAGTTGGGCCTTGCGGTTGCGCGGCCTGCGGCCACGCGGTGGGCTCAGTTCGGCGGTCAAGGGTCAAGCCTCCTGGATCGTGAGACGCGACTAACCACGCTAACGGAGCTACTTGCTGTTGACAACCTGGGAATCAGCGGCACTATGTTAATGGGCATTAGCTCAACTCAGCCACGAGAGGACCGGACGAGCGTGAGTACCGAAGCCTTCATCTATGAGGCGATCCGAACGCCGCGAGGCCGCGGCAAGCAGAACGGTTCGCTGCACGGGGTCAAGCCCATCTCGCTGGTCGTGGGCCTCATCGGCGAGTTGAGGGCCCGCTTCCCCGACCTCGACCCCGCCGCCATCGACGACATCGTCCTCGGCGTGGTGTCCCCGGTCGGCGACCAGGGTTCCGTCATCGCCCGGACCGCCGCGGTCGCCGCGGGCCTGCCGGACACCGTCGCGGGCGTGCAGCTCGACCGGTTCTGCGCGTCTGGCCTGGAGGCGGTCAACACCGCGGCCGAGAAGGTCCGCTCCGGCTGGAACCAGCTCATGATCGCCGGTGGCGTCGAGTCGATGTCGCGGGTGCCGATGGGCTCCGACGGCGGTGCCTGGTTCAACGACCCGGAGACGAACTACGACTCGTACTTCGTCCCGCAGGGCATCAGCGCCGACCTCATCGCCACCATCGAGGGCTTCTCCCGCGAGGACGTCGACACCTACGCCGTCGAGTCGCAGAAGCGCGCGGCGGCTGCTTGGTCGGCTGGCTACTTCGCCAAGTCGGTCGTACCGGTCCGCGACCGCAACGGCGTGATCATCCTCGACCACGACGAGCACATGCGCCCCGAGTCCACTGTGGAGGGCCTGGCCAAGCTCGGCCCGTCCTTCGCGGGCATCGGCGAGATGGGCGGCTTCGACGCGGTGGCACTGCAGAAGTACCACTGGGTCGAGAAGATCAACCACGTGCACACCGCGGCGAACTCGTCGGGCATCGTCGACGGCGCCTCGCTCGTGCTCATCGGCAACGAGGCGGCGGGCAACGCCGCGGGCCTGACCCCGCGAGCCCGCATCGTCTCGGCCGCCGTCACCGGCGCCGAGCCGACCATCATGCTCACCGGCCCCACCCCGGCGGCGAAGAAGGCGCTGGCCCTCGCGGGTCTCACGCCGGACGACATCGACCTGTGGGAGCTGAACGAGGCGTTCGCGGCGGTCGTCCTGAAGTTCATGAAGGACTTGGACATCCCGCACGAGAAGATCAACGTCAACGGCGGCTCGATCGCCATGGGCCACCCGCTGGGCGCCACCGGCGCGATGATCACCGGCACCATGGTCGACGAGCTGGAGCGGCGCGGAGCCCGGCGCGCGCTCATCACCCTGTGCATCGGCGGCGGCATGGGCGTCGCGACCATCATCGAGCGCGTCTGATCCCGGAGAGATCACTCAAATGACTGAGAACATGTTCAAGTGGGAGTCCGACGCGGACGGCATCGTCACCCTGACGATGGATGACCCGGGCCAGTCGGCCAACACCATGAACGAGACCTTCCGGGTTTCGTTGGCGGCCACCGTCGACCGGCTTGAGTCCGAAAAGGACTCCATCACCGGCGTCGTGCTGACCTCAGCCAAGAAGACCTTCTTCGCCGGTGGCGACCTCAAGCTGATGTCCAAGGCCGGTCCGGCCGACGCGCAGGCGATCACCGAGCAGTGCAACGGCATGAAGCGCGACTTCCGCCGCCTGGAGACCCTCGGCAAGCCGGTCGTGGCCGCCATCAACGGCGCCGCGCTCGGCGGCGGCCTGGAGCTGGCCCTGGCCACCCACCGCCGCATCGCCCTCGACGTCAAGGGCAGCGAGATCGGCCTGCCCGAGGTGTCGCTGGGCCTGCTGCCCGGCGGCGGCGGCACCGTCCGGGTGCCGCGCATGATCGGCATCCAGAGCGCGCTGCTCAACGTGCTGCTCCAGGGCCAGCGCAACAAGCCCGCCAAGGCCAAGGAGATCGGCCTGGTCGACGAGGTCGTCTCGACGCCGGAGGAGCTGATCTCGGCGGCGAAGGCGTGGATCAAGGCCAACCCGGCCGCGCAGCAGCCGTGGGACGTCAAGGGCTTCAAGATCCCCGGCGGCACCCCGTCGCACCCGGCGTTCGCGGCGAACCTGCCCGCGTTCCCGGCGAACCTGCGCAAGCAGCTCAAGGGCGCCCCGATGCCCGCGCCGCGCAACATCCTGGCCACCGTCATCGAGGGCTGCCAGGTCGACGTCGACACCGCCACGAAGATCGAGACGCAGTACTTCGTGGACCTGGTGATCGGCCAGGTGTCGAAGAACATGACCAAGGCGTTCTTCTTCGACCTGCAGGCCATCAACAAGGGCAACAGCCGTCCCGAGGGCCAGCCGCAGTGGCAGGCCCGCAAGGTCGCCGTCCTCGGCGCCGGGATGATGGGCGCCGGTATCGCCTACTCGAGTGCCCGCGCGGGCATCGAGGTCGTCCTCAAGGACGTCACCCTGGAGTCGGCGGAGAAGGGCAAGGCGTACTCGGAGAAGATCCTCGCCAAGGCCGTTTCTCGGGGCAAGCTGACCCAGGAGAAGGCCGACGAGGTCCTGGCCCGGATCACGCCGACCGCAGACCCGGCCGACGTCGCGGGCGTGGACCTGGTCGTGGAGGCCGTCTTCGAGAGCCCCGAGCTCAAGAAGAAGGTCTTCGGCGAGATCGAGGACCTGGTCGCCCCGGACGCGCTCCTGGGCTCGAACACGTCCACGCTGCCGATCACGCTGCTGTCCGAGGGTGTGAAGCGGCAGGAGGACTTCATCGGCCTGCACTTCTTCTCCCCGGTCGACAAGATGCCGCTGCTGGAGATCGTCGTCGGCGAGAAGACCAGCGATGTGGCCCTGGCCAAGGCCTTCGACTACGCGCTGCAGATCAAGAAGACCCCGATCGTGGTCAACGACAGCCGCGGCTTCTTCACCAGCCGGGTGATCGGCACCTTCATCAACGAGGCCGTGGCCCTGGTCGGCGAAGGCGTCCCGGCGTCCTCGATCGAGCAGGCGGGCCTCCAGGCCGGTTACCCGGCCGCGCCGCTACAGCTTCTCGACGAGCTCACCTTCACCCTCCCGCGCAAGATCCGCGAGGAGACCAAGGCCGCCATCGTGGCGTCGGGCGGCACCTGGAACACCCACCCGTCCGAGGTCGTGCTGGACCGCCTGATCGACGAGTTCGACCGCAAGGGCCGCTCCTCGGGCGCGGGCTTCTACGAGTACGACGACGAGGGCAAGCGGGTCGGCCTGTGGGCCGGTCTGGCTGACGCGTTCGCCGTTGAAGGCGTGGACGTTCCGCTGCGCGACATGCAGGAGCGGATGCTGTTCGCCGAGGCCCTGGAAACCGTGAAGTGCTTCGACGAGGGAGTCCTGCGGACGATCCCGGACGCGAACATCGGGTCGATCTTCGGCATCGGCTTCCCGCCCTGGACCGGCGGCGTCATCCAGTACATCAACGGGTACGAGGGCGGCCTGCCCGGTTTCGTGGCCAGGTCCCGTGAACTGGCCGACCGCTACGGCGCCAGGTTCACCCCGCCCGCTTCCTTGGTCGAAAAGGCCGAGAAGGGCGAGATCTACAAGTAGGCAAGGAATGGACGAAAGGGCGGCCCGCACCATCGGGCCGCCCTTTCGTGTGGATTGACCTACGGAACGGAACGAGAGGTGCCAGACAAGCCCGGCCAACTGATCTTCCGCGATGCCGCAGGCGAGCCCTCCCGCGAGCGACCGCCAACTCACCGAAACTCGTGAGTGACCTCGATCAACCCCACGATGTGCGCATTGAACTCAGCCAGTTCCTCAGCGGGCACCCACAACTCCAAGATCGTCCGCCCACCCGCCTGCTGAACCGGATACCGCGAAAGAAACGCCGACTCCACGGAGAACCGAGTCACATACCCCACCCCGCTCTGCGGCACATTCCAATCGCGCGCGATCATCACCGCGTAGTCCTCGTTCATCACCGGATAGAAGATCGGCTGGTCGGGCAGCCGCGGCGGCCACGCACGCCATTCGGCCGCTCGGACAAGCTCCAGTTCCTCCGGCCCTGTAGGCCGCCACAGCGTGGTCGTCTCGACCATGACTCCTCCACTCGGTTCCCCCTGATTCTCCTGCCGGGAGCAAGCGGGTTTCCGCAGCTAGGCAACGCTGTAGGGGCCTCCAGCGACCACATGACAACAGCACGAATTCACCGTCGTCAGTGGCCGCGAACTGCCGACCGGTGTCTACTTGGTTGGTGCCCGGCGACTCAATGCTGTCCAGACTCAACGCCGCCGACTCCGAGGGGGCCTTCGCCACGCTGCTTCCCTGTTGTGCGTCGCGGCGCTGGGCTGGGGAAATGGTGGACGGTCGTCCCTATCGCGACCTCGAAATCCTCATCGCGCGCTCCGACGCGATCTTCGCCGAGCTCGGCTGGGTCGACCTGAAAGAAGCCCTCGACGCCCACCCCCGCATCGGCGAGCGCGCCGCGGGCTCCAGTCAAGAGGCGACCTGGTCGCGCGGTGAGCAGTCAGCCGTCCGAGGCGCCGATGACGAGCTGAAACAGGCCAACGTCGACTACGAGGACCGCTTCGGCCACGTCTTCCTCATCTGCGCCACCGGCCTCGACGCCCAGACCATCCTGGACAGCGCGCGCCGCAGGCTCGGCAACGACGTCGAGACCGAGCGGGCCGAGGTCCGCGCGGAGCTGCGCAAGATCGTCGCGCTCCGGCTGGCCAAGCTGGGGGACCGGTGACGACGCTGTCGACCCACATCCTCGACACCGGCACCGGACGACCCGCCGCGGGTGTCGAGGTCCGCCACGACGTCCGCCGAGACGGCGAGTGGCACGAGCAAGGCCGCGCGACGACCGACGCCGACGGTCGGATCTCCGGCTGGACGGCCGAGGCGGGCGAACACCGGCTCGTCTTCGACACCGGCGGCTACTTCGGCCCGACCGCCTTCTACCCGGAAGTCGTGGTGGGCTTCCAGGTCCGCGACGACGGCCACCACCACATCCCGCTGCTGATCAGCGGTTTCGGGTACTCGACCTACCGGGGGAGCTGATGGGGAGTCTGGAACTCGGCGCCAACCAGTACGGCAAGGCCGAATGCAGGCTGGTCCGGGTCGACCGGGACGGGGACACGCACGCGATCACCGACCTCAACGTGACCACGACGCTGGCCGGTGACCTCGCCGCGACCCATCTGACCGGGGACAACAGCGGCGTGCTGCCCACCGACACGCAGAAGAACACCGTCTACGCCTTCGCCCGCGACGGGGTCGGCGAGATCGAGGACTTCGCGCTGCGGCTGGTGCGGCACTTCGTCACCGCCGCGCCGACGATCAGCCGCGCGCGCGTCCGGATCGAGCAGTACACGTGGGACCGGATGGGCGGGCACTCGTTCAGCCGCGGCGCGGGCACGCGGACCGCGACCGCGTCGGCCGAGGGCGACCAGGCGTGGGTGGTCTCCGGTGTGTCCGACCTAGTCGTCCTCAATACGACCGGGTCCGAGTTCCACGGCTTCCCGCGCGACCGTTACACCACGCTCCCCGAGACGACCGACCGGATCCTGGCCACCGCGGTCACCGCCACCTGGCGGCACGCGAGCCTCGACCAGGATTGGTCGACGTCGTTCGCGGGCGCCAAACAACGCCTGCTGACCGCCTTCGCTGACACACACAGTCTTTCCCTGCAACAAACCTTGCACGCGATGGGCGAGCGGGTCCTCGACGGCGACGACAACCTCGCGGAGATCAAGCTGACGCTGCCCAACAAACACCACTTCCTCGTCGACCTGGCCCCGTTCGGCCTGGACAACCCCGGCGAGGTCTTCTACGCCGCCGACCGTCCCTATGGGCTGATCGAGGGCACGGTCCGCCGCTCGGACGCCCCCGACGCCGGCCTGGCGTGGTGGTGACGATGGACTTCCTCCAGCCGACCACCCTCGTCGAAGCGTTGCGCGCCAAGGCCGAACACCCCGACGCGGCGCCCATCGCGGGCGGCACCGACGTCATGGTGGAACTGAACTTCGACAAGCGCCGCCCGTCCGCGCTGATCGATCTCACCGCCGTCGCCGAACTGTCTACTTGGGAGCGTCAGGGTGACGTGATCCGCTTGGGCGCGGGCGTTCCGTATGCCCGGATCATCGCTGAACTCGGTGACGAGCTGCCCGGCCTCGCCATGGCGTCGCGGACCGTCGGGTCGCCGCAGATCCGCAACCGCGGAACCGTCGGCGGCAACCTCGGCGCCGCGTCGCCAGCCGGTGACGCGCACCCGCCGCTGCTGGCCTGCGGGGCGGAAATCGAGCTGGCCTCCGAGCGGGGCACCAGGACGGTCCCGGTCGCGGACTTTTTCACCGGTCCCAAACGGTCCGTGCGCGCCGACGACGAGCTGATCGTCGCCGCGCGCGTTCCGGTGGCGACGGGGCCGCAGCAGTTCGCCAAGGTCGGCACCCGCAACGCGATGGTGATCGCGGTGTGCTCGTTCGGCCTGGCGCTGCACCCTCGCGACAAAACCGTCGGCACCGGGATCGGCTCGGCTGGGCCGACGCCACTGCGGGCGACCGACGCGGAGGAATATCTCCAGGACAAGGCGGATTGGGAGTCCCGCGACGCCCTGCCCGACACCGTGCTGCGCCGGTTCGGCGAGCTGGTCGGGCAGGCCGCGCGGCCGATCGACGACGTGCGTGGCACGGCGGCGTACCGGCGGCACGCGTTGGGTGTGCTGGGGCGGCGGACGCTGGCGTGGGCTTGGACGCAGTATCAAGCGGGGAGCTGATGGCGATGCGGGTCAACATGGAGGTCAACGGCGAGGACAGGACCGCCGACGACGTCTGGGAGGGCGAGAGCCTGCTGTACGTGCTGCGGGAGCGGCTGGGTCTTCCCGGCTCGAAGAACGCCTGTGAACAGGGCGAATGCGGCTCGTGCACAGTGTTCCTCGATGACGTGGCGGTGTGCGCGTGCCTCGTCGCGGCCGGGCAGGCGCAGGGGCGCAAGGTGCGGACGGTCGAAGGGCTGGCCGACGGGGACGAGCTTGACCCGGTGCAGCAGGCCTACGTCGAGGCCGGTGCGGTGCAGTGTGGGTTCTGCACGCCCGGCTTGATCGTGGCCACCCACGACCTCATCCAGCGGATCCCGTCGCCCAGCGATGCGGAGATCCGTGAGTCGCTGGCCGGAAACCTCTGCCGCTGCACCGGTTACGAGAAGATCCTCGACGCGGTGCGGCTCGCGGCCTCCAGAATGGAGGGTGCGTCGTGAGAACCGTCATCGAGGGCGCCGCGATCGCGACCGTCGACGCGGCGGGCACCGAGTACACCGACGGCTATGTCATGGTCAACGGCGGACTGATCGAGTCGGTCGGCGCCGGATCCGCTCCGGCGGATCTGCCATCCGACCGTCGGGTCGACGGCAGGGGCTGCCTGATCACGCCCGGCTTCGTCAACACCCACCACCATCTCTACCAGTGGGCGACCCGCGGCATGGCCCAGCAATCGGACCTGTTCGACTGGCTCGTGCGCCTCTACCCGGTCTGGGCCGGACTGGACGAGGACATCACCCGCGCCGCCGCCGCGGCGGGCCTGGTTCGCCTGGCCCGCACCGGATGCACGACAGCGGCCGACCACCACTACATCTTCCCGCGCGGCGTCGGCGACCTGCTCGGCGCCACCATCGACGCCGCGCAGACCGTCGGCATCCGGCTGCACGCGGTGCGCGGGTCGATGGACCGCGGCACGTCGTCCGGTGGCCTTCCGCCGGATTCGCTGGTCGAGGACACCGCCGCCGCGCTCGACGGCACCGGCGAGGCGATCTCCCGCTGGCACGACGCCTCGCGCAACTCGTTCATCCGGATCGCGGTCGGCCCGTGCTCGCCGTTCTCCGTCAGCGCGGACCTGATGTCCGGCGCGGCCGAGGTCGCCAGGGCGGCGGGGGTGCGGATGCACACCCATCTCGCAGAAACGGTCGAGGAAGAGAAGCAGTGCCTGTCCGAGTACGGCTGCACGCCCGTCGAGTACGCCGAACGCCTCGGCTGGGTCGGCCAGGACGTGTGGCTCGCGCACGGCGTGCACCTGTCCGACGGCGCGATCCGCACTCTCGGGTCGAGCCGGACCGGGATCGCGCACTGCCCGACTTCGAACTCGCGGCTCGGCGCGGGCATCGCCAGGGTCGCCGACATGCTTGCCGCAGGCGTCCCGGTCGGCCTCGGCGCGGATGGCGCGGCGTCCAATGAGGACGGTGGATTGGGTGGGGAACTGCGCCAGGCCATGTACTTGGCCCGACTGCGCGACGGCGCGGGCGCCCTCGACGCCCGCCGCGCGCTGTGGCTGGCCACGATGGGCGGCGCGACCTGCCTCGGCCGACAGGACGAACTGGGCTCGCTTGAACCAGGCAAGCTCGCCGACCTCGCGGTCTGGCGGCTGACCGGCGTCGAGCACGCGGGCATCGCCGATCCGGTGGCGGCCATGGTGTTCGGCTCGCTGCCGCCGCTCGCGCTGCTACTGGCAGGCGGCCACGCGGTCATCGAGGACGACGAATCCTGCCTGGTTACCGAGTCCGACGTCGCCCGCGACCTCGCCGCGGCGAGCACCCGACTGGCGCGGAAGGCGGGGATGTCCCGATGACCAAGGCATCGGTGGAGGTCCGCGGCGGTGTCGGCCAGAGCCCGACCCGCCCCGACGGCGGTCTCAAGGTCAAAGGCGAGTTCGCATACTCCTCGGACCTGTTCGCCGACGAGATGCTGTGGGGCGCCACCCTGCGCAGCCCGCACCCCTACGCCCGCGTCAAACTCGTCGGCGTCGGCGGCGCGTTGCGGATTCCTGGCGTGCATGCGGTGCTGACGCACGCCGATGTGCCCGGCCGCAACCGATTCGGCCTCGAACACCCCGACCAACCCGTGCTCGCCGAGGACGTCGTGCGCTACCAGGGCGAACCCGTCGCCATCGTCGCCGCCGACCACCCGGAGACCGCCCGCCGCGCCGCCGCCGCCATCGAGGTCGAGTACGAGGTCCTCACCCCGGTCACCGACCCGGCCGCCGCGCTGCGCCCGGACGCGACCGTGCTGCACCCGGCGCACGAGACCGGCAACGTTGTCCGCCACGTCCGCGTCCGCCGTGGCGAACAGGGCCTGCGCGCGCCCGTGGTGGTGACGGGGGAGTACACGGTCGGCATGCAGGACCAGGCGTTCCTCGGCCCGGAGTCCGGCCTGGCGGTTCCCGCGGAAGACGGCGGGATCGACCTGTTCGTGGCCACCCAGTGGCTGCACGTAGACCAGTCCCAGGTCGCCGAGTCACTGGGCCTGCCGCCGGAGAAGGTCCGCATCACCCTCGCGGGCGTCGGCGGCGCCTTCGGCGCGCGGGAGGACCTGTCCATGCAGGTCCACGCGTCGATGTTGGCGCTGCACACGGGCAAACCGGTGAAGATGGTCTACGGGCGCGAGGAGTCCTTCTTCGGCCACGTTCACCGCCACCCGGCCGTCCTGAAGTACGAACACGGCGCGACGGCCGACGGCAGACTCCTCTACGTCAGCGCCCGAATCCTCCTGGACGGCGGCGCCTACGCGTCGAGCACCACGGCTGTAGTCGCCAACGCCGCGACCCTTGGCGTCGGTCCGTACGAGGTCCCGTCGGTGCACATCGACTGCTACGGCGTCTATACGAACAACCCACCCTGCGGCGCCATGCGCGGCTTCGGCGCGGTACAGGCCTGTTTCGCCTACGAGTCCCAAATGGACAAACTAGCCGAGGCACTCGGCATGGACCCGGTCGAACTGCGTGTGCTCAACGCCGTCAGCGAAGGCTCGACCATGCCGACCGGCCAGATAATCGACTCGGCGGCACCGGTCGCCGAACTGCTGAAGCTGGTCCAGTCGAAACCCATGCCCGCCCCCGCCGCCGACGACCTACGCGAAATGCCCGGCGGCGTCTCCAACACAACCCACGGCGAAGGCGTAGTCCGCGGCGTCGGCTACGGCGTCGGAATCAAGAACGTCGGCTTCTCTGAAGGCTTTGACGACTACTCCACGGCACGGGTCCGCTTGGAGGTCATCGCGGGGGAGCCGGTCGTGTCGGTCCACACCGCCGCCGCCGAGGTCGGCCAGGGCCTGGTCACTCTGCAGGCGCAGATCGCCCGAACCGAACTGGGCGTCGAGAAGGTGACGGTCCTACCCGCCGATACCAGTGTCGGAAGCGCAGGCTCCAGCTCCGCCTCCCGCCAAAGCTACGTAACGGGCGGTGCCGTCCAGGCCGCCTGCCAGGCCGTCCGCGCGTCCCTTGACGAACTGGGCCACGGCGACATCGTCAGCGTCCTCGGCGACCGAGTCATCGAGCACACGGTCGAATGGCGCCACCGCCCGACCGAATCCCTCGACTCCCACGGCCAGGGAACGGCCCACGTCCAGTACGCCTTCGCCGCACACCGCGCGGTGGTGGACGTCGACGTGGAACTCGGTCTAGTACGAGTGGTCGAACTCGCCTGCGCCCAGGACGTCGGGAAGGCGATGAACCCGCAGGCTGTAGAAGGACAAATCCAAGGCGGCTCAGCCCAGGGCCTGGGCTTGGCGGTAATGGAGGAAATTCAGGTAGTGGACGGAAAGGTCCGAAACCCGTCCTTCACCGACTACCTGATCCCAACAATCCTGGACATGCCACCGATGCCAATCGACGTCCTTGAGCTGGCAGACCCCCACGCCCCCTACGGACTCCGAGGAATCGGCGAACCCCCGACCATCTCCGCGACGCCTGCGATCGTCGCGGCCATCCGAGCGGCGACGGGAATGGCGTTGACCAGGATCCCGGTTCGGCCGGAACACATCACCGGAACTTAGACTTGGATGGTGCCTGGTGCGGTGCAACTGCCCGTTATCGTTGAGGCATGCAAGGATGGAGGCAGGAAGGTGAACACTTCCTCTACGAGCCGCCCGACCAGGACACTTGGGACGAGCTACGGGCGCATCTAACACTCGGTCAACAGTTCAGTGGCACCATCGTCTGGGTTCCGCGGCCTGGCGTGACCGGTATCGGAGTTGACCTCGGCCTTCCGGTCGGTGGGTTTGTCGATGGACTCCTGCTTCCGTTCGACGGCACAAGGTGGCCAACTCGAGGAACGGTTGCGGAGTTCAAGATCTGGTGGATGGATGAGCGGCCACAATTGCGCCTTGTTCCGATCGACCCCGCATACCGCCGCGAGGACTTTGATACCTGGCTCCTCACCCACAACACTGCGGCGTCCGCTGCCTTCCTTAAGGCCTCTGACCTTTAGGAACTGTGGGGTCAGAACGCGGACCAAGTCCACGGCCGGGGGATCCTGCCCCGAAGGCAGGCGATCCGATGCTCAGCCTCGCGGGCCGCCGCGCCTCCGGTGCCGGCCTTGCTCAGCGCGAAGGCCGTCCAACGGAGCTCGCGGATCGCGGCCAATGTGTCGTAGCCCGCCCAGCGGGTCACGTCGTGGCCGTACGCGTTGACGAACCCTTGATAGTCCTCCATGGAGATACGGGCGAAGTCGGTGTGGTCTACCGCGAGTGGCACAAGATCCCACTCTGGTGGGCCGAAGCTGACGTGGTCGAGGTCGAGCAGCGTCGGCCCTCCGCCATCGGGCACAACGACGTTGCCCTGCCAGGCGTCGCCATGAATGACCCTCGGCGGTAGACCTGATGGCAGGTCGGTGTACTGCGCGAGCAGTTCGGCCGCGTGTTCGTGTAGCCAGCGATGGTCGTCTCGCGACACGTGGGCCGCACAGATGCGAGCTTCGATCCCCTCAAGGGGATCCAACTCGGGGACCCAGGCGGAGGCGGGCTGAGGCAGGGCATGGAGTTCGCGCAGGATCGCGCCCAACTCGGCGGGAGTCGCGTGGCGGTGCTGGGGAAGTCGCCGCCACCAGGTCACCGGCCTGCCATCCACCAACATGGGCTGTTCGACGGTGGTGAGTGGCCGCACAACCGGTACATCTGAAGCAGCCAGCCATCGCGCCGCGGTCACACTGGTTCGCGCACCGCGCTCACCACCGACGCGGCCGATCCGGGCGACCACGTCCGCGAGCTCGTAGATCGCGTTCGTCCCGTCGCGAATCAACTTCGCCTCAGCCGTGTCGATTCCGGCCATTACCCCAGCGGCTGCGAGCACCTCGTCGATGCTCCTGGGAGTCATGAACCGGCCGAGCCGACCGCGGTGGTCAAGTCGTGAGTCAGTTCGGCGACCTCCGGGATGTCGGAGTGATCGACGGAGACATCGTGTAGGGCTTGGAGTTCCCCGACCATGCGGGTGGAGTGCATCGAGGCCGATTCGATGATCGCGATCCGTCCGATCGCGGCGGCCTCGCGCGGATCGCCGATCTTCATCGTCAGGGTCGCTAGACGCGCGCGAGACAACGCACGTGAACGAGGGTAGGCATCGCTGTGCAGTCCGATCGCCGCCGCCAATCGGGTCCCGGCTTCCCCTGACCGACGCTCGGTCACTGCCACCGGCACGAATACCCGCGCGCTGCTGCCCAGGTGTTCCGCCCAGTCGTAGTAGGTGAGCCAAGGTGGGGCAGCCGTTGTGTCGCTGCTGGTGAAGAACGAATCGGCTCGAGACATCTCGGCGAGTGCGTCCGCGCTTCTGCCGAGGCAGGCCAACAGCCGAGCGCGCACGGTGCCGAGCATGGCTCGCGTTGTCGTGGTCAACCGATCCGCACGCACCTGCGCGAACTCGATCAGTGACAAGCCTTCATCGAGTCTTCCGAGGTGCACGGCTTGTCGGGACATGTCGGCCAACGTCGCGGCTCGCAATTCCCACGAGCCGCCCTCGTCGGCGCACCACAGCGCGAACCTGAAGCACCGAGCCGCGGCAGCGTGGGCGCCGATATCGAAGGCCGAGAACGCGACGACGCCCGCGAGATTGCCCACCGCCTCAAGGAGCCCGGCTCGTACGCGGTTCGGCGACTGGGCTCCGAGCAGACGCGACGCCCAGCGCAGTTGTGCCGCCGCCGCTTCGCTGGACAGGCCGCCGCCGAACAGATTCTCCGACCTGGCCAGCGCGGCGGTTGTGGCCCGGACCTGATCGACTTCGATCAGGCAGGCACGCGTGGGGACTGGAGTTTCCAGTACGACCTGTGACACGAACTCAGCCGGACTGACTCCTAACTCGACGCTACCTGGCAGGAGGAGCGCAACCGGCTGCTCTGCCTTGATGGGGTGCCCGGATTGGCCTGCTGGACGAAATCCGAGTGCGGCGTCGTCCGGCGCGTTCAGCACGTGCCGCAGCGCGGCCCTGTAGTGCGCCCCCGGCCATCGCACCGCGCCACGTTCGTAGCGCGCGATGGCTCTGGCGTCGAGGTCGAACCGCTCACCACGTTGCTCCCACAGCCAGGCGTTGGCGGCCTCTGCCAACTCGGCGCGGCTCATCGGCTCACCGGGTATCCGACGTGAAGGAATGTGCTCGCGGGCGCGTCGAAGCCGGCCGTTGGACTCTGGCACCTGCCGAGTGTAACCGTGTGAGCTCGGAGCGTCAGCGCACTTGTCTGCTCCGCGATGCCCCAGGATGCCCCTCGAACCGTGCTCCCCGCCGTTGTGGTCCGTGGCGACGCTGGTGGTCATGACGGATCTGACCAGTCTCGGCGCAATGATCCCGGCGGGGCGATGAGCCGCCGGGACCTGACTCAACGGTGGGCGGCGACTCCGCCGCCGCCTTCCGTACCTGATCCGGTGCGGGAGCATGTGACCTGTCCCGGATGCCGCTCCTACTGCTTCGGTGCGAGTGCCGCCGCCGCGGCGAAGGTTCTGGCATGGCATGAACTCGTGGTTCACGGCGGCGGCCGTTGATTGGTCTCGAAGACACCGACCTTGCCAAAGCACTCGCCATGCTTGCCGCGAAGCTGCCCGAGGTGTCGGCGGCGATCGTGTGTGAGGACCTGGACATCAAACAGCTTGACGCCTTGCTGGCGATTCTGGCGGACACCACCCATTGTGTCCGCGATCTTCGATGTCGCTGGTTCGGGACGCGGGCAGGTTCCTAACCGGCAGAGTTCGCCGACGCCCATTCGCAGATCGCAGCCAACGGACCTTCGAGAGTCTTCCCCATCTCAGTCAACGCATACTCGACATGCGCAGGCGCAGAAGCCTTGATCACCCGCCGCTCGACAAGCCCATCAGCCTCCATCCCCCGCAAAGACTCAGTCAGCACCTTCTGCGTGATGTCAGGCAACCGCCGCAACAGATCGGCATGCCGCTGCGCCCCATCCAACAGCGCATAGATCAACAACACCCGCCACTTCGCCGACAGCCGCTCGATCGCCTGCCGAGTCGAGCAGGTCGGATCCAGCACCTCAGGAACCACCAGCGCCATCAGACCCTCCATAGGCACCACGAAGTGCCGTCTGTACCGCCACCCCGAGACAGGCATAGCGTTGCCATCGAGTGTTCCACGCGGGAGAGGCAAGTCGAATGAGTGTCATTGAGCGCATCGAGTTCAGCGCGGGCGACGTCCCCCTGGTCGGCGCGTTGCGGGTCGTCGACAACGCCGTCGGCGCGGTCGCGCTGAGCGGCCCGTTCACCGGAGTCAAGGAGCAGGTCGTCGGCCTCTACGCCGACCGTCTGGCCGCGCACGGCTTCACCACCTTTGCCATCGACCACCGCGGTTTCGGCGAGAGCGGCGGCAGGCGCGCGCACGAGGACACCCAGGGCAAACTGGCCGACCTCCGCGCAGCTGTCGACGTCCTGGCCGCGCACCCCGAGGTCGACGCCGACAAGATCGGGCTGGTCGGCGTGTGTCTCGGCGGCGGTTACGTCGTCCGGGCCGCGGCGACGGACCCGCGGGTCAAGGCGGTCGCGGGCATCGCGGGTGCCTACAACAGCCCCGCCTTCTTCGCCGAGGGCATGGGCATCGAGACCTACCGCGGCGCGCTCGGGTCGTTCCTCGCGGGTTACGACGAGTTGATCCCGGCCGTCGCCCCGGACAACGGCGAGGCGGCGATGTCGGGAGACGAGCCGTACTCCTACTACGGCACCGAGCGTTCGTCCGCCGAGCACTGGCGCAACGAGGTCACCCGCGGGTCGCTGCACTCGCTGATGACCTTCGACGCACTCGGCGCGGCCGACCTGCTCGGGGCGACGCCGTTGCTCGTCGTGCACGGCAGGGTCGACGCGTACTGCTCACCAGTGCTGGCCGAGCAGCTGCACGCGCGGACTCAGGGGGAGAAGGAGATCGTCTGGCTCGACGCGACCGAGCACGTCGACCTCTACGACGTCGAGCCGTACGTCACCGAGGCCGTCGACGCGACCGCGTCGTTCCTGCGGAAGCACCTGGTCACCCAGAGTTAAGATCAACTTCGCAAGGTTGACCCGAACGGACGACGGGGGTTGTCAGTAGTCTGGCCCAGACCATTCCCCCGATTCCGAGGTTGAATCGTGACTGACACGGCGAGCTGGGTTCCCGAAGGCGTGAACACCGAACTCCCCAGCGCGGCTCGGGTTTATGACTATCTGCTTGGCGGCGGCCACAACTTCGCGGGCGACCGCGCTCTGGCCGAGAAGCTCGTGACGGTCGTCCCGGCGCGGGACATGGCCCGGCTCAACCGGGCGTTCCTGCGCCGGGCCGTGCTGTTCCTGCTGGAGCAGGGGATCACCCAGTTCCTCGATCTCGGCTCCGGCATCCCGACGGTCGGCAACGTGCACGAGGTCGCCCAGGGCGTCAATCCGGACGCCCGGATCCTCTACGTCGACTACGAGCCCGTCGCGGTCGCGCACAGCGAGCTGATCCTCGACGGCAACAAGAACGCCGCCGTGCTCCAGGCCGACATGCGCGAGCCGGAGAAGATCCTGCGGTCGCCGCAGGCGAACGCGCTGCTTGATCTCGACAAGCCGCTCGGCCTGCTCATGGTCGGCGTCGTCCAGTTCATCCCGGACACCGACGACCCGTGGGCGCTCGTCGAGCGCTACCGCGAGGTGGTCGCTCCCGGCAGCTACCTGGCGTTGTCGGCGTTCACCTGGGACAACGCGCCCGAGGGGATGCAGGGCGCGGTCGAGCTGTTCCGCAACAGCCAGGACCCGATCTTCCCGCGCACCCGCGAGGAGATCACCCGGATGCTCGGTGGGCTTGAGCTGGTCGAGCCCGGCCTGGTCTACACCCCGCAGTGGCGGCCGGAGCGTCCTGAGGATGTGGCCGATGCGGAGCGTTCCAACCTTTACGCCGGAGTCGCCTACAAGCCGGTCACAGCGTCCACCGACTGAGTCAGACGCCCGCGCACAGTGGGCTTCGAGTGGCGGAAAGTACCCGATCGGGTGCACAGTGGCATCGCGGTGCGTCGGGTGAGACGCACCGCGGGCCCCGCTGATCCGGACCAAGGACACCCCGAATGACCAGCCAACCGGATGGTTCGCGTGGACCGCGCTGAGCTGGTCAAGAGATGGGCCTTCGCGCTGAACCAGGTCGTCTATGTCGCGCGCTCGCGCGACGACATAGAGCACGGCTTGGCCGGTCTGGTGACCCGCCTGTCGGCCTGCCTGCGCGGCGACGCCGACCACGCCGAGGCTATGAGAGTCGGCGCGGATCTGGTGGCCACCGGGTTCACCGAGCCCGCCTGTGTGCGCGTGACCCTCGATGTCCTGGGTCCCGGTCTGTCCGAAGTGGAGGGAGTGCCCGGCAGACGGGTGCTGTCGACGCTTGCCGCGGTGGCCGCCGGGTTCGCCGAGGCCGCCCGTGACCGGCTGTTCGCCGGGCAGGAGGACATCCGCGGCGCGTTCGTCCGGGCGCGGGAGAACGTCGAGCGCGACCTGAAAGCCAGCGAGGCCCGGTTCCAGGACCTGTTCACCACCTCGGCGCTCGGCATGCTGATCACCGACCTCGGCGGCGGCGTCGTGCGGGCCAACGAGGCCATGGAGGTGATGCTCGGCTACCGGGCGGGCACGATGTTCCGCAAACGCCTCGACGACATCTTCCATCCCGACGAGGCCCGGTTCCTGCGCTCGCGCTATGTGGAGCTGGTCAACGGCGAGTACGAGTCGGTCCGCGAGCGCACCAAGTTCCAGCGCGCCGACGGCGAGATCGCCTGGGTCCGGGTGTCGGTGACCCTGCTGCGCGACCGCGATGGCACCGCCGACCACCACGTCACGATGGTCGAGGACGTCTCCGACCTGCACCTGATCGAGCAGCGGCTGAGCTTCCAGGCCACCCACGACGTGCTCACCGGCCTGTCCAACCGCCAGTCGTTCGAGAGCAAGCTGGAGGAACTGCTCGCGGGTGACCCGATCACCGTGTTCCACGTCGGCCTCGACGACCTGACCGCGGCGAACACGGGCATGGGCCGCGAAGCGGGCGACCGCCTTCTGTTGGTGACCACCAGCAGGCTGAAGTCGATCCTCGGCGAGGAAACCGTGCTGGCCAGGGTCGCGGGCGACGAGTTCGCGTTCGCCGTGCGCGGCGCCCCCGACGTCGCCGCGCTCGCCGCGGAGATCAACGACACGCTCGCCGAAGCGACCTATGTGGACGGTCAGGGCATCGCAAGCACGGCGACCGTCGTGGTGTACCCGGCGCCGACGCTGACCGACCCGGCCGAGGTGCTGCGGGCGACCGAGACCACGCTGCACCGCCTCAAGGCACAGGGCCGCAGGCAGTGGGGCCTGGTGGACGCCTCGATCGACGGCCCGCTGCGCGCCAGGTCCCGCCTCGCCGCCGCCATCCCGGGCGCGTGGGAGAACGGTGAGCTGGATCTGGACTACCAGCCGGTGGTCGCGCTCGGCAGCGGGTCGACCGTGGCCGTGCAGGCGCTGCTGCGCTGGGACAGCCCGGTGCACGGCAGGCTGGGCCACGACCGCTGCCGCGAGGCCCTCATCGCCACGGGTCTGGGCGTCCCCGTCGACCACTGGGCACTCGGTGTGGCGGCCGAGCGGTTCGCGGACCTGCGGGACAAGCTTGGCGAGGTGCCGCGGCTGTATGTCGACCTGTCGCCCGAACAGTCCGCCGACCCGGACCTCGTCCGCACGGTCCGCCGGTCGCTGACCCCCGATCGGGTGACGCTGGGCTTCCCGATCGCCGCGCTCACCGACTGCCTGGCCGAAGACAACCTCGATGTCCTCATCGACCTGGGCATCCAGCTGATCCTCACCGACTTCGGCGCCGCCCGCGGCGACCTGGCCGCGCTGGAGGACCACGCTGTGCACGGCGTCAGGCTGGCCGACAGCGTCGTGGCCCGGGTGGGCGCCGCGCCGGATCCGGCGTCACTGTTCGTGCGATCGCTGGTCGATCTCGTCCCGATGGTCCGCGAGGCGGGCCGCAGCGTGTTGGTAGGCGGAATCGACACCGCCGCCCAAGCCCGCTGGTGGACTGCGGTGGGCGCCGACCTCGCGGTCGGCGCCCACTTCGGCGAACCGGACTCATTGGAGAACCTGTATTAGCTACGGCAGTTGGCCGTCATCGATGTACCCGCCGCACCACCAGCGGGAAGTCCGGGCTGGGGAGCACATCCTGGTGTCATAGAAGATGGTCTTGTGCCAGTACGGCGCGTTGTCGACCTGAGAGCGGACTGCGAACCCGACACTGAGCAGTGTCCACCCCTTGAAGTTGACCGGGTCGCCGAGCTTCGTGGAGAAGAAGAAGTCCATCGAGGCGCGGTGTTCGCCACTGCCCCACAGGTGGGCCCAGTAGCTGTAGACCTCGCTCACGGACGCGAACTCGTTGGTGTCCCAGTTGTATAGCTGGACGCTGCGAGCGACATGGCAGTACGGCAGGCCGTTGTAGGTCGGCGGTGACCCCAGCTGCTGGCCGAGGACGGTCAACAGCGGCTGGCGCACGCCGGTACTGGCGATGGTGAACTTCATCGCGTACTGGCAGCCGAGGCTGTTGCGGCCGAAGAGCACACCGTTGTTGGAGTTGAACAGTGAGTCGCTGCCAGGGTTGAGGCGGATGTCCAAGTCATTGTCGGTCTGTGGCAGCGCCTGCGGTTCCTCACCCAGCGGTGTGAAGCCCGCTGGGGCGGCCGACCGGGTGACTGTCGTCCCGGTCCCGCCGCCGTAGCCGACGAGGTGGGCGATGTTGCTGGGAATCCCGCCCAGGTCCATCGTGCTGTCGCAGGCGGCCCAACTCTCCTGCGCGAGCATGTCCCCGATGGTCAGCGCGTTGATACCGCTCGACGGCGCGTTTCGGCAGGCCCGAACCGTGAACGGGAAACCGACGTCGACGACGCCGTCGGCCAGTGGCATGCGTCCGTCTATCCCGCCGAGGACCGCGGGTCCGCGCAGGTCGGGCAGCGAGTAGCCGATCTGCTGGTAGATGGCGGCGCTGTTGGTCTGCATCACGTAGGCGACGGTCGAGAACGGGATGATGTAGTTCGGCTGCAGGCTCCACATCATCCGGGTGTCGTTGGGCGCCATGGCGAATTCCCGCACGCAGGGGTAGTCGCCGTAGGCCAGGTCGGTCTCCGTGATCCCCATCTTCTCGAGCCAGTAGGTGCGCAGGCTGCTTGGACCGGTGGGGAGCAGCGGATAGACGGGGACTCCGGCGATCACCGTGGTCAGACAGCGGTAGATCCGCTGCAGTTGCATCGTGGTGAGGCTGATCGGGAGGTCGCTGTCGCCGTGCATGGCCCAGGTGACGGCGTTGATGCCGAGCGGGATGGAAACCGATCGGGGGTCGGCGCTCTGGGTGGTGGTGGTGGTCGTGGCGGTGGCCGTGGGTTCCACCAGCGCCGGGATGGTCAAGGCGAGTGCTATCGCGGCGATGGCGGGCAGGAGTCTTCGTCGCACGTCGAGTCCTCTGTCAGGAGCTCGGGTCTGTCCCGAGTCCCGGCGAAGGTCTCACCTCGGTGTTGCCATTTTGTTGAGCCGCCCCCGTGCGGCTCAGGCGGCTACGGCGACCGTGTCGAGGGCCGTGATGCCCTCGGTGGTGAGAACGGCGGGGACGAGGGTGCCGAAGGGGCCCTCGCCCGCGGCGATGAAGCCGTCGTGGGTCAGCACGTGGGCGCTGAACTGGTCGCAGCACGGGACGCCGTCGATGTACAGGTCCGGCTCACGGCCACAGCTGATCTGCGCCCGGCCCGCGGCGACTGCGCGCAGCATGGCCAGTGCCCGGTAACTCAGTTCGTGCGGTTCGCTCGACATTTCTGGTTCCCCCCTGCGGTGGATACTTCGTGTGGTGCTGCTTTGGATGCATGACCCCGTCATTAGGTTGCATCGAAAGCAGACCCCATCGATGTTACAAAGCGTGACCAAAACGCGTTGTACATCTTGTTAGAGCCCGCAGGGGTGTGAGCAGATACTTGTCTACGGCCGCTGATCGGGGGAGTTGAGCCCGAACAGGATCCGCCGCATCACGTCCGGATCAGTCGTCATCGGCTCTTCGGGCGCCGACACCTTGGCCGCCTGCGACGGCTTGCGCTGCCTGCGCGGCAGCGGCACCGCCGACGCGCTCATGCCGCTGGGCAGCGCCAGCGCACACCAGACGACGAACCGCCCAGGCCCGATCTGCGTCGCCCCCGCCCTGGCCACCCCGGGAATCGCGGGCGCCTGTACCGGCCGCGGCGTCTCCACCTCGAAAATCAGGTCGGCCCCAGACAGCCGCACCCTCGCGGTGACCATCCCCGGCGCCGCCGGATGGGCAGCGGCCACCACAGCTTCGGTGATCACCCGCGCCGCCTGCGCGGCCACATCCCGCATTTCGCGGAGGGACCACTCGGTGAGGGAGAACCGCACGAACATCTCCGCACACCCGACCGCGCTCGGCAGGGCGACCAGCTGCAGGTCATCGACCTGTTCGGTCCGGTCGTTCATCGGCCTCTCCCTCCACGCGTGCGCAAGATGGTGCCACGGGTACTGAAACGACTGTGAGCCCGGGCCGCACCTTTCACTCACTGTGTACGACCGTTCCGCCACCGTGACCGAGATTTCGTGCCAAGGTGACAAACATGCGTCCGCTAGCTGACACAGGTCACCCGTTAGATGCGGTCTATGAGATCGTGCCGGACGGTGATCGTTTGGCGCTGGTCCTGAACAGTGCAGGCGGGAAGGTGCCCGGCCGTGCGCGGTCGCGGAACTCGGACTACGTGCCCGCGTTGGACACGCTGCTGGCTCGACTGGCACTCCGATCGGCGGTGATCGAAGCCGCGATCGTTGACTCGGCCAAGGTGCAGCACCTGCCGCGGAGCGAGCGTTCGCTGATCGACGGGCCGGTCGCGCTGAGTCTGGGCCTGGATCTGGCTGCGCTGCGAAAGGTGCTGACCACCGGGCAGGGGCCGATCGGCAAGACCGACGACGGGAACAACCGAAAGAAGATCCGGCTGGTGCTCGACGTGCCTGGCTACGGCATCGGCGACGCCAAGCGGCTTGCCGATGACCTGAGCAGTCCGGTGTTCAGCTCGGACTGGCTGCTCGACGCGGTCGGCACGATGAAGCTCCACCAGTCCGGCGGCAAGCCGAGCCTGCATAAGCCGCTGTCGATCCTGTGGGCGCTGGGCCGCAGTGGTGACCGGTTGATCCCGTGGCCGGAGTTCCGCGATGCCGTGGGGCCGCTGCTGGGCGAGTTCAACGAGAACGCCACCCCGCAGTACCCGTTCTGGCACCTGACCGGCAGCCCGGACCTCTGGGAGGCACATGGTGTGTCCGGTCCGCCGACTGCGGCGGACGTCGATGCGACGGCCGGGTTCACCGCGCACGCGGCGGCGCTGCTGGAGAACCCGATGATCCGCGAGATGGTCGTGCAGCGGGTGCTGAGTCAGTACTTCGGGCCGGGAGACCACCGCGCGCTCCGTGACCGCGTCGGCATCGCGGGGCCGGTCGCGACGATCGACGTGGCCAATGGACTCGGTGCGATGGGCGGGGACAAGCTGGTTACGCTGCCCGCGGGCACCCTCGACCAGATGTGTGCCGCGGTGCGCCGCGTCGAGCAGGCCGAGTTGCGCGCGATCATCGTCGGCGACAAGAAGACCGAAAAGTGTGCGCTGTGTGGACACGAGTTCCCGCTGCGATACCTGGTTGCTGCCCACATCAAGCCCCGCTCGCAGTGCACCGACGAAGAACGCCGGGACCTGCCCAACGTGGCCATGGCGGCTTGCTCGTTCGGGTGCGACCTGTTGTTCGAGACCGGCCATGTCGCAGTCGGCGCAGACGGCCTGATCATGGCCGGAGCCGCCGATCCCAGTGGCCGCTTCGCCGAACTGGTCGCCAAGCTCGACGGGACGAAGTGCACAGCGCACCGGGACGAGACCGAGCCCTACTTCGCCTGGCACCGAGAACACCGGTTCAACTGAGCAGGCCGGACAGTTCCACCGTCGCGACCACCAAGATCAGACCGACCACGGCCGCCGAGCGGCGGCCCACGTCCGTGCTGCTGCGGAGCAGGGTGATGAACAGCAGGCACACCGCGACCGTGGCGACGCTGACCAACAGCGGGTCGGTGATCTTCAGTCGGAGGACCACAGCGGCCAGGCCGAGGGTCGCGAGCACCGTGCGGGTCCAGGCGAGGGTCGTGCGCTCCACGTGGGCGCTCATCGGGTCAGGATCACGATCAGGACGACCAGTGCGGCCCCTAGCAGCCCGCTGACGACCAGTGCCGCCAGGGTGGGCGCGGGCAGCGGCGTGGACATGCGCATCGCGCGTTCGGTGCGGGCCCAGCGGAACCACCCGCCCGCCGCGGCCAGGGCGCCGAGTAGGACGAGGCCCGCGGCGAGCCAGCGGCGGGCGCCGTCCGGCATGGGGAGGTCTATCGCGTCTACTACGACGCCTGCGGCGATCAGGGCCAGGCCGGTGCGAACCCAGGCGAGCATTGTGCGCTCGTTCGCCAGGGAGAAGCGGGCGTCTGGGTCGGTGCCTTCGCCGTAGACCCGGCGGGGCCAGCGTTTGTCCATGGGGTGATCCTGCCCGTTGTGTTACGCGCGGGCAGCCTGACGCGTAACCGGGCGACATGTGATCGCCACGGCACGACGGGCAGTCGGAAACACGTGATCCCTAGCTTCGCCACATGGATACGGCGAAGTCGACAGCGCGGTATACCGCCCTTCTCGTCGCGAATCGGGGCGAGATCGCGGTGCGGGTCATTCGGTCCGCCAAGGCGTTGGGGCTGCGGACGGTCGCGGTCTACACCGACGCCGACGCGGGGGCGCCGCATGTGGCGCTCGCGGATGTCGCGTATCGGGTGGCCGGTTATCTGGACGCGGCGCACATCGTGGCGATCGCCAAGGATCATGGGGCGGCGGTGCATCCCGGGTACGGGTTCCTGTCCGAGAACGCCGACTTCGCCCGTGCCGTGGTCGAGGCCGAACTGGTCTTCGTCGGGCCGACGCCGGATCAGCTGGACCTGTTCGGGGACAAGCACACCGCGCGGGTGGCTGCCCAGGCCGCAGGGGTGCCGCTGCTCCCTGGGAGCGCGCTGCTGCCCTACATCGACGACGCGGTGCTGGCGGCCGACGAGATCGGGTACCCGGTGATGCTCAAGGCCACGTCCGGCGGTGGCGGCATCGGGTTGCGGCCGTGCGCCGACGAAGCCGAGCTGCGTGCCGCGTTCGTCGCGGTCTGCCGGCTGGTGGAGGCCAACTTCGGCCGCGGCGGGGTGTTCGTGGAGCGCTATGTGCGGCGGGCGCGGCATGTCGAGGTTCAGGTGTTCGGCGACGGGCGGGGGAAGATCGTCGTGCTGGGCGACCGCGACTGCACGGTGCAGCGACGCAACCAGAAGGTGCTGGAGGAGGCGCCTGCGCCTGGGCTGCCGGACGACGTCCGGAGCAGCCTGCACCAGGCGGCGCGGGAGTTGTGTGCGTCGGTCGGGTATCGCAGCGCTGGGACTGTCGAGTTCGTCTACGACGCTGACCGCGGCGAGTTCGCGTTCCTTGAGGTCAACACGCGGCTGCAGGTCGAGCACCCGGTCACCGAGGAGGTCACCGGGATCGACCTGGTCGGGTGGATGCTGCGGCTCGCCCAGGGGGAGAAGGGGTTCCTGGCTGACGCGGTCCCGACTGGCCACGCGGTCGAGGCGCGGGTCTACGCAGAGGACCCCGTGCTCGACTTCCAGCCCAGCTCCGGCCTGGTCACCCGGGCCGAGTTCCCGACGGGCGTCCGGGTCGACGGCTGGATCGAGGCCGGGCACACCGTCTCCACCGCGTACGACCCATTGCTGGCCAAGGTGATCGCCCGCGGCGACACGCGGGCGGCGGCTTTCGCGAACCTGGCCGCCGCGCTCGCCGAGACCAGGATCGACGGCGTGCAGACCAACCTCGGCCAGCTGCGCGCGATCTGCGCGGACGAGAGAGTCCTGACGGTCGCACACTCCACTTCGGACACTTTCGCCGACCAGGAGCCGCGGGTCGATGTGCTGCGTGGCGGCACCTCGACCACCGTGCAGGACTGGCCAGGCCGCACCGGCTACTGGGAGGTCGGCGTCCCGCCCAGCGGGCCGATGGACGACCGCTCGTTCCGCGCGGGCAACCTCGCGCTCGGCAACCCCGAGGGTGTGCCCGGCCTTGAGTGCACGCTCGAAGGCCCCGCCCTGCGGTTCAGCCACGCCGCGACCGTCTGTGTGACCGGGGCGCCTGCTGTGGTCACGGTCGACGGCGTGCCTGTCGCGCAGTGGACGCCGATCGATGTCGCAGCAGGTGCCGTTCTCGACGTCGCCGCGCCGCCCGGGCCGGGGATGCGCACGTATGTGCTGGTCCGAGGCGGGTTCGACGTGCCGACCTACCTTGGCAGCGCGTCGACTTTCACCGCGGGTGCCTTCGGCGGGCACGGCGGCCGGGCGCTGCGCACCGGCGACGTGCTGCGTCCCGGAACCGCCGAGACCGGGCCCGCGCGGCCCGCCGAGCCGCTCGACTTCCACGCCCACTGGGAGATCGAGGTCTCCGAGGGCCCGCACGCCGCCCCCGACTTCCTCACCCGCGACGGCCTTGCCCGCTTCTATGCCACCGACTGGACCGTCCACACTCAGTCCGCGCGCAACGGCGTGCGGCTCAACGGTCCCAAGCAGCTCTGGGCCAGGCCAGACGGCGGCGAGGCGGGCCTGCACCCGTCGAACGTGCACGACACCGCGTACTCGATCGGCGCGGTCAACGTCTCCGGCGACACTCCCGTGCTGCTCGGCCCCGACGGTCCCAGTCTCGGCGGCTTCATCTGCCCGGTGACCGTGGTGACCGGCGCCCGCTGGAAGGTCGGCCAGCTCCGCCCCGGCGACACCGTCCGGTTCGTCCCCGTGCCCGAGGTGACCGCCGCCGCCCTGCACCCGCTTGGCCCGCCGCGACCGCACATGCTCGGCAGCGACGGCGACGACGGTGTGCTGGCCCGTGCTGACGACGTCACCTATCGGCGCAGCGGCCACGACAACATCCTGGTCGAGTACGGGCCGATGTCGCTGGACCTCGGCCTGCGAATGCGGGTGCACGCCCTTATGCGGGCGCTGAAGGACCTGGCCCCGCCCGGCGTCATCGACCTGACCCCCGGTGTCCGCTCGCTGCACGTCCACACCGACCCCGATGTGCTGCCGCTGCGCAAACTGCTCGGGCTGCTCCAGGAGACCGAGTCCGCGCTCCCGCCGAGCCTGTCGGCGCCGAGCCGGGCGATCTGGCTGCCGCTGTCCTTCGACGACCCGTCCATCCACGAGGCGATCGACCGCTACCAGACCAACGTCCGGCCTGACGCGCCGTGGAATCCCGACAACATCGAGTTCATCCGCCGGATCAACGGCCTGTCCACTGTGGACGACGTGCGGGACATCGTGTTCTCCGCTTCCTACCTGGTGTTGGGGCTCGGTGACGTCTATCTCGGCGCCCCCGCGGCCACCCCGCTCGACCCGCGGCACCGGCTGGTCACCACGAAGTACAACCCGGCGCGGACGTGGACCCCGGAGGGCGGGGTCGGCATCGGCGGCGCGTACATGTGCGTCTACGGCATGGAAAGCCCCGGCGGGTACCAGCTGATCGGCCGCACGGTGCCGATCTGGTCGGGCCTGCGCCAGTACGGCCCGTTCGAGCCGGGCGTGCCGTGGCTGCTCCGGTTCTTCGACCGGGTCAGCTTCTTCCCGGTCAGCGCCGCCGAACTGCTCGACTTCCGGGCCGATCTGCGGGCGGGCCGCACGAGCCTGGAGATCTCCGACGGCGAGTTCGTCCTCGCGGGCCACCAGCGGTTCCTCAACGACAACGCCGACAGCATCGCCGCGTTCCAGACCCGGCAGAGCGCCGCGTTCGACGCCGAGCGGGTGGCGTGGCAGGCGGCGGGGGAGTTCGACCCGCGGCCAGAGCCGGAGCCGCTGCCGCCCGCCGCGGTGTCGGTCCCGCCCGGCGGCAGCGTGGTCGAGGCCCCGCTCAGCGCCAGCGTGTGGCAGGTCGACGTCCGCCCTGGGGACAGCGTCGTGGCTGGTCAGAGCCTGTTGCGATTGGAAGCGATGAAGCTGGAGGTCGTCGTGCGGGCCCCGGTCGACGGGGTCGTCGCCGACATCCTGGTGACCCCCGGGCAGCACCTCGACGCGGGACATGTCCTCGCGGTGCTGGCGCGGCGGGAAGCAGCGTGAGCGCGGTCGAACGGGTCCGCGCGGCCTACGCCCGGATCGACGAGGTCGACCGGCCCGAGGTGTGGATCACCCTCCGGCCCGAGACGGATGTCCGCGCCGAGGCCGAGCTGATCGACGACCGGGTCGCGGGCGGGGAGCGGCTGCCGCTGGCCGGGCTGCTGGTCGCGGTCAAGGACAACGTCGACATCGCGGGCCTGCCGACGACGGCGGGCTGCCCGTCGTTCGCCTACCAGCCCGAGCGGTCCGCCACGGCGGTCGAACGGCTGGTCGGAGCGGGTGCGCTCGTGCTCGGAAAGACCAACCTCGACCAGTTCGCCACCGGCCTGGTCGGCACCCGCAGCCCGTATGGCGCTGTCCGCAACGCGCTCGACCCGGCCAAGGTGTCCGGCGGTTCGAGCGCGGGGTCGGCGGTCGCCGTGGCGCTGGGGATCGCCGACATCGGCATCGGCACCGACACCGCCGGGTCCGGCCGCGTGCCCGCCGCGTTCAACGGGATCGTCGGGGTCAAACCGACCCTGGGCCTTGTTCCGACGACCGGGGTCGTGCCCGCCTGCCGGTCCTACGACGCCGTCACCGTGTTCGCGGGCACCCTGACCCTCGCGCAGGAGGCGCTGGCGGTGATGACCGGGCCCGACCCGGCCGACCCGCGGTCCCGCTGTTGGCCCGCCGGACTGCGACTGGCCGCCGCGCCCGTCGTCGCCATCCCCTGCGACGAGAACCTCGCCCCGCTGACCCACGAGGCCCGCCGCGCGTTCGGCGACGCCGTGGCGCGGCTGCAGGAACGTGGCGTGCGGGCCGAGGCGGTCGACGTGACCGGGCTGCTCGACGCCGCGACGCTGCTCTACGACGGCACGTTCGTCGCCGAGCGGCACGCCGCCGTCGGCGAGTTCGTCGACACCCACCCGGCCGACCTGGATCCCAGCGTGGCGGCCATCATCAGCGCAGCCGCGCTGCTCACCGCCCGGGACCACGTCGCCGACCTCGAACGGCTCGACCACCACCGCGCCGCCGCCGTGCGCACCCTCGACGGCCGGTCGGCGCTGCTGCTGCCGACCGCGCCGTTCCACCCGACGATCGCCGAGGTCGCCGCTGACCCGATCGGTGTCAACCGGGCCCTGGGCACCTTCACCAACTTCGTCAACCTGCTCGACCTTGCCGCGGTCGCGGTCCCGGCTGGCACCGCCGACGGCGGCCCGTTCGGGGTCAGCGTGATCACCCGCGCTTTCGAGGACCAGATCGGCATCGACCTTGCCGCGATGTTCACCGGAGAGCAGGCCACGCGGTCCTACCCCGACACCGGGGTCGACCTGGTCGTCTTCGGCGCCCACATGCGCGGGCAGCTGCTCAACCCACAGCTCACCGCGCTCGGGGCGCGGTTCGCGGGCGACGTGCACACCGCGCCCGAGTACCGGATGGTCGCCATCCCAGGCCATCCGGAGAAGCCCGGCATCGTCCACACCGGACCGGAGAACGGTGCCTCGCTGCCCGGCGAACGCTGGACGCTCGCGCCCGCGGCGCTGGGCCTGTTCCTGGCCGCCCTGCCCGCACCGATGAGTCTCGGCCAGGTCGCTCTGGCCGACGGCGGCTCGGCCGTCGGGTTCCACTGCGACTTCGCCACCGCCCGTGACTGCGTGGACATCACCGGCCACGGCGGCTGGCGGGCATATGACTCGTCGGTGCGCGCCGCCATGGCGATCTGATGAGCGGTCCGCTGCGCGACCAGATCTATCTGACCTTGCGCGACGAGGTCCTCGCCGGCCACTGGGCGCCCGCCGACCGGGTCACCGAGCCCAAACTCGCGGGCAGGCTCGGCGTCTCGCGCACCCCGGTCCGCGAGGCGCTCGCCCGCCTGGTGGCCGACGGTCTGGTCCAACGCACCGACTACGGCTACGGCGTCGTGGTGCCGAGCATGGCCACGATCCGGGACCTCTACGAGCTGCGGATCGCCGTGGAGTTGCGGGGGATCGGTCGGGCGATCGAGAACCCGTCGGTGCGGCATGACCAGGACGCGCTGGCCGCCGAACTCGAGTACTGGTACGGACTGCGGTCGGACCCGCCCGCGCCCGCGCCGGAGTTCGTGCTGCAGGACGAGCGGTTCCATACCGCCCTGCTGGCCGCGTCCGGCAATCCCGAGCTGGTGGCGGCGCTGGCCGGTGTGACGCGGCGGATCCGCACCGTGCGGATGTACGACTTCCTGATCGACGGCCGGATCGAGACGTCGATCGCCGAGCATATCGAGATCATGGAACGGGTCCAGGCGCTGGAACTGGACAAGGCGCTGCGCCTGCTGCACGAACACATCGGCGCCTCGCTGGAGATCGTGGTCGAGCGGGCCACCCGGGCGCTGACCGCGCGCAACAGCCATGGTCCGGCGATCGCGTGACGGGCGACACCGCGGGCCGGTGTGGCCGGTCGGCCGGTGATCGTGATCTGCCACTGTGGCGGTCATGTTCGATGACGCGGGCTACGTCCTCGACGCCGACCAGCGCCGGGTGGCCGAGCGCCTGACCCGGCTGGCGGAAGACCTGCGCGGCCGGGGACCGGTGCGCGGCGTCTACCTGTGGGGTCCGGTCGGGCGGGGCAAGACCTGGCTCACGACCGTGCTGTTCGACGCCTTCCGCGGCCGCAAGCGCAGGCTGCACTTCCACGAGTTCCACCGCGAGTTCCACGCCGCCTACGCCCGCCACCGCCACCGCCCCAGGGCGGTCGACCACGCCGTCGATGAGGTGCTCGGCCGCTGTCGGCTGCTCTGCTTCGACGAGTTCCACCTGCACGATCCCGGCGACGCGATGCTGGTCGCCGCCCTGCTGAAGGCACTGTTCGCCCGCGGGGTCGTCCTGCTGACCACGTCCAACTACCCGCCGTCCGGCTTGCTGCCCAACCCGCTGTATCACCATCTGGCCGAGCCCATGATCGACCTGATCGATGGCGCGATGGACGTGGTCGAGTTGGCGGGCGACCGCGACTACCGGGCCGAGTCCACCGCCGCGCCCCGCTCGAACTTCGAACGCGGCCGCTACCTGTGGCCCGGCACCGACGATCAACTCCGCGAAGTCGGCCTGAGTAGGCCAAGGCCCGACGAGCGGCGCACCCTGACCGTCTCCGGCCGCCCGCTGCGTGCCGAGGCGGTTCGCGGTGACCTGGTGTGGTTCGACTTCGCGGAGTTGTGCGAGGGTCCGACCTCGACCGTCGACTATCTGGCGTTGGTCGAGCGCTACTCCCGGTGGGTGATCTCCGGGCTACCTCGGTTGGCCGACCGGGACTCGGCCCAGCGGTTCGCCAACGTCGTGGATGTCCTGTGTGATCGCGATGTCGTACCGGTGCTGATAGGGGAGCGGCCCTTGGCGGAACTGGTCGCCGATGGCGTGCCGGTCGACTTCGCGCGCACCGCAAGCAGGCTCGCACTGCTGGGTGTCTAGCGGTAACTCGCGAGAGTCTGCGCGATTCCTTCGGCATAAGGCGTGGGCTTGACGCCAAGGGCCGTGATCTTGGTGCTGTCCACGATGAAGGGCTCCTGGAACTCGTAGCGCATCTCCTGGAGTTCGCGCACGGTCGGGTTGAAGACGCCCAGTGCGCGGAGCACCAGATTGGGGACCGAGCGGACCTGCCCGGTCGTCCCCGCCGCCGCGTAGGCCAGGTTCACCAGTTCCCGGGTGGTCTTCTCCGCCGGGTCGTTGGGGAGGTGCCACACCTGGCCTGGCGCGTCCGGGTGCTCCCCGAGGACGGCCAGACCCGCCGCGATGTCCGGGACGAAGGTGTAGGTGTGCGGCTGGTCGGGGTCGCCCAGGACTGAAGCCGCCTTGCCTTTCAGGACCGGGCGGAACACGCGGTCGCCCAGGTTGCTCTGCACCCCGCCGCGGGGGCCGTAGTAGTCGCTGGCGCGGCCTATGGCGACCTCGACGCGTCCTGCCGCATGGGCGGCGAGGAGGTCGTTCGACATCCGGCCGCGGAGTTTCCCTTTGACGGTGTGCGCGGCGTGTGGGCGGTCCTCGGTGAACGCCGACCCGTTCGCGTGGCCGTACATGTAGACGTTCTCGACGCTCACCAGCCGGGCGCCCGCCGACTCGGCCGCGGCGAGCACACCGGCCTGCAACCCGGGGAAGCGGTCGACCCACTCGGTGACATGGCGCTCCCTCCGGGAGCGCGGCTCGGCCGCCTTCAGGTGGCGATCCAGAGGCCCGCGAACACGAGCGACTGCGTCGCCGTGCCCGCGAACCTCCGGATCGCCACCGCAGCCGAGCGGGACCGGTTGACTACCCGGATGCCGGACTCGCCGCGGGCGCGCAGGGCCTCGACCAGGGCAAGGCCGATCGCGCCCGTGCCGAACGCCATGTGCTGAGCTGTCATGCCACCCACTCTGTACGCCGTACAGAGAAATGTCAAGGTGATGTAGTCGCCCAAATGTCGCCGGGGGTTTCACAGTCGTTGTGCGGTCGGGGGAGGCCGACCCCCTAAGGTCCCCCCAAACGCGGCAATTCTGGAGGCTGCCCTAAATGACCGAAATGTTGACCGAGCGCCGTGGCAGCGACTTCGCCGTGCTCGCCCGCTCGATCAAGGAGCTGGGGCTGCTCGACCGCCGTTATGGCTACTACGCCGCCCGTATCGGGCTGACCGTGCTCGCCCTGGCCGCGCTGGCTGTCGGGTTCGTGTGGGTCGGCGACTCGTGGTGGTCGCTTTTCGTCGCGGTGGCCGCGTCGTTCGTCACGACGCAGTTCGCCTTCCTCGGCCACGACGCCGGGCACCGGCAGATCTTCACGTCCAAGTGGCGCAACGACTGGGTCGGCCACGGCTGTGGCGCGGTCACCGGGATCAGCTTCGCGTGGTGGGTGGGCAAGCACAACCGCCACCACCAGAACCCGAACCACGAGGACGAAGACCCCGACATCGACATCCCGGCGCTGGCGTTCAGCCGCGACCAGGCCCGCACCAAGACCGGTCCGCTGCGCTGGATCGCGGCGTACCAGGGGTACCTGTTCATGCCGCTGCTGATGACGCAGGCCGTCATGCTCAAGAGCGCGGGCATCGAGGCCGCGATCGAGGGCACGGTCAAGGGTCTGAAGCGGGAGATCGCGCTGCTGGCCGTGCATGTCGCCTGGTACCTGACCGCGGTGTTCCTGGTGCTCTCGCCGGGCAAGGCCGTGCTGTTCATCCTGATCCACCAGGGCCTGATGGGCATCCACCTCGGCATGTCGTTCGCGCCCAACCACAAGGGCATGCCGATCATCGCCAAGGGCGAGAAGCTGGACTTCCTGCGCAAGCAGGTGCTGACCTCGCGCAACATCCTCGGCCGCCGCTGGGTCGACGTCATGCTCGGCGGGCTGAACTACCAGATCGAGCACCACCTGTTCCCGAGCATGCCGTGCGCCAGCCTGCGCAAGGCGCAGCCGGTCGTGCAGCAGTTCTGCGAGGGTCGCGGCGTGTCCTACACGCACACCGACTTCCTGACCTCCTACGGCGACGTCCTGCGCCACCTGCACGACGCGGGTGCCCCGCTGCGCGAGCAGCTCAAGGCGGAGAAGGTCAAGACGGCCTGAGTGCTTCGCGAGACCTGGGCGGCGGCCGTTCCCGGCCGCCGCCTTTTCGCGTCCCGATCTCTTCACGAAATCTAGAACGTGTTCTAAAGTGCGGGGTAGGTCCGTCGGCACCCGAGTAGCGAGGTATGCCCGTGAATCACCCCGACTATGTCGTCGTAGGTGCTGGTAGTGCTGGGTGTGCGGTCGCTGGTCGGCTGGCGGCGACCGGGGCGGAAGTGGTGCTCCTCGAAGCCGGTCCTGGTGACAAGAACATGTTCGTGCGCAAACCGGGGATGATCGCGGTCTTCCACAACGTGCCGCAGCTCAAGAAGCGGCTGGACTGGGGCTATTACTCCGCCCCGCAGGCGGGCGCGCTGGGCAGGCGGATCCCGCAGACGCGCGGCAAGGTGCTCGGCGGGTCCAGCTCGGTCAACGGGATGATCTTCGTGCGGGGCAACCGGCGCAACTACGACGACTGGGGCGTGCCCGGCTGGTCGTTCGCCGACGTGCTGCCCAGCTTCAAGCGCATGGAGGACTGGGCAGACGGCCCGAGCGACCTGCGCGGCGCCGGTGGGCCGATCAAGGTGACCAGGCAGCGCGGCATCACCCCGGCCGCCGAGGCATTCGTCGAGGCGCTCAGCGAGACGGCCGGGGTCAAGAAGAACGACGACTACAACGGCGAGGAACAGGAGGGCGCGAGCTTCGTCCAGCAGAACATCGACCGCGGCCTGCGCTACAGCGCCTCGATCGGTTATCTCACGCCACGGCCGAACCTGACGGTGCGGACCGGCGTGACGGTGTCGCGGGTGGTCATCGACGGCGGCCGGGCGACCGGGGTGGAACTCGTCGGCGGCGAGATCGTCCACGCGTCGAAGGAGGTCGTGGTCGCGGCCGGGGCGTTCGGGTCGCCGCAGGTGCTGATGCTGTCCGGGATCGGCCCGGCCGCACACCTGCGGGACATGGGGATCGACGTCAAGGCGGACCTGCCGGTGGGCGACAACCTGCACGACCACCTCTTCGTCCCGATGACGTTCCTGACGAAGAAGGCCATCCACCGCGGCACCGCGCCCTACTTCGCCGCCGGGGTGGTCAAGGAGGCGGTCCGCGGCGACACGTGGATGGGCCGCACGGTCTTCGAGGCGATGGGTTTCGTGCACAGCTCGCGCGGCACGACCGTGCCCGACATCCAGGTGCTCGCGCTGCCGTGGTCGTATCCGTTCCCCAACCAGGACGCGCCGATCCGGCACGCCGTGGACAAGCGGTCCGCGCTGACGGTCATGCCCGCCCTGATCTACCCCGAGAGCCGCGGCACGCTGCGTCTGGCGTCAGCCGACCCGACCGCGGCGCCGATCATCGACCCGGCGTATCTGCGGTCTCAGCGGGACACTGACCTGCTGCTCGAGGGCATGAAGCTGGTCCGCGAGGTGATGGCGAACAAGGTGATCGCGAAGGACCTCGACGGTGAGTTGTCGCCGGGTCCGGAATTCGCCGACGAGGCCGCGCTGGCCAGGGAACTGCCCAACCGCGCGACGACGGTCTACCACCCGGTCGGCACCTGCCGGATGGGTGTGGACGAGCGCGCGGTCGTCGACCCGGAGCTGCGGGTGCGCGGGATCGATGGCCTGCGGGTGGCCGACGCGTCGATCATGCCCGAGATCGTCGGCGGGAACACGAACGCCCCGGCGATGATGATCGGCGAACACTGCGCCCATTTGATGACTCAGTGAGTCGCGTTCTTGCCCATCAGCACGACGCTCACGGTCGCGATCACGAGATTGCCGAGGAATCGCGCGGTGGTGATCAACACACTGTCGGCGGATCGGGCCTGGGTGTGGACCAGTGGAATGGCGACCATATCGGTGATCCTTTCGTTCGTTTCTGACGTACTCCACGATCGCGCCCGGTGACCTGCGCTTTCATCGGTCCATGGTCGGGTCCGACCGCTCCAGCCGGTCATCCCTGAGGATGACCGCGCCAGTAGGGGGAGGGGGTTGGATCATCAACAAATGGCGGGTCCCTGAACGTTCACCAAACGGGCCTATCGGAAAACGTTCATGGTGCTTACGGTCGGCCAGTCTTGGCCGTCGTCCTTTGGAGACCCGTTGCGTTCGCGCCCATTCAGACCCACCAGGCCCGTAGTGGCCGCCTTGGTCACCGCGTTGGCGGTGGTCCCGTCGATCGTCATCCTCAGCGCCCCCGCCGCGACCGCGGCCTCGTTCACCCCCGGTGACATCGTCGTCGCCCGGGTCGGCACCGGCGACGCCGCGCTGACCAACGCCGCGACGCCCGTCTTCCTCGACGAGTACACCCCCAGTGGCACCCTCGTCCGCTCGGTCCCGCTGCCCACCTCGCTGTCGGGCGCGAACCGCCGCGTGACCATGAGCGGCTCCGCGACCTCTGAGGGCGCTCTGGCCCTGTCGCAGGACGGCCGCTACCTGACCCTCGGCGGCTACGACGCCGACCCTGGTGTCGCGGGAATCGCCAGCACCACCTCCGCTGCGGCCAACCGGGTCGTCGCACGCGTGGACGGCGATGGCGCGGTCGACAGCTCGACCGCCATCACCGACGCGTTCAGCGGCAACAACATCCGCGGCGTGGCGAGCGACGACGGCAGTCGCCACTGGGCCGTCGGCGCGAACGGCGGCGTGCGCCTGGCCGCCAACGGCGCGACCACGACCACCCAGATCAACACCGCCGCGCCGACGAACATCCGCGCGGCGACCGCCGCGGGCGGACAGCTGTTCGTCTCCACCGGCAGCGCCCCCACCGGCGTCTACACCGTCGGCGCCGGCCTGCCCAGCACCGGCGGGCAGACCCCGGCGCTGGTCGCGGCCGTGCCCAGCCCGTACGCCGTGGTCGCGCTGGACCGCGACCCCGCGGTGTCCGGTGTGGACACCCTCTACGTCGCAGACGACTCGGCCGCGCCGAACGGCGGCATCGTCAAGTTCTCCTTCGACGGCACCACCTGGACCGCGCGCGGCGCGTTCCGGCCCAACAGCAGCGGCGTGCGCGGCCTCACCGGCACGGTGACCGGCTCGACCGTCTCGCTGTTCGCCACCACCAGCGCGACGCTCGGTTCGCTGGTCCGGGTCGAGGACACCGCCGCCTCCGCCGAGCCGATCGCGGCCACCGGCACCGTGCTGCGGACCGCCTCGGCCAACACCGCCTTCCGCGGTGTCGCGTTCGCGCCGTCCGCCTCGGTCAGCGCGCCGTCGATCGTCGGCCAGCCGCAGGACGCGGCTGTCGCGAGCGGCGCCTCTGCCACGCTCACCGTGTCTGCCGCAGGCACCGGCCCGCTGGCCTACCAGTGGTACACCGGCACCGCGGGCGACACCGCGAACCCGGTCTCGGGCGCGACGAGCGACTCGTTCACCACGCCCGCGCTGACCGCGACCGCCACCTACTGGGTGCGCGTGACCGGCCCCGGCGGCCAGGTCGACAGCCGAACCGCGACCATCACGATCTCCGGCGGGACCAACACCGCGCCGACGATCACCTCGGTGGACGAGATCGCGCTCACGCTCGGCGACCCGGACAACATGCCCGACCCGCGCTTCGTCTTCGTCGGCGACGCCGAGTCCCCGTTCTCCGCCCTGACCGTCAGCGTGACCAGCAGCAACGACGCGGTCGCGACCGGCGGTTCGACCGGCGCGAGCGACTACCGCCAGCTGACCGTCAACCCGGTCGGCGTCGGCCACGCCACGCTCACCGTCACCGTGTCGGACGGCGCGCTCACCGCGTCGACCCAGTTCACCGTCTCGGTGTCCGCCGCTGTCCCGACGGGCTTCCGCAACCACTACGGCGCGAGCGACGCCAGCTCCGCGGTCGACCTCGGCGACGGCGCGTTCCTGGTCGCCGACGACGAGACCAACGTGCTGCGGATGTACGACACCGCGCACTCGCGCTACCCGGCGCGCTGGTTCGACGTCCGCGCATCGGGCATCGCGCTGCGCGACCCCGACGTGACTCGTGAGATCGACATCGAGGCGGGTGCCCGTCGGGGCAACACCACCTTCTGGATCGGCTCGCACGGCCAGAACTCCTCGGCCAAGACCCGCCTCAACCGCCAGACGCTGTTCTCCGTCGAGGTGACCGGCGGCACCGGCACGTCCACCACGCTCGCGCGTGGCGGCAGCTACCAGACCCTGCGCGACGACCTCATCGCGTGGGACAACGCCAATGGCGGCACGTTCGGCATCGCCACCGCCGCGACTCGCGCGCCTGAGGGCGACGGGCTTGGCGGCCCGACCGGCGTCAACATCGAAGCCGCCGAGTTCGCCGCCGACGGCAGCCTGCTGCTTGGCTTCCGTGGCCCGCTGACCAGCGACGGCAAGGCGATCGTCGTCCCGCTGACGAACATCGACGCGCTGGTGGCAGGCAACCCGACGACCGGTGTGACCGCGTCGTTCGGCACCCCCCTGCGCTGGGACCTCGGTGGCCGCGGCGTGCGGGAGATCCGCAAGAACACCGCCGGTGAGTACCTGATCATCGCCGGTCCGTCGGACGCCGGGACCGGCGCCGCGGGCGAGTACAAGTTCTACGCGTGGGACGGCGACGCCACCCACCAGCCGGTGCAGCGCGCCGGGTCGCTCGACGCCATCGCCGCCATCGGCAAGCCCGAAGGCATCGCCACGGTTCCCTCGCCGCTCACCGACTCCTCGTCGGTGCAGGTGATCGCGGACGCCGGTGACACCGTCTTCTACGGCGACGGTGTCATCGCGAAGGAACTGCCGGTTGGTCAGCGCAAGACCGTTAGCGCTGTCGTGGCCATCGGTGCGGGCCCGGCCTGCACGTCCAGTGTCAGCACCATCGGCTCGGTCCAGGGCACCGGCGACGTCAGCCCGAAGTCGGGCCAGACCGTTACCGTCCGCGGCACCGTGGTCGGTGACAACGAAGGCGCCCAGCCCGCGCTGCGCGGCTTCTACCTGCAGGACGGCGGGGACGGCGACGGCGCCACCTCCGACGGCGTGTTCGTCTTCGACAACGGCGCGAACCTGGTCTCGCTGGGTGACGTCGTGCAGGTCACCGGTCCGGTCTCGGAGTTCCAGGGCCAGACGCAGCTCACCGTGTCGGCCAGTGGCGTGCAGTCGTGCGACCGGCAGGGCGCGGTCACCCCGACCGACCTGATCCTGCCGCGCGCCACGGCGAATGACCTTGAGTCCTACGAGGGCATGCTGGTCCGGTTCCACCAGACCCTGACCGTGACCGAGCACTTCCAGCTCGGCCGCTTCGGCCAGGTCGTGGTGTCCTCCGGCGGCAAGCTGCCGCAGCCGACGTCGATCATCCGCGCGACGGACACCGCGAAGGTCACCGCCAGGCAGAACGCCAACAACCTCAACCGGCTCATCATCGACGACGCCACCAACGGGCAGAACCCGGACCCGATCGTCTTCGGCCGGGCTGGTCAGCCGCTGTCGGCGGCCAACACCCTGCGCGGCGGTGACACCCTGACCGACGCGGTCGGTGTGCTCACCTACACGTGGGCGGGCAACGCGGCCAGCGGCAACGCCTACCGGCTGCGCCCGCTGAACACGCTCGGCGGCACGGCCATGTTCGTCCCGGACAACGAGCGGCCCACCACCCGCCCGGACACCGGCACCGGTCCGGTGAAGGTCACGGGCGCGAACCTGCTCAACTTCTTCAACACCTACACCGGCTGCAAGTTCGGCACCCTCGGCGGCCCCGCCGACTGCCGTGGCCCCAACAACGACGCCGAGTACCAGCGCCAGCTGGCCAAGGAGGTCGCGTCGCTGCGCTTCCTGGACGCCGACGTCACCGGTGTGATGGAGATCGAGAACGACGGCTACGGCTCGGGCAGCGCCATCCAGGCCCTGGTCGCCGCGCTCAACGCCGCTGACGGTCCCGGCACGTGGGGCTTCATCGACTTCGACGCGGCCACCGGCGTCACCGACGTCGCGGGCACCGACGCGATCAAGTCCGCGGTGCTCTATCGCGCGGACCGGGTGACCCCGGTCGCGGGCGCGACGTTCGTCAACACCAACCCGGTGTTCGAGCGCAAGCCGATCGCGCAGACGTTCCAGACCCCGACCGGGGCGCGGTTCTCCGTCAACGCGAACCACTTCAAGTCCAAGGGCTCCTGCCCGACCTCGGGTCCGGACACGGACCAGGGCGACGGTCAGAGCTGCTGGAACGTCCACCGCACGGAGCAGGCCGTCGAGCTGGCCCGCTGGCTGGACGAGACCGTCAAGCCGGGCGCGGGCGACCCCGACGTACTGATCGTCGGCGACCTCAACTCCTACGCGGGTGAGGACCCGATCGCGGCGCTGGAGGCGGCCGGGTACACCAACCTGGCCAAGGCCTACCACGGCGACGAGGCGTACTCCTACGTCTTCGACGGCCAGTGGGGCTACCTGGACTACGCGCTGGCCTCGCCGTCGCTTACCGCCCAGGTGACCGGCGCGCAGGACGCGCACCACAACGCCGACGAGCCCTCGGTCCTCGACTACAACACCGAGTTCAAGTCGGCGGGTCAGGTCGCCTCGCTCTACGCGACCGACCGTTTCCGCACCAGCGACCACGACCCGGTCCTGGTGGGCATCCAGCTCGGCGCGCCCGCGGTGATCTCCGGATCGCCGGTCGCGGGCATCGTCGGCCAGCAGTACGCGTTCGGGTTCACCCTGAGCGGCCCGGCGAGCGTCACGCTGGCGTCGGGCTCGCTGCCCGCAGGTGTGTTCCTCAACGAGGACGGCACGCTCACTGGCGTGCCGACCAGCGCTGGGACCTCCGCGTTCACCGTGCGCGCGACAAGCGCGTATGGCGTGTCGGAGGCGGCGGTCTCGCTGACCGTCCACCGCGGTGTGTCCACTGTGGATCTGTATCCCGCTCCGTCCGAGGTCGCCACCGGCGGCCAGGTCACGCTGACCGCTGTGGTGTCGGCGCCGGTGACCACCGGCACCGTGACCTTCCGCGAAGGCACCACCGTCCTCGGCTCCGTCGCGGTGTCCGGTGGCACGGCGTCGCTCGTGGTGTCGGCGCCCGTCGCGATCCACCGCTACGTGACCGCTGAGTTCTCCGGCAACGCCGACGTGCTCGGCTCGCAGGGCGCGGCCACGTTCGACGTCATCGACGGGGTGACGCTGGGCGGCACGCTGCCGGGTGGCACTGTCGGTGCCGCGTACTCGGCGGCCATCCAGTACACCGGCGGCTCGCCGGTCGACCTGAACGTCACGGCGGGCTCGCTCCCCACCGGCCTGACGCTGACCGGCGCGACCATCGCGGGCACGCCGACGACGGCGGGCACGTTCACCTTCACGGTCAAGGCCAAGAACGCGGTGTCGAGCGTGACCCGCGAGTACACGGTCGTGATCGGCGCGGCGGCGACCACCACGGTGGTCACCTCGTCGGCCAACCCGGCGATCACCGGGACCACGGTCCGCTTCACCGCGACCGTGTCCGGCCCGGGGGTGCCGACCGGCACCGTGCAGTTCAGCGTCGACGGCTCGGCCATCGGCGGGCCGGTGACGCTGGTCAACGGCGTCGCGGTCAGCCCGCCCGCGGTCGGCGTGACGCTGGGCGGCCACCAGGTGACCGCGGTTTACTCGGGTTCGCCGTCGTACAAGGCGAGCACCGGGACGCTGAACCAGATCATCAACGTCGGGATCAAGTTCCTCTCGCCTGCGGCGAACAGCTCGTACTCGGCCGGGGCGAACATCCCGGTCAAGTTCCAGCTGGTCTCGGCCAACGGTCAGCCGATCCCGGCCCTGGCCTCGGCGATCCTGCTGGCGAGCGGCCGACTGACGGTCGCGGGCAGCGGGGCGCAGTCGTTCCCGGCGACCGCGCCGTCGTTCGACTCGAACACCAACACGTTCAGCCTCGTGTGGAAGACGGCCAAGCGGCCCGTCGGCCAGCTGACCGCCACGGTGTCGGTGACCTACCCCAACGCGCCGACCCAGTCGGTGCCGGTGACGTTCACCCTGCGGTGACGTCGTGAGTGTCGGCGGGGCCCGGTGTCTTCGGACGCCGGGCCCCGCCCCTTTTTCCGAGTCGCTGACCGGCGTCGCGGGTGTGAGAGTGGTGGGCATCAGACGGCGATGAAGGGAGCGGCACGATGACCGACCGCACAGCCACCGCGCGGTGGACCGGTGACCTGGCCACCGGGTCCGGCAGGGTGAGTCTGGACAGCTCCGGAGTAGGCGAGTTCGACGTCTCGTGGCCTGCCCGCACCGAGGAGCCCAACGGGGTGACCAGCCCGGAGGAGCTGATCGCGGCGGCCCACTCGTCGTGCTACTGCATGCAGTTCTCCGCCCTGCTGACCCGCGCGGGCTTCCCGCCGGAGCGAATCGAGACCTCGGCCAAGGTGGGCTTCGGCCGGTCCGGCGGCGGCTACGCCATCACCGGAGTCGTGCTGACGGTCCGCGCGACGGTCCCCGGTATCGACGCGGACAAGTTCGCCGAGGTCGCCGAACTGGCCAAGCAGACGTGCCCGGTGTCGGCGGCGTTGACCGGGACCACCATCGAACTGGACGCGGCGCTGGCCTCTTGATCTGGCGCGTGCGTCGGCTAGCGTTGGTCGGGCAGGGCCTGGCTGACCAGGAGGTTGCGATGCGGGTACCGATGACCGTGGCCGATTTCCTCGACCGCGCCCAACTCGGGTTCGCCGACAGACCCGGGGTAATCGACGAACCGGATCAGCCCGCGCGGGTGGTCCCGGAGTCCACCTACGGCACACTCGCCGACCGCGTCCGCGCCTGGCAGGCGGGCCTCGACGCGCTCGGGGTCGGTGAGGGCGAGCGGGTGGCCGTGGTCAGCCACAACTCGGCGCGGCTGCTGGAGCTGCTGTTCGCGGTGCCGATGAGCGGGCGGATCTGCGTGCCGGTGAACTTCCGCCTGCGGCCGGACGAGGTCGACTACATCATCGACCAGAGCGGCGCCTCGGTGTTGCTGGTCGATCCCGAACTGGACTCGTCGCTGGCCGGGGTGACCGCGCGTCACCGGTTCGTGCTTGGCGAGGAGACCGAGTCCGCGCTGATGCGGCCGGGCGTCGATCCACGGCCTTGGTCGTCCCCGGACGAGGACGCGACCGCGACGATCAACTACACCTCGGGCACGACCGCGCGACCCAAGGGTGTGCAGATTACCCACCGCAACATCTGGGTCAACGGGCTCACGTTCGGCCTGCACACCCGGGTGTGGGAGCGCGACGTCTACCTGCACACGCTGCCGATGTTCCACTGCAACGGCTGGGGAATGCCGTACGTGATGGCGGGCGTGGGCGCGAAACAGGTCGTGCTGCGCAAGGTCGATGGGGCAGAGATCCTGCGCCGGGTCGAGCAGCATGGCGTCACGTTGATGTGCGGTGCGCCCGCCGTCTGGAACGCGGTCCTCGACGCGGCTATGGCTTGGGAGGGCGAGATTCCCGGTCGCGACCGCGTCCGGATAGTTTGCGCGGGCGCGCCCCCGCCGAGTCGGACCATTCAGCGGGTCGGGGAGGAACTGGGCTGGGAGTTCACCCAGATCTACGGCTTGACGGAGACGTCCCCGCTGCTGACCTTCAACCGAACCCGTCCAGACGACGATGCCCTGCCCGCCTCGGAACGCGCCCGAAAGCTGTCACGGGCCGGAATGCCCGCTTTGGGCGTACGCCTGGACATCGCGGAGTCGGGTGAGGTGCTGGCCCAGTCCAATGTGGTGCTTGAGGGCTACTGGGAGAAGCCGGACGAGACCAAGGCCGCCCTCTCGGATGGCTGGTTCCATACCGGGGACGGCGGTCACCTGGACTCCGAGGGCCACTTGACGATCTCGGACCGAAAGAAGGACGTGATCATCACCGGCGGTGAGAACGTCTCGTCGATCGAGGTCGAGGACACGATCTTCAGCCATCCGGCGGTCGCGGAAGTCGCGGTTATCGGTGTGCCCCATGAGAAGTGGGGGGAGACGATCAAGGCTTTGGTGGTGTTAGGGGAGGGGCAGACGGCGACGGAGCCGGAGATCATCGCTCACTGCAAGGAGCGGTTGGCCGGTTACAAGGCCCCCACCAGCGTCGAATTCCGCGACTCGATCCCGCGAACGGCAACGGGCAAGATCCAGAAGTTCAAACTCCGCCAGCCTTACTGGGCAGACCACGAACGCATGGTGAACTGATTGGCAGACAACAGCGCTCTGGCGGCCGATGTGCGCAAGCCGACGGCTAGGCTGACCACATGAACGATGGGAGTGGGCGCCTGTCCGGCAGCGACTTCGAACTCCTATGCGCGTTGCTTCGGCGATACTGCGAATTCGATCTGGACCAGTACGGCCATTGGGTCATGGATACGGCGCATGGGGATGTCTTCATCGGCATCACCTGCCAACTGCCACCCGGCCATCCGCCCGAAGCGTACACGCGGCTTCGCCGCTCCGGATTCCTCCCGAAGTAGGCATCCCGACCACCTGCGCGCCGCAAAGGATCAACCAAGCGCCCCTGCCTGTCACTTTGCTCTGAATAGTCGCCCCCTGCGTTTTCGCACTCTCCGTTCTTGCGCTTCGCGCCTGAGTCCGGGAATGGACGTGCCTAGTCCAACCACGCCCGCCACAGCTACACCGAATACCATCATTCCGTCATCGTCAGTGGCGCGGTCAAATATGAAACCCGCCCCACCGAATAGCAGCGCATAATAGGCCAATGTGAGCCCCATGTCACCCGAGTCAACTTTGCCGACAAACGGCGGCCGCGCCAACCATCGCAACACCGTCAGGATATGTCGCAACCCCATCCAACCCGCGCCTTCCCGTCAACGTCACGAAGGGATTGAACGATGAACAGCTCGATCTCCTCGACTGAACCTTGCGATCTGAGCACCCCGCGATCCGGTCATCGCCGTGGGTCGCCTTGATAGACATCGCTGCGACGGGAGCGTTCGTAACGGCGGGTCAGTCATCGCGACCAGCGCACAGCGTAAGAGATCAACCCCGAAAGGCAAAGCCTGGTTGTCAGGCGTAGGTGTAGTCCGACAACGGGAAGCGGGTTGCCTGGCGGTGGGTGGTGAGTGTCGAGTTAGGACGGAGTAGGGCGGCTTCGCCGTGTTGGTTGAAGTAGTAGCTGCGGGCCGTGGAGCAGTCTCCCCGGTAGAAGACTGAGTCCTCCAGGTTCTCCGTCACCCGGTTGAGGAAGGTGGTGTTCGCTTCTTCGGTGACCTCAAAAGTCGTCCCACCACGACGCTTCAGCTCGGTGAAGAGCCGGTTCATGTGCTTCATCTGGGCTTCGATGGTGGTGAAGTAGGACAGGCCGCTGTACGAGTACGGGCTGTTCAGGCTGATGAGATTCGGGAACTGCGGGATGGTGACGCCCTCATATGCCTGGAACCTGTTGTCCCGCCACCACTTGCCAAGATCACGACCGTCACGACCGACGATCTCTATCGCCGGGAAGTTGACGTCCCAGAGGTTGAAGCCGGTGGCCAGTAGCAGGGTGTCGATGACGGTCTTGCGGCCGTCGGTGGTCACGATGCCGTCTGGTTCGACTCGGTCGATGGGCGTTGTCTCCAGGTGGACGTGGGGCTTGTTGAAGGTCGGGAAATAGTCGTTGGAGAAGGTGGGGCGTTTGCAGCCGAACGAATAGTCAGGGGTGAGCTTGCGGCGCAGCTCCGGGTCTTTGATCTGTCGCCGGAGGTGGGCGGTGGCCAGGCGGGCGGCGGCCTTGTTGGTGAACGGGGCCTGGCGGTAGTGCAGGACGCCGATCACCATCAGGGCTTCGAGGGCTGTGGTGTTGATCATCCGGGCGAGCCGTTGGGTGATCGGCAGACGGGCGAACAGGGTCCGTAGAGCGCGGGGGATGGGCCAGTCCGGCTTGGCGGTGACCCAGATCGGGGTGCGCTGGTAGACGGTCAGTTCAGCGACCTTCTTCGCGACCTGGGGGATGAGTTGGACGGCCGTGGCGCCGGTGCCGATGACGGCTGCCTTGCGTCCTTCCAGGTCGTATGACTCGTCCCAGGCGGTGCTGTGGACGACCTTGCCCGCGAAGGTGTCGATTCCGGGGATGTCGGGCATCTTCGGCTGCGACAGGAAGCCGGTCGCGGTCAGCAGGTACCTGGCCGTCACCGGGGAATCGCCGCGGATCTGGACGTGCCAGAGTTGCTCGTCCTCGTCCCAATGCGCGCCGTCGACCGTTGTGTTGAAGCGCATCAGGGGGCGTAGGCCGTATTTGTCCGCGACATGCTCGGCGTACCGCTTGAGTTCGGCGCCGGGGGCGAACATGCGGGACCACTGGGGGTTCGGCTCGAACGAGTAGGAGTACGTCACCGACGCGATGTCCACCGCCAGGCCGGGATACCGGTTGACGTGCCACGTGCCACCGAGGTCGGATTCCCGGTCGACGATCAGCAGGTCGTCGTAGCCGAGTCGGTTGAGTTCGATGGCGGCGCCCATGCCACCGAAACCGGCGCCGATGATGATCGCGTCGTACTGCGGTGTCACGGCTTGACCTCCAAGTCGCCCAGGCGGGCTGGGATTGTGGTTAGCGCTGCGTCGAGTGCGGCCAGGCGGCGGCGGGGGTCCATGAAGTTGAAGCCCATCTGGGCCAGTTCCCCTGCGGTCGGGTGGATCTGGGTCACCCGCGTGCCCGCCGCGCGGAGCGCTGCCACCTCGCGGGCGAGGGTGCGGCTCATGGAGCGGCGGAGGAGGCCTTCGACGCGGCCGCCGAAGCCTGGGATCGCCGCGCCGTCGGTGGCGGCCATGGGGGAGATCACCACGACTTCGTCCAAAGCGAGTTCGGCGACCAGGTCCGCTGAGGTCGGGGAGCCGACGCCGCCGTCGAGGTAGCGCCTGCCCGCGATCGTGACCGGCGGATACCAACCCGGCACCGCCCATGACGCGCGGACGGCGTCGCGCAGAGCGGCCTTTGGCGCGTCGGGCCTGCCGAAAGCGACCCGTTCGCCGGTCGCGGCGTCGAGGGTGACGATCCAGGTGCGGGGGTGCGCCACCCAGCCATCCGGGGCCAGGTCGTCGATCAGCCGGTCAAGGAATCCGGCGTCCGTCCGACCACGAGGCGCGAGACCGGACAGGCCGACCAGCCAAGACCGCGACCGCAGTCCAGCGCGGGCCAGCCGCGGCGACGTCGGCGGCGCGAGCGGCGCGCGGGGAAACCTGGCCGGGGGAGAGGTGAAGAACCGACGGACCGACTCGCGGGCCGTCGAGTCGCCGCGCTGGCCCGCGACCAGTTCGTCCACCCCGACACCCGCGCCGAGCATGGCGGCGAGCGATGAGCCGGAGGACGAGCCGACGATCACCTCGGCGGTGCGGGGATCCCAGTCGAGCGCGTCGCGGACCGCCGCCAAGGCGCCGACTTCCCATGCGCCGCCGACCGTGCCGCCACACCCGATGACCAGTCCGCGTCGCATCCGTCAGTACCTCCGGCCTTAGAGATACCATTGATATTTGAATACGGCCGGTATGTCAAGACGCCTGGAAGAGGAGACGGGCGAGGTCGAAGAGGCCCGCCGACGACACGTTCGGATCGATGAGTTTGCGCGTTGCCCAGCCGATCGCGAGGTTGAAGCACGCTTCGGCGACGGCCCGGACCGGCACGAATCCGAGCAGGTGCTCGGTCTCCTGGTCGCTGGCGATGGCCTGGGCGATCCGGTCGACAGCTGACCGCTGGCGCTCGGCCTCGGCGGCGATCAGCGCGCTGTCGGCACGCGCGTCAAGCGCGAACTCCAGCTCAAGCCGTGGCCATCCGGTGGTCATCGCCCGCTCGGCCCACGCCTGGATCTGGTCGATCTTCTCGGCGACCGTCAATCGTCCGGTCAACACGGCTGTGAGCTCATCCAACTGCTCGCGCTGGATGTCGCGCAGGACCAGCAAGGCCATCTCGGCCTTGCTGTCGAAGTTCGAGTACAGCGCGCCCGTGGAGAACCCGGCCATGTCGGCGACCTTGGCGATCGACGTCGCCTGGTAGCCGTCGCTGAGGAACAGCTCGCGGGCGGCCAGCAGCAGGGCCTCGCGGTTGCGGGCCTGGCTCTCGGCACGGGTGAGTCGCGGCATGGCGGAACCGTAGCATTGACAGTATCCAGATATCGGTGTTATTCAGACATCACCACTCTTCTGGAGGCGCCGATGGTCACCTGGCTGGCACGTTCGAAGGCGGCGACCTGGCTCGCCAACCCGCACGGCCGGGTGAGCGCCGCCGCCCTGCGGGAGTCGGTCGACGGCAAGGTCGTGCTGGTCACCGGCGCGTCCTTCGGCCTGGGTGAAGCCACCGCCCGCCGCCTCGGCGCCGCGGGTGCCACCGTGCTCCTGGTGGCCCGCACCCGCGACAAACTCGACGCCGTCGCCGCCGACATCGTCGCGGCGGGCGGGCGCGCGGAGTCCTATCCCGTCGACCTGACGAACCCGGCCGAGGTCGACGACCTGGCGAAGTCCGTACTCGAACGGCACGGACACGTCGACGTGCTGGTCAGCAACGCGGGCAAGTCGATCCGCCGGTCCATCGCCAAGTCCTACGACCGGTTCCACGACTTCGAGCGCACCATGGGGATCAACTACTTCGGCCCGGTCAAACTCATGCTGGCCCTGCTGCCGTCGATGCGCGAGCGCGGGCAGGGCCACATCGTCAACGTGTCGACGGTCGGCGTCCAGGTGCCGCCAGGGCCGCGCTGGGCGGCCTACCAGGCGTCCAAAGGCGCGTTCGACATCTTCTTCCGCAGCGCGGCAACGGAATTGGCCGTCGACAACGTGTCTGCCACGTCTGTCTACATGGCACTAATCAGGACCAGGATGAGCGCGCCGACCCGGATCTTCGACCATGTCCCCGGCATGACCGCCGACGAGGCGGCCGAACTGGTCTGCGTGGCCATCGTCCGCAAGCCCGCCAAGATCAGCCCGTGGTGGGCGGGCGCCGTGCAGGCGGTCGACGCGGTCACCCGGCTCCCATGGGAGTGGACCGTCGGCCAGGTCTACCGAGCGGGCAGGCGGTGAGTCTCCTGCTGACCGGTGCCCGCGCGCTGGCCACAAGCGGCCTCGTCACGGGGTTCCGGCCCTGGTATGTCCCAGGGATAGCGCGCGCGGTGTGGCGCGGCGGCCTGTCGCCCGCGACCCTGATCGGCGTCGCCGCCGCGCACGGGCGCGACGCGCCCGGGGTGATCGACGACCGTGGAACCGTCACCTACGGCGAACTGGACGACGGCGCCGCCCGCCTGGCCGAAGGTCTCGCGCGCGAGTGTGGCGTGCCGCGGCCGAATATCGCGATCCTGTGCCGCAACCATCGCGGTTTCGTGCTCGCCCTGGCCGCGGCGGGCAGGCTCGGCGGCGACGTCCTGCTGCTGAACACCGAGTTCTCCGGGCCCCAACTGGCGGGCGTGCTCGACCGTTCGCGCCCCGACATCGTCGTCGCGGACGAGGAGTTTCTCCCGCGACTGCCGAACGGTGCGGTGGTCTCATGGCGGGACACGGGTGAGTCCGATGTGGACCGATTGATCGCCGCCCACCCACCCCGTGCGGTCAGAGGCGGCTCCGGGGCGATCACGATCCTCACCTCGGGCACGACCGGCACCCCGAAGGGCGCGCCCCGCCGCCCGGACGCGCTGGCCATACTCGGCCCGGCCGCGACCATCCTCGACCGGACCCGGCTGCACGTGGGCGATCCCGTGATCGTCGCCCCGCCGCTGTTCCACGGTTTCGGCCTCGCCATCCTCGCCATCGCGGTCACCCTGCGCGGACCGGTCGTCCTGCGGCGCGCGTTCGACCCGGAGACCACCCTCGCCGACATCGAGCGCGACGGCGGCGCCCTGCTCGCCGCTGTTCCCGTTATGCTGCAACGGATCCTGGACCTGCCTGACGGCGTCCGGGCAGGCTACCGCCGCGACCACCTGCACACCATCTTCTCCGGCGCCGCGCCGCTGCGGCCCGAGCTGGCCGAGCGGCTGCTCACCGAGTTCGGTGACGTCCTGTTCAACGGCTACGGCTCCAGCGAGGTCGGCATCGCCAGCGTCGCCACCCCCGCCGACCTGCGCGCCGCGCCTGGGACCGTCGGCAGGCCATCGCTCGGCGTCCCGATCCGCATCCTCGACGACCAGCGGCGGCCCGTGCCGACCGGCCGCCCCGGCACGATCTTCGTCGGCGGCGCCCTGCTGGTCGACGGGATCGGCAAGGAGGTCGCCGACGGCCTGATGAGCACCGGCGACCTCGGCCACCTCGACGCGGCGGGCAGGCTGCACGTCGACGGCCGCGCCGACGACATGATCGTCTCCGGTGGCGAGAACGTCTTCCCCCAGGAGGTCGAGGACCTGCTCACCCGCCACCCGGCCATCGCCGACGCCGTCGTGATCGGCGCCCCCGACCCAGAGTTCGGCCAGCGGCTGGTGGCCTACGTGGTGGCGAGAGGCGACCGGCCCGACCCGGCTGACCTGCGCGAATACGTCAAGTCGAACCTGGCCCGCTACAAGGTGCCGCGCTCATTCGTCTTTCTCGACGAGTTGCCCCGCAACCCCACCGGCAAGGTTCTCCGTCGGGACCTTCCCACCGATCAGCCGGATTGATCGCCGAGGCCGGCGACGGGTGTCCGGAGTCCATGACGACCTTCTGAGCACTGCATTGAATGAGCCGGTTCTGGGTAGTCCCCGGTCGTCGACAGTCCATTCACGACCTTGAGGAGTGAGCGGCCATGACGGCCTTGACCGACGGACCGGCGCTGGTGTGGCGCGGTGACCACGACGCGGCCGACGTGGTGGCCGTACTGGACCCGGCTGGTGAGGCCAGCCATGGCGAGCTGCCCGCGACGTGGCGCCCGGTCGCCGACCGCCTGCTGGTCGGCTGGGTCCGGCTCCCGGCCGACGGCGCGGGGATCGCGGCGATCGACTCCGCGCTGTCCCGATTGGATGGACAGCGCGCGCACGTGGTGACGAGCGGGCCCGCCACCGAGGTGGCTCTGTGGATCGCCGCGACGCACACCGCGGTCGCATCCTTTCTAGTGGTCGACCCGGAGCCGTGTGACGGCTCGCTCGACGGCGCCGACGGATCGGCCCGCGCGCGTTGGTGGGACGCACTGCCCGGTCGCGCGGCGCTGGCCAGGGCGGACGTGGAGGTCAAGACCTTCTACAGCGACGGTCTGGAACTGTGCACCGCCGCACCCGCCCCGCTCGGACTGCCCGAGGTTGTGGCGTGGGTGGAGCGAGCTCTCGCGGATGAGTCGAATCAGCCTGGCGCGGGTACTCCAACACGGAGCCCGCGCGACTGGAAGGGAGCATCATGACCACCGCAAAGGACCTCATGACCTCGGATGTCACCTGCGTCCGCACCTCGGACGCGGTGATCGAGGCGGCTAAGACCATGGCCAGGCTCGGTGTCGGATCGCTGCCGATCCGCGGCGAGGACGACCAGCTCAAAGGCATGATCACCGACCGCGACATCGTGGTGAAGGTGCTGGCGGAGGGCAAGGACCCGATGGCACTGCACGCAGGTGACCTGGCCCAGGGCGAGGTCGTGACGGTCGATGTCGGCGACGACGCCGCCGCGGTCCTGCGCACGATGTCCGCCTACGGGGTGCGCAGGGTGCCCGTGCTCGACGGCGGCCGGTTGGTCGGCATCATCGCCCAGGCCGACATCGCCCGCGCGCTGCCGGAACCCGCAGTCGGCGATCTGGTCAGCGCGATCTCGATCGAGTAGCGGCCAGGGTTGGCGATCGGGATACCGGGTAACCCGTAGGGGATGACCTACCTCGAAGGGAGCGTCAGATGGCGACCTATGACCTGACCAACACCCGGGTGCGCCACCGCGCGGCCGACGTGCCGCGTCGACGGGGTGCGGTGAACGGGCTCCTGGTCTTCGTCCTGGGTGCGTTCGGCGCGGTGGTCCCGTTCGTCGGGCCCTACTTCTCGCTCGCCTACACCCCGGACTCGCCATGGGTCATGACCGACGACCGGCTGTGGCTCAACGTCCTGCCCGGGGTCGCCGCGCTGCTCGGCGGCCTGGGCCTGATGGCCACCGCCACCCGTGGCGGTGGTGTCCTCCTCGGCTGGCTGGCCGTGCTGGGCGGTGGCTGGTTCGTCATCGGTCCGGTGGTTAGCACGATGTGGCACGACGGGACCCCGGCCACCGGCGACATCGTCGCCGACGACACCGCGACTCGCGTGCTGACCGACCTGGTCTTCCACTCGGGCCTCGGCGTCCTGATCGTGTTCCTCGCCGGTGTCGCGCTCGGTCGGTTCACCGTCCGAGACCGCGTGATCACCGAGGAACCCGACATCGACCGGGACGCCGACACCGACCGTGACATCGACCGGGACGCGAACCTCGACCGGGACACGGAGATCCGGGCCGAACACGACGCCAAGCGCAGCTGACTCGGGACACTAGCGGGGTCGCCACCGCTTCCAATGGGCGGTGGCGGCCGCGCGGGTCTTCCCGTCCCACACGAGTTCGACCTCCGCGGTCATCTCCGCCTCACCGGCATCGGTAACCCATCCGCGCAATTCGACCGACTCGTCGAGCGGGCTCGGTCGCAGATATCGCACCTGCAATCCCGCGGTCACATAAGCCAGTGCCGCTCCCGGCAGTGGCGGCCATCCGCGCTGCTCGGCCTCCCACAGCACGGCCGCGGCGCTATGGCAGTCCAGGACCGTGCAGATGATCCCGCCGTTGAGGTACCCGACGCCGTTGTCGTGCTCGGGCCAGGGGGTGAAGGTCGCGGTGACCACGCCGTCGCTGCCGGGGAAGCTGCGCAGGCGCAGGCCTTTGTCGTTGGCGTGGCCGCAGCCGAAGCAGCGGACGTCGGGGTAGAGCCGCTGCTGGATGCTCAGATCGTCGTTGGTCATGGTCGCTCCGCTGCGGGGTGGACAGGCGGCCCGAGTCTAGTGGTATGGCAATTCTGGCAATTTCCCACGGGCCTGAGTTAACCCTGAAATTGTCACCGTATTTCTTAACATTGAAACGCGCATTCCTGGTTACGGCATTCGATCTTCCGGTTTACCGTGCCCTCACCCTGCAAATCTCTTTGGTGAGGTGACTTACGCATGCGAATGCGCAGCAAGGTTTTCGCCGCGGTGAGCGGCATTTCCGTGGTAGCCGGAGTGCTGATAGTCGGCGGCCAGTCGACCGCGGCGCCCCGGCAGGCCCCGGTGGGCGCCGAGGTCAGTGGCGTGGCCGAGGGCCTGGGCATCTCCGCCGACCAGGCGCGGGTGCGGCTGGACCAGCAGGACCGGGCGCACCGGGTCTACAAGACCCTGTCCGAGCCGCTGGCCAAGCAGCTCGCCGGCCACTGGTTCGACGGCGCCACCGGCAAGCTCACCGTCGCGGTGACCAACAATGACGCCGCCGCTCAGGCCAAGGCCGAGGGCGCCGAGGCCAAGATGGTCGGCCGTGACCAGGCCGAACTGGACCGCCTGCTCGGTTCGGTGCGCGGCTTCGTCGGCACCGGAGTCCCCGGTGTCTATGGCTGGGGCGTCGATGTCCAGGCCAACGTCGTGCACGTCAACGTCAACACCTCCGCCGCGAACGCCGCGACCGAGGCGTTCCTGGGCAAGGTCAGGAAACTGGGCGACGGCATTCGGATCACCCGGACCGACTCCGCGCCCAAGCAGCAGTCGGCGCAGCCCGCGCCGCTGGCGGGAACTGTCCAGCCCGGCAGCCCGTGGTGGCCGGGCACCGAGTCGAACTGCTCGATCGGCTTCGCGGCTACGGACTCCGCAGGCAACAAGCACTTCCTGACCGCCGGGCACTGCACCAACGACGCCAACCAGGCCGCCTATGGCCAAAGTGGACAGTTGAACAAGATCGGCACGTCCAATGTGGGCGGTGGCCGCAGTGTCAACGGCCGCGAGGGTGACATGGGCGTGGTCGCGGTGACCGAGTCCGGCTGGACCCTCTCCGCCGCGGTCAACACGTGGGGCTCGCCCGCGATCACGGTGACCGGTCAGCAGGAAGCCATGGTCGGCGACGCCGTCTGCCACTCCGGCAACACGTCGAAGTGGAAGTGCGGTGTCGTCAAGTACACCCACAAGTCGGTCGACTACGGCGGCAGCGTCGGCGTCATCGAGGACATGACCTGGACCGACGCCTGTTCGCTCGGCGGCGACTCCGGCGGCGGCTGGCTGCTCGGCACCAAGGCGACCGGCCTGCACGACGGTGGTCCCTCCCAGTGCGTGACCAACCCGAGTGACGACGACATGTCGATCTTCCAGCCGATCGCGGAGCCGCTCACCAAGTGGGGGCTAACCCTGGTGACCGGCGGCGCCGACACCCAGCCGCCGACCGCGCCCGGCAACCCGCGCTCGACCGGCACCACGGCCAACAGCGTCTCGCTGGCCTGGGACGCCTCGACCGACAACACCGGCGTGACCGGCTACGACGTCTACAACGGGTCGAGCGTGGCGGCCAGCGTCACCGGCACCAACGCGACGGTCTCCGGTCTCACGGCTGACACCGCCTACACCTTCACCATCAAGGCCAAGGACGCCGCGGGCAACGTCTCGCCCGCCAGCGCCGCGGTCAACGCGCGGACCCAGCCCGGCACCGGCGGCGACGACGAGCCGCCGACCACCCCGGGCAACCCCCGCTCGACCGGCACCACGGCGACGACCGTGTCGCTGGCCTGGGACGCCTCCACCGACAACACCGGCGTCACCGGCTACGACGTCTTCAACGGCACCACGCTGGCCACCACGGTGACCGGAACGAGCGCCACGGTGTCCGGCTTGACCGCCGACACCAGCTACTCGTTCACCATCCAGGCCAAGGACGCCGCGGGCAACAAGTCCAAGCCGACCCAGCCGGTCACGGTCAAGACCGCGCCGGGCACCGGTGGCGGCCGGACGCTGACCAACGACACCGACTACCCGATCCGGGACTACACCCAGACCTTCAGCCGGATCACCTCGACGGTCACCGGTGCGGCGACGAGCAGCATCACGCTGGTCATCACCGTGGCGCACACCTGCCTGGAGGACCTGGGCATCTCGCTGGTCGACCCGAACGGCAAGGCGTACCCGGCCAAGTACAGCGGCGGCTACCAGTGCACGCAGTGGAGCGGGCCGAAGACGTTCACCATCAACAACGTCAACTCGCCCGCGTCGGGCACCTGGTCGCTGCGCGTCACCGACTACGGCCCCGGCGACACCGGCACCCTCGACCGCTGGTCGATCACGCTCTAATACCTTGGGGGAAACCATGTTGAAGCGGATGGCCGCCGCATTGGCGGCCACCGCCATGGTCACGGCGGGCATAGTGTCCGCCGCGACCGCGGCGCAACAACCCGAGATCGTCCAGTCGGCCAACGCACTGCCCGGCCGCTACATCGTCACGTTCAAGGACAGTGCCGTCCAGCAACAGCAGGTCGGCATCGTCGCCACCGATCTGGCCAACAAGCACGGCGGCACCGTCGGACTCGTCTACCGGCACGCGCTTCGCGGGTTCTCGGTGGCGATGTCCGAGGCGCAGGCCAAGAAACTCGCCGCCGAGCCCGCTGTGGCCAGGGTCGAGACCGACGGCGTGCGGCAGGTCTCCGACACCCAGACGAACCCGCCGTCATGGGGGACCGACCGGGTCGACCAGAAAGACCTTCCGCTGGACCAGAAGTACAGCTACCCGACCAACGCGGGCCAAGGCGCGACGGTCTACGTGCTCGACACCGGCATCCGCAAGTCGCACCAGGACTTCGGCACCCGGGCGTCGTTCGGCCGGGACTTCGTCGACAACGACGACGACTCGACCGACTGCCACGGCCACGGCACGCACGTCGCCGGGACCGCGGCGGGCAACACCTATGGGCTGGCGAAGAAGGCGAACATCGTCGCCGTGCGGGTGCTCAACTGCTCCGGCTCGGGCAGCGACTCGCAGATCATCGGCGGGATCGACTGGGTCAAGGCCAACGCCCGCAAGCCCGCGGTCGTCAACTTCAGCATCGGCTGCGGTGGTCCGTGCACCAACGAGACCGAGGACACCGCTGTCCGCAACGTCATCGCGTCGGGTGTGCAGTTCGTGCAGGCGGCGGGCAACTCCAACGACGACGCCTGCCGGTACAGCCCGCAGCGCGTCGCCGAGGCGGTGACCGTCGGCAACACCCAGCAGAACGACGCGAAGAACTCCGGCAGCAGCTGGGGAACGTGTCTCGACCTGTTCGCGCCGGGCACGAGCATCGTGTCCGCGTCCTACTCGTCGGACACGGGCAACGCGACGATGACCGGCACGTCGATGGCCTCGCCGCAGGTGGCGGGCGCGGCGGCGCTGTATCTGGGACTCAACCCGGGTGCGACGCCGCAGCAGGTCCGCGACGCACTGGTCGACAACGCGACGAGCGGCAAGGTGACCAGCCCGGGTACCGGTTCGCCGAACAAGTTGCTGTACACCGGTTTCATGGTCGGCGGTGGGGATCCGACCCCGCCGACGGCGCCGGGCAGCCTCCGGTCGACCGGGACCACCGTCAACAGTGTGTCGCTGGCTTGGGACGCGTCCAGCGACGATGTCGGTGTCGTCGGCTACGACGTGTTCAACGGCCCGAGCATCGCCACCAGCGTCACCGCCACCTCCGCCACTGTCACCGGTCTGACCGCCGACACCAGCTACACGTTCACGGTCAAGGCGAGGGACGCGGCGGGCAACGTGTCACCGGCGAGCGCGGCGGTCACCGCGCGGACCAAGCCGGGCACCGACCCGACGAGCCCGATCGTCAACGGCGGGTTCGAGTCGGAACTGACCGGTTGGAGTCCTTCTGGGACGGCCGTCGCGGTGAACTCCGGTGCGCACAGCGGAACCTACGCCGCACGGCTGGGCGCCACCACGGCGACCAACGGTGTGTCGTCGATCGCGCAGACGTTCACGGCTCCGGCCGACGCGCGTCAGCTGTCCTTCTACTACAGCATGACCTGCCCGGACACGGTGTACTACGCGTGGGCCAAGGCGACGCTGGTCGACAACACCAGCGGGGCCACGACGACGCCACTGGCCAAGACCTGCACCAACGGTCAGGGCTGGAAGCAGGCGACGGCGGCGCTCACCGGTGGGCACAGCTACACGCTCACCCTGGTCAACCGGGACGACAACTACCCGGCCGATCCGGTGTACACGCTGTTCGACGACGTCACCTTCGACGTCGAGCCACCGTCCGGCGACGACTACTCGGTCACCCTGGATCCGTCCACTGTGTCCGTCCAAGCCGGACAGTCGGGCACCACGACCGCGCGGACCACGGTCACCAGCGGCGGGGTGCAGAAGGTGCACCTGGCCGCGTCGGGTCTGCCCAGTGGCGCCACCGCGACGTTCGACCCCGCGGACATCGCCTCCGGTGAGATCTCGACACTGACGATCGCCACCACCGCGGGCACCCCGCAAGGCAGCACGTCGGTGACCGTCAGCGCGGACGGCAGCGTCACCGACCACACGGCCACGCTGACGTTGAGCGTGGGCGGCGGCACCCCGCCGGCCGGGGCGCAGAAGATCGGCAGCGACCCGTATTCCAACGCGGAGGCCCAGCACGCCACCCAGTTGGAGGCCGACAGCCACGCCAACGGCAACACCATCGTCACCGCGTTCCAGAACGCGCGGATCAAGGAGGGCGGCGCCACCGGCATCGGCTGGTCCACCTCGACTGACGGCGGAGTCACCTGGCGCACCGGCAAACTGCCGTGGACCAAGGCGGACGGCGGCCCGTACGACCGGGCCGGGCTGCCGGTGGTCGGCTTCAGCGCCAAGCACGGCAAGTGGCTGATCGCGGGTCTGCCGCTGGACTCCAGCGTGCGCGGCCTCGGCCTCGCGGTGTCGACGTCGACCGACGGTGTCACGTGGGGCGCCCCCGCGTACGCCGTCGGCGGCAACGACACCAAGCGGTGGGACAAGAACTGGCTCGCGTGCGACAACCACGCGTCCAGCGCGCGCTACGGCAACTGCTACGCCGCGATCGACGACAACGGCAGCAGCAACCAGCTCTACGTCGCCACGTCGACCGACGGTGGGACGACGTGGGGCGCGGCCAAGCTGGTCTCCGGGGCGACCGGCGCGCTGGCCAACGGCATCGCCAGCCAGCCCAACGGGAACGTGGTCGTGATCTACGACCGGGTCTCGGGCGGCAACAACCAGATGGCGGTGCAGTCCACCGACGGCGGCAACACGTGGGGCCAGCCGGTGAGTGCCGGGGAGATCCGGTTCCACCAGCCCGCGGGCGGCCTGCGCGGCAACCCGATGCCCTCGCTCGACGTCGACGCGGGTGGCAAGTACTACCTCGCCTGGCCGGACAGCAAGTTCCGCGCCGACGAGGCGTCCAACGACATCGTGCTGGCCACCTCGACAGACGGGAAGACCTGGACCGCCCCGGTCCGGGTCCCGATCGACGCGGTGGACAGCGGAAAGGACCATTACTTCCCGACCATCGCGGTGGAGCCCGGCACATCCGGGAGCACGGCCAAGATCGCGCTGTTCTACTACGTGTGGGACAAGGCCGACTGCACCGCGGAGACCTGTCAGCTCAGCGTCGCCTCGGTGACCTCGGTCAACGGCGGCGCGAGCTGGAGCGCCCCGAAGGTCCTCGGCGGCCCGTTCACCCCGCTGCAGATCGCCGACACCGCCTCCGGGCGCTTCGTCGGCAACTACAGCGGCGGGTCGGTGGTCAACGGCAAGGCCGTCGGCGTGTTCTCCCTGGGCAAGGCGCCCGCTGACGGCAAGGCGTTCGACCAGGCCATCTACACCGGCGGCCCCCAGCCCATCACGGGCGGCGCGCTGGTCGCGGGCGGATCCGGGGGAGTGGCTCGCGCGGGCACCTCGGGCAGCCAGCGGACGCGGATGGAGTAAATGGACGGCGGCTGTGTTGTCGGCGTCCCCTCCGGGGACGCGCGCTCGGCCGCCTCAAGGTGACGTATCGGGCACGCGAACACGCCAGACTCTGTTGTTGGCGTCCCCTCCGGGGACGCGCGCTCGGCCGCCTCAAGGTGACGTATCGGGCACGCGAACACGCCAGACTTCGTCGGCGCGTTCACGCACCCGATACGTCACCGCGGCCGAGCGGTCACTGGTCTGGGCGCGATCCGTCGGTTATGGTCGGGGTGCGGGCAGCAGCCATGGACAGGGGAGCCGTCGTGGCCGCACGCCCATCTACAGAGACAGATCTGTTCCCAGACGCCCTGCGCGCCGCCATCCAAGCGCGTGGCCTGGGTCTAGAACGCATCCGCAACCGACTGCGGACACTCGGCGCGCCGGTGAGCGTCGCCACCCTCAGCTATTGGCAGTCCGGCCGGTGTAGACCAGAGCGCCCGGACTCGATGATCGCCCTCGCGCACCTGGAATCGGTGCTGGAGGTGCCCGCGGGCTCGCTGATGTCGCTGCTCGGCCCGCCAAAGCCGCGGGGCCGCTGGCTCACCGGCGTCGAGCCGGACATCGAGGCGTTCTGGCCGAACAAGGCACTGGTCCGCGACGCCGTCCGGTCGGTGAACTCCCGCTGGGACCAGCGGCTGACCAGGATCAGCCAGCACGACATCGTCACCGTCGGCCCGGAGCGCGGGCTGCGGTCCATCGTGTCGCGGCAGGTCCTGCGCGCCGACGCCGACGGGCCGGACCGGTGGGTCGTGCTCCTGCACCTCGACGACCACGAGCGCCCCGCGCCGATCGTGCGGCCGCTGCGGCACTGCACGGTCGGCCGGTCGGTGCACCGGGCGGGCGACGGGCTACTGGTGACCGAGCTGCTGTTCGACCGGCCGCTCGCCCGCGGCGAGACGATCATCACCGAGCACGAGCTGGTGAACCAGGCGCCGTATCCGCTGGCCACCAACTACGAGCGGAAGTTCCGGCGGCCGGTGCGGGAGTTCGTGGTGGAGGTCGGGTTCCACGCCGACGCGCTGCCCGGCCCGTGTGTGCAGTACTCGCGGGTGGGCAGCGGGGAGGAGCAGGTGGCGCCCGCCGTGGTCGACGGGACGGACTCGGTGCACGGGGTGGCGCTGAACTTCGGGCCCGGTGTCTACGGGTATCGGTGGGACTGGCTTTGAGTTGGTCCAACCGGGTGGACCACGACGAATGACCCTAACGCGGGTGCTGAACAGTCGATCTCTCTCTCGACGCGATGGGGGAGTGACGCATGCTGGACCCGTTCGACGCCGATGGGTGTGCTGGGGACGTGTGGTCGGAGTGGGCGTTGGTGGAGGGCGGTATTGAGGCCGAACAGGTCTGGCCGGGATGGGCGGCCATTCTGCGGTTCATCTCGGTTTTCGACGAGGTCCGCGTCCGGGTCGCCGAGCCGCCGCTGAGTACGGCTGCCTATCGGGCCGTTCCGTAGACGCGGTCGATCTTGATCCGCAGCACCAGCCTGCCGTCGGCGACCATCGCGGCGCGGTACTCGTCCCAGTTCGGGTGCTCGCCGCTCAAGTTCCGATAGAGCGCGACCAACTCGTCGGCCGCCGCGTCGTGCGGATCCTGGGCGACCTCGGAGAACTCGGCGATGCCCTCGGCGACCGCGTACTGCCAGCCGTCGGCGCTCGTCACGTGGTACGTCGCGCGGGGGTCCCTGCGGAGGTTGGCTGTCTTCGCCCTGCCGTCGGTGACGGAGATCCGCAGGACGCCCTCGGCCTCGTCGAGGTGGTGCAGGACATTTGACAGCTGGGGGCGGCCGTCGCGCTTGAGGGTGGCCAGGGTGCCGAACGGGCGGTTGCGGATGAGTCCGTAGAGAGCTTCGTCAGCCATGGTCTGGCAAACCTGCCGTCCGCGCGCCCTATTCCCGGGACCACCCGCTCGGCGGATCGCTCCTGATCCCGTCCCCGGGGTAGTTTCGGGAGTATGTTGCCTGTCACAACAAAGTCGTTGGCGGTAGTGGTGGCCCTGTCCGCGGTGACCCTGGGGCTTGGTCCTGGCACCGCGGCCGCCGCGCAGGCGCCTGGCGCGCCAGGGCTTGGGTCGACCTGGACGACGGGCGCCAAACAGGGCGTGGGCACGTCGGCCGGGACCACGTCCAAGGTGTGGTTCACCCTCGGGCAAGGGGTCGCGCACGAGGTCTACTACCCGCAGGCCGATCTGCCCAACGTCCAGGATCTCCAGTTCATGGTGACCGACGGCGTCAGCTTTACTGACGAAGAGAAGGTCGCCACGACTCAGCAGGTGACCCTGGCTGATCCGACTTCCCTGACGTACCAACAGGTCAACACCGCGCGCAGCGGCCGGTATCGGATCACCAAGACCTATGTCACCGACCCGGACCGGCACGCTCTCCTGGTGAACACCCGGTTCCAGGTTCTGTCCGGCGGGTCGCTGAACCTCTATGTGCTCTTCAACCCTTCGCTCGCGGGAAGCGGCATGGGGGACACCGGTTCCACAGTAGACGGACAGCTGCGTGCGTCGGACGGATCGGTGGCCAGCGCGCTCGCCGCGTCCACCGGATTCAGCCAGGCCACCAACGGCTACTCCGGCTCCGCGAGCGACGGCTGGCGGGACCTGACCAACAATCGGGCGCTGACTACGCTCTACGACACCGCGGGAACACCAGGAAACCTCGTCCAGACCGCGCGGATTCCCGTGGGGGTCGACACGACGTTCACGCTCGCCCTCGGGTTCGGCGGGTCGCGGACGGAGGCCGGACAGAACGCCGCCGCGTCGCTCGCGGCCGGGTGGACAACGGTCAAGTCCCGGTATCAGTCCGGGTGGAAGTCCTATATGGACTCGCTGAGCCCGGCACCGGCGAGCGTCGCCGACGCGGACCTGCTGCGGCAGTACCGGATCTCCGCGATGACGCTCAAGGCGCACGAGGACAAGACCTGGCGCGGCGCGTTCGTGGCGTCGCTGACCCATCCGTGGGGCGACGCGATGAACGCGGATTCCTGCTGCGCCTTCGGGTATCACGCGGTGTGGGCCCGTGACCTGTACCAGATGGCGACCGCGTCGCTCGCGATCGGCGACCCCGCCGCCGCGCACCGCGCGCTGGACTACCTGTTCAACGTCCAATGGCGGCCGGACGGCTCCTACCCGCAGAACACCAAGCTCGACGGGACGCCACTGTGGGGCAGTCTGCAGCTCGACGAGGTGGCGTTCCCGATCATCCTCGCCTGGCAGCTCGGCCGCCGGGACGCCGCCGCGTACGCGAAGGTCAAGCCGTCGGCCGAGTTCATCGCGCACCGGGGTCCGGGGAGCCCGCAGGAGCGGTGGGAGGAGGCGGCGGGGTACTCGCCGTCGACCATCGCCGCGGAGATCGCGGGCCTGGTGTGCGCCGCCGACCTGGCCACGGCCAACAACGACCCCGGCGCGGCCTCGTACTACCTGCAGGTCGCCGACTCGTGGCAGGCGCAGGTGGCGGGCTGGACCTACACGACGTCGGGCACGCTGGTTCCCCAGCGGCGACTACTACGAGCGGGTCGACGGCTCAGGCAACCCCAACGACCTCGCCCAGCTGACGATCGCCAACGGCGGCGGGACGTGGTGGGAGAAGGACGTCATCGACGGCGGGTTCCTCGAGCTCGTGCGTCTGGGCGTCAAGCCCGCCGACGACCCGACCATCACCGGCTCGCTCGCGGCCATCGACGCCACGATCAAGGTCACGGCGCCCCAGGGTGCGCTCTGGTACCGGTACAACCACGACGGCTACGGCGAACGCGCCGACGGGTCGCCCTACACCGGGCAGGGGATCGGCAGGCTGTGGCCGCTGCTGTCCGGCGAGCGCGGCGAATACGCCGTCGCGCGCGGGCTGCCCGCGAGCGGGTATCTGCGGGCGCTGTCCGGGTCGGCCAACCAGGGCGGGATGCTGCCAGAACAGGTGTGGGACCGGGCCGACGCGGCCGGGTTCCGCTTCGGCCAGGGCACCGGCTCGGCCACACCGCTGGCCTGGGCGCACGCGCAGTTCGTGCGGCTGGCGGTGTCGATCTCCGCGGGCCGCAACGTGGAGACCCCGTCGATCGTCGATGCGCGCTACTAAATTGAATGGACGGGAGCGGGTCCACGCGGTTGGCTGCGCGCGTGGACCTTCCCCGGCACTACACGATTCGCGAGAGCAGCCACCGCGTGCACAACCCCATCACGGAGGCCAAGTTGGCCACCATGGGGCACGCGCTGCGGCTCGCGCCCGACGCGCGGGTGCTCGACTTGGCCTGCGGCACCGGCGAACTGCTCGCGACCTGGGCCAGAGACCACCAAGTCACCGGCACCGGTGTCGACATCAGCACCGTCTTCATCGACGCGGCGCGGGCGCGGGCGGCGGAACTGGGCGTCGCCGACCGGGTGACCTTCGTCCACGGCGACGCCGGGGGATATGTGGCTGACGAGCGGGTCGACGTGGCCGCGTGCGTCGGCGCGACCTGGATCGGCGACGGCGTCACCGGCACCGTGGAACTCCTGCGGCGCAGCCTCGCGCCTGGCGGGCTGATGTTGATCGGCGAGCCGTACTGGCTCCAGGAGCCGCCGGACCAGGAGGCCATCGAGAACTGCCACGCCACCAAGCGCGACGACTTCCGGTCGCTGCCGGAACTGCTTGAGCACTTCGCTGCGCTGGGCATGGACGTCGTGGAGATGGTGCACGCCGACAAGGACAGCTGGGACCGCTACGTCGCCGCCCAGTGGCTCAACATCCGCCGCTGGCTCGACGACAACCCCGACGACGAACTCGCCCCGAAGATGCGTGCGGAACTCGACACCGCTCCGCTGGTCCACGTCCGCTACCAGCGCGAATACCTCGGCTGGGGCCTCTTCGCCCTGATGGACCGCTAGGCACTCGAACTCTAGTGCACTAGTTGCGCGCGGTTGATCGGTTCAGGTCAGGCCGGTGAATCGTTGGTCGCCTCGACGTGAATCGTGGGAACGGTCCGTTGCCTAAACGGTGTTAACCACGCACGCTTTCGCCTGGATCGGTCCAGCGAAAGTGTGTGGAGGCCCCAGGTGAATTTGTCTCGGCGTAGGTTCCTCGGTGACACCGCCAAGATCGCCGCCGTCGGCGCGGCGGCCGCGGTGATCGGCGAGTCGACCGCACAGGCCGCCACCACGGGAACCATTCGCGACGTCAAGCACGTGGTCGTCCTGATGCAGGAGAACCGCAGCTTCGACCACTACTTCGGCAGCCTGAGTGGCGTGCGAGGCTTCAGCGACCGCAGCACACTCGACAACGTCTTCGTCCAGCCGTCGTGGGCGGGCGGGACCCAGCGGCCCTGGCGGATGAGCCTGACCGCGCCGGTCTTCGGCGACAGCGGGTCCGTGCTCGCCCAGTGCGACGGCAGCCTTCTGCACAGCTGGAACGACCAGCACAGCGCGTGGAACAAGGGCCTGATGAACAACTGGGTGTTCGCCAAGCTCAGCGACCGCTCCCTCGGCTTTCTCAACCGCGCGGACATCCCGTTCCACTACGCGCTCGCCGACGCCTACACCGTCTGCGACGCCTACCACTGCTCGACGATGTCGGCGACCGGCCCGAACCGCACCTATCTGTGGAGCGGGATGATCGACCCGCTGGGCACCGCCGGCGGGCCCGCGTCCGACGGCGGCGAGGAATCCGGCCTGCGCTGGCAGACCTACGCCGAGGCGCTGGAGAACGCGGGCGTGTCCTGGAAGGTCTACCAGAACGCCAACGACAACTACGGCGACAACGGCCTCGCCTACTTCAAGCAGTTCACCGACGCCCCGGCGGGCAGCGCGCTGCGCACCAAGGGCATGGCCTCGGTCCCGGGGGTCACCGGCTCCACGCCGGACGACATCGTCGCCGCGATCCGCGCTGACGTGGTCGGCGGGACGCTGCCGCAGGTGTCCTGGGTGGTGGCCAACCAGGCGTTCTCCGAGCACCCGGACTGCCCGCCCAACGACGGCGCGTGGTTCATCAACAAGGTGCTCGGCGCGCTCAACGCGGACGCCGAGTCATTCAACTCGACCGTGCTGTTCCTCAACTACGACGAGAACGACGGGTTCTTCGACCACGTCCCGCCGCCGATCCCGCCCGAGGGCGCGGCCGCGGAGTTCCTCAACGGCACCCCGATCGGCCTCGGCTTCCGGGTGCCCATGGTCATCGTGTCGCCGTGGACCCGGGGTGGCTGGGTGGACTCCCAGGTCTATGACCACACCTCGGTGATCCGGTTCATGGAGACCTGGACGGCGGCGATGGGCACCCCGGCCGCGTGCTCGAACATCAGCCCGTGGCGCCGCGCGATCTGCGGTGACCTCACCGGTGCCTTCGACTTCACCAAGAAGACGACCGGTCTGCCCCTGCTGCCGACGGTCCCCGCGCCGTACGGCCAGAAGAACTGCGACAGCAAGGTGAACCCCAACTCCGACACCGTCCCGGACACGGTGCCGGTGCAGGAACCCGGCACCCGGCCCGCGCGGGCGGTGCCGTACCAGCCGAACGCGCGGTTCTCCCGCTGGGAGACCGGCCGCCCGAACAGCAGTGGGCTGCAGATCTGGCTGCAGATGAGCCAGACCGGCCAGAAGGCGACCCGGTCGGCATCGACCATGATCGTGGCCAACAAGTACCGCGGTGGCGGACCGTGGAACTACGAGGTGCCCGCGAGCGCGGGTGTGCAGATCCCGCTCGCGGTGGAGGACTTCTTCAACATCGGCAGCGGGTCGGGCGACGGGAAGTACGACCTGTCGGTGTTCGGTCCGAACAGGTTCCTCCGCCGGTTCTCGGGCAACTACTACACCGCCAGTGCCAAGTGCGAGGTCGACTCGGACTACGACGTGACGGGATCCGCGCTCAAGCTCAAACTGACCAACAGCACCACCGCCGAGCAGACGTTCACGATCACGTCCAACCAGTACGCGCAGCCTGGGGCGGTGTGGCCCTACTACGTTCCCGCGAACACGACCACCACGGTCAATGTCCCGCTGACGGTCAGCCTCGCCGGGCACACCCGCACGTCCAGCGGCTGGTACGACGTCACGGTCACCCTGGGCGCCGACCCGCTGTGGTCGCGGCGCCTCGTCGGCCACATCGAGACCGGCGCGGCGTCGGTCACCGGATCCGACTCGGCCGCGGTCGTCGCCGTCGGGCTGCGATCGCAGATGAACAACCGGTTTGTGTGCGCGGAGAACGCGGGCGCGTCGACCCTGATCGCCAACCGCACCGGGATCGGGCCGTGGGAGACCTTCGACCTGATCGCCAACCCCGATGGCACGGTCAGCCTGCGGGCGCGGGTCAACGGCAAGTTCGTCTGTGCCGACAACGAAGGGTCCTCGGCGCTGGTTCCCAACCGCGTTGCCATCGGCGGTTGGGAGAAGTTCGTCCTGGCCCCCACGAACAGCGGCAACGGCACCTACAGCCTGCGGTCCCTGGCCAACAACCGTTATGTCACCGCCGGTGGCGACGGATCGTCGTCGTTGATCGCGAGTTCGACCTCGGTCGGCGGCGCGGAGAGCTTCTGGGTGAGCGTGGTCTGACCGCGCTCCGACCCGTGCCCTGGCCACGCCGATTCGGTTGGTCCAGGGCACGGGTGCCTGCGCTACTTCACGGTGAGGCCGAAGATGTGCATTCGGTGGCGTTGAATTTCGGGCCGGGGGTCTACGGGTACCGGTGGGCGTGGGCGAGGTGCCGAGGTGCCGAGGTGCCAAGGTTCACCCGCCTGGGCGGTCAGAACAGTGCTTTCATTCCCTGGTGCTGAATGATCTTCTCTACGAGGGCGATCCTCCGGCCGACGCCGTGATCGCCGATCTGGTCGCCACTGGCCGAACCTCCGCCGTCAACGCCATCCTCGCCGAGTTCCGCTCCAACGACCAACCCATCCCCGACGCCCTCCCGCCGTCGGTCCGCGACTACCTCATCGCCACCGACACCCCACCCGCGTGGATGGACGCCGCCCGCGTCGCACGGGCCTACGACTTCTTCGTCGACGACGGTGTCCACGTCGCCTCCATCCTTTCCTTCGGCGCGATGGTCAACTGCTACGCGCAGCCGCGCCCCTCCCGGGTGCTCGACCTGACCCACCGGCTCAACCAGCCGCACCGCAGGCTGTCCGAGACCTCCCAGTTCGTGCTCGACCTGATGGGTCCCGAGCCGTTCACCGCGGGCGGTTCCTTCGTCCCGACCATCCAGAAGACCAGGCTCATCCACGCCGCTGTCCGCCATTTCGTCGCCCAGTCACCGGAGTGGGACGCCGAGACCGACGGTGTCCCGGTGTGCCAGCTCGACTTGCTCGGCGCGCTGCTCATCTTCTCCGTGCAGGTCATCGACGGCATGCGGCGCATCGGGGTCACCGTGACCGACACCGAGGCCGAGAACTACTACTACGTTTGGCGGGTCGCCGGATCGATCCTGGGCATCCGCGACGACGTCATGCCCGAGACGCTCGCCGAGGCGACCCGGCTGAACGCCGAACTCGTCGAAGCCGCGTACGCGCCGTCCCCTGAGGGCATCGCGCTCACCCGTGGGCTGCTCGACCTCTACCAGAAGTTCATACCCGGCAAGGCGTTCGACGGTGTCGTGCCCGCGATGGTCCGCCAGGTGGTCAACCCCGAGGTCGCCGACATGCTGCGGATTCCGCGCTCGCGTGGCTGGTCGCGGTTTGTCGGGTCGAGTTCCCGGTTCCTGCGCTTCTTCGAGCGCCGCGAGGACACCAACCGGGTTGCCCGCAAGGTCCTCGACAAGGCGGGCGCGCTCCTGCTCACCGCCAGCACTCGCACGCTGACCAGCGGCGAGTCGACCACGCTCGCCATCCCGGACGGGCTTCGGCAGAGCTGGGCCGCGGCCGGGACATGCCCGGTCGCGGTCGACGGGAAACGCTCTTAGCTTGAGGTCACCGGTGGGAGTGGGCGAGGAGCTGAGGTGCCCAGGCGGTGTCAGGGAACCTCAGCTCGCCGCCATCGGGATTCTTGGAGTCACGGATGCGGAGAGTGGCGGAGTAGGCCACCTCGACGCAGTTGATCTGGCCTGCCTCGCTGAAGCTCGACTTCCGCCACTGTCCGTGCATGCCGTTTCAGCTCCGTTCGTAGTCGGCCACCATCTTGGTCAGGAAGTTCACCGTTTCGGTGGACCCAAGAGCGACTCCAAACAGGGTAACAGCCAGATCCTGGAACTCCTCGGTTTCCGTTGGGGCGTGCAGGAAGCCCGCAACGCCATGGTGCTCGACATAGACGAGCGGAGATTGCTGCGCGAACTCCATGAGGAAGAACGGTCCGGGATTCCGGTAGCCCCCGTGGCGGAACGGAATAACGTGGATGCTGATGTGTGGCTGTTGCGCGCGGCCGATAAGCCAATTGATTTGCTGGACCATCACCTCCGAGCCCCCTTGCGGTCGCCGCAGGACGTTCTCGTCGATGATCGCGGTGTAGCGGGGGCTTGCCAGTTTGTTCAGCACCAGTTGCCGATCCATGCGGGTCTCGACCATCGCGTCTTGGACAGCCCCGGTGAAGCCGCCTGCTGTGTGGAGCGCCCGCGCGTAGGCTTCGGTTTGCAGCAGGCCAGGCAGTATGGCCGGAGAGAAGTCCAGCAGCGACCGAGCCCGGGATTCGAAGTGGGCGAAGGCGGGTAGCAGCCGCCGCAAGCCTTCTCCTGTCTCCATCCAACTCGGCGCATCCACGCTCTCGACCAGGTGCAGCATCCGGGCACGGTCTGTGCCCGTGACTCCGTACACGCCGAGCAGCCCGGCCACATCGCTGATCTGCGGAATGCGGTTGGCCTTCTCAGTTCGGTTGATCGTCGCGGGTGATGTTCCGATTCCCCTCGCCGCTTGGATGGTCGTCTTGCCCGCCAGCATCCGTGCCTCGGCCAACTCGAAACCCAACGCCCGCGCCCTGGCGGGTTGTTTGTTGATCATTTGTCAAGGAGACCCGGGAATCGCGGTAGCCGCAACAGTGCGAAAGTGGGCCCCGTTTCACCCTCCTAAACGCGCTGCGGCCAACCTGGTCATGGCTTCGGTGAAGTCAGCGGGCGGCAGCTGGCCGAAGCCGAGCCGGAACACCCGGTCCGAGTCGCCGAACCACGGTCCCTGCGCCACCCGAACATCGCGTTCGGCGAGCCGTACCGTGAACCGTCGTCGGTCTCCGGCAGGCGCAGACAACACATCATGGCACTGCTTTCCTTGCTGAACAGCATAAAGCGGCGAACCGCGGTCGACCGGGACGCCGTCCGCAGGCTCGCCGCCGCGTGCCACGGCTATTCGGCGCCCTCGGGCCGGGACCGCACGCTCCCGACACTTGCGGTCTGACGACCGAGGACGCCCTCCGTCATAAGGCCGCCCCGCTGCTGCCCTTGCGGTCCACCCCGGCCGAGAGTTGAATATTGTTCATGAATTGTTGGGCGCGGCGAACCTCGGCCGACACCCGTGGCCTCTAGCTTTCGGCGGCGACATCGACGGGACGGGGGCAGTGCGAGGTGTACTCGGGTATCCGGGATCGGCCTGTCGCCGGGCCGAAGCGGGGCGCGGTCGGTCTCGTCGTCGTCGGTATGGGCATGGTCAGCCTGCTCACCGACATCTCGTCGGAGATGGTTTCAGCTGTCCTTCCAATTTACCTGACGACCGTGGCCGGGCTGACGCCGTTGCTCTATGGCACTGTCAGCGGCCTGTATGACGGCGTCAGCGTCGCCGTGCGCCTGCTCGGCGGCTACGCGGCCGACCGGCTGCGCAGGCCCAAAGCCGTCTGTCTGGCCGGATACGGGCTCTCCGCGGTGTGCAAGCTCGGCTACCTCGGCGCCGGGTCCGGCGTCGGGTCGATCACCGGGGTGATCGCGGCTGACCGCGCGGGCAAGGGAATCCGGACCGCGCCGCGGGACGCGATCATCGCCGCGTCGGTCGCGCCGGACGCGTTGGGCTGGGCTTTCGGGGTGCACCGGGCGATGGACACGGTGGGGGCCGCGCTCGGCCCGCTGGCCGCGTTCGGGGTGCTGCTGCTGGTGCCGGGCGGGTTCGACAGCGTGTTCGTGGTGAGCTTCGGGTTCGCGGTGCTCGGCCTCGCCGTGCTCGCGTTGCTCGTGCCCGACGTGCGGCCCGCGGCGGCCGCCGTCCGGTTCAAGCTCCGCGCGGTCGGGTCGCGGGTGCTGTGGCTGGTGTTCGGCGTCGCCGTCGCACTCGCGCTGGTCACGGTCGGGGACGGGTTCCTCTACCTGATCCTGCAGCGCGCGGCCGGTCTGGATGTCCGGTATTTCCCGTTGCTGCCACTGGTGACGATGCTCGTGTACCTGGCGCTGGCGGTGCCGTTCGGGCTGCTCGCGGACCGGGTCGGGCGGGCGCGCGTGTTCATCGGCGGCCACCTCCTGCTGCTTGGCGCCTACGCCGTCGCGCTCGCCGCGCCGCCCGGGATCCCCGCCGTGGCAGGGACTCTGGCAATGCTCGGCGCGTACTACGCGGCCACCGACGGGGTGCTCGCCGCGATGGCCGCCGGGCTGGTGGCCGAGACGAACCGCGCGACGGGGATCGCGTTGGTGCAGACCGGGGTCGCGCTGGGCCGCTTGGTTTCCGGCGTGCTGTTCGGGCTGGCGTGGACGGCGACCGGGTCCGCGTCGGGCGGGTTGTGGATCTTCGGGGTGGGACTGGCCGTGGTCCTTCCGGTCGTGGGGTGGCTGTTCCGCCGCTCCGAGCTCTCTGCCAAGGACGTGTGATGGCCAACCGGACCAGGATCGTGCTCTTCGCGGCCGTCGTGCTCGCCGTCGTCGGCGGGACGGGCACCTATCTGGCGGTCAACCGGCCCGCGCCCGCGCCTGTGGCCGACAAGCCGACCGCGCTTGCCGACGGGCCGCACCTGCTGTTCCGCGACACGACGACGAAGACACTGGCCCGGGTCGCGCTTGACGGCGCACCGGACCGCAAGCACGAGCGCACAGATGTGCTGTGCGACCGCGTCCACTCCATCGGAACTCAGACGCTGTGCGCGCATGTCGTCGGACTGCGGCTCACCAACGAGATGTACGACGACAAGCTGGTCCCGGTGTGGGCGACCGATGGCGAGGGCGTGCCCAGCCGGACCCGGATCGCGCCGGATGGACGAATGGCGGCCACCACCGTGTTCGTCGCGGGGGACAGCTACAACCAGACCGACTTCTCCACCCGCACCACGCTGGTCGACCCGGCTTCCGGCGACTCAATCGCCGATCTGGAGCAGCTCACCACCTACGACCGCGCGAGCGCGGAGGTCACGGCGGCGGACCGCAACTACTGGGGTGTCACCTTCGCGGGCGGCGATGTCTTCTATGCCGCGGTCAAGTACGCGGGGGAGATGCACATCGTGCGGGGCGACCTGGCCACGCGCACCATGCGGATCATCGCCGACGGGGGCGGGTGTCCGTCAGTGTCGCCCGACGGGACACGCGTGGTGTTCAAGACGCCCGCTGGACTATCCATTGTGGATGTCGCGTCCGGTGTCGTGCGGGCACTGCCGGAGACCCGCGAGTTCGACGAGCAGGTCGTCTGGCTCGACGACAGCACCGTCCTGTACTCCGTCCCGCGCGAAAAGGCCGCCGATGTGTGGCGCCTCCCGGTCGACGGGGGTGCGGCGGCGCTCTACCTGAGCGACGCGTCGTCCCCGTCGGTAGTCCGATCGTCCACAGAGAGGCAGTCTCCATGAAATCCCGCAACGCGGCGCTGGTCGCCGCGCTTGTCGCGACCATGACGGTGGTGAGTCCGGCGAGCCCGGTCGCCGTCGCGGCCAGTGGCAACCTCATCGTCGACGGCGACGGTGAGGCGGCCAGTTGTTCCGACTCCGGCTACGACGGCATGACCATCCCCGGCTGGACGGTGACCGCAGGCTCGCCGAACGTCGTCTGCTTCACCAACCGCCAAGGCTTCCCCAACGCCTCGGTGTCCGGTGCCCGTCCGGGCAAGGGCTACTTCACCGGTGGCCCGTGGGGCAACTCCTCGATGACCCAGACCGTCGACGTGGCCGCCGCCGCGTCGGCGATCGACGCCGGGTCGACCATGTTCAACCTGTCCGGTTGGCTGGGCGGCTGGTCGTCGCAGAACGACCGCGCGGGGATGACGGCGACGTTCCTCTCGGCGACCGGCGCGTCGCTGGGGACCTCGACCGTCGGCCCGGTCACCGCCACCGATCGCCTCAGCGGCACCAAGTTCCTGCAGCGCAGCTCGACCGGGTCGGTGCCGTCGGGCACGCGGTCGATCAAGGTCGTCGTCGACTTCACCAACACCGCGGGCCAGACCACCGACGGCTACGCCGACGACCTGTCTCTGACCCTGTCGGCCAACGTCACCCCGAAGGCGCTGATCCCGCCCGCGTCGACGGTGCCGGGCTTCGACCACGTTTTCTTCATGATGTTCGAGAACCGGGATCCGAGCGAGATCATCGGCAGCAACAACGCGCCGTACCTCAACGGCCTGCGTAGCCAGGGCGCGCTGCTGAACAACTACTACGCGCTGACGCACGTCTCCGACCCGAACTACATCGCGGTGTGGGGCGGCAGCGTGTTCGGCCGTCGAACCAACCCGTACGAGGTCGACGGCATCGCGGGCATCGACGCCCCGCACCTGGGCACCCGCGCCGACTCGGCGGGCAAGACGTGGAAGAACTACGCGCTCGGGGCCAACGGGAACTGCGACCTGGTCGACCACAACCCGTACTACTGGAACGACGTTCCCGCGCCGTACTTCCTTGACGTGCAGCCGACCTGGCAGCAGCAGACGCAGCGGTGCAAGGACCACATGCAGCCGTTGTCGCGCATGGAGACCGACCTGCAGTCGGCGGCCACCACGCCGAACCTGGTGTGGTTCGCCCCGGACATCTGCTCGATGATGCACGACTGCGCCGTCCGCAGCGGCGACGACTGGGCGAAGGCGTTCTTCCCCAAGATCTTCACCTCGCCCGCGTGGACGCAGCAGCGTTCGCTGCTGATCGTGACGTTCGACGAGGACGGCAACGGAAAGGGCATGCCGGGCGGCTTCGGCTCCGGCGACAACAACAAGAACAAGGTCACCACGCTGGTGCTCGGCTCGCCCGGCACGGTGAAGGCCGGGTTCACGTCCAACACCCGATACACGCACTACAGCTCCACCCGGACGATGGAGCAGGCCCTCGGCTTGGGCACCCTGACCGGCAACGACAAGTACGCCGACACCTTCAACGACATCTTCCCCTGAGCTGACGCCTCGGGTGACCGGTACCGGTCACCCGAGGCGGCCGTTCGGGTGATCACCGCCGGAACCGGCCACCCGCCGCGGCCCAATTCAGCACTCTGGGGTGCACCAGATCCGCTGGAGGGGGAAGCTCGTGCGTCGACTTCATCGAACTCTGCTCAGCTTGTTGACCAGTGTGGCCGCGGTGGGCGGCTTGTTCCTGGCGCCCAGCAGCGCCGCGGCCGCTGTGATACCGCAAACGACGACCACGGCGTGGGTCCACCAGTGTGCGGCGATGTGGTGCGGCTACCACCAGATCGGGCCCGGCACGGAGGTGCGGGTCTGGTGCCAGGTGTCCAACCACGAAGGCGCCTGGACACTGATCACCGCGTCGAGTCCGTGGAACGTGAATGTGCCCATCGCCGGGTACGTGTCGAGCGCGGCCGTGAACGTGTCCTCGCCCCAATCGTGCGCAAACATCCCCTACGGGACTCCTGGAGTGGGACAGGTGACCTGGTTGCACAGTTGTCCGGCCATGGCGTGTGGTTACGGCGAGGCGTACCAGGGCGACGACATCGCGGCGCTGTGCGAGACGTCATGGCCCTTCGAGGGCGTCCGGTGGACGCTCCTGCTCGACCACACCCGCGAGGGCCTGGCCGGGTTCACCCACGTCGACTACAGCCCGACCGTTCCTCCCATGTTCTGCTAGTGGTGTGACCCATCCCGTACCCGCGGTCGATCTTGATCCGCGGGACCGCGGTGGACGGGTGGGACTCACCTACCCGTCCACCGCGTGTCAGCGAGGCGACCTCACGGGTGGGCGTGCGGGGTGGCGGCCAGGTCGTGGTGCAGGTCCCTGATCGCGCGGTAGGACTTGGGCTCGGCCTGGCGGGCCAGCGCCGCCGTGGTGCCGTTCGGGCCCGCGGCCGGCTTGCCCGCGGTGAACAGCCAGGTCGTGAACACCGAGTCGAGGTCCTTGTGGGAGACCTGCTCGGCCAGTGCCTGGAACTGTTCGATGGTGCCGTTGCCGTACTGGCGCTCGGCGGTCCACTTGCGCAGCGTCTTGAAGAAGGCCTGGTCGCCCATCGCGGTGCGGATGGCCTGCAACGCCATGGCGCCGCGGTCGTAGACGGCGTCGTCGAACTGGTTGGCCGGGCCCGGGTCACCGGGCAGGACCTGCCAGAACGGGTCGTCGGCCGGGATCGAGTCGAAGGTGAACTGGGCCAGCTCGGCCGGGGTGCCCTCGCCCAGGTATTCCGACCACAGGTACTCCGCGTAGGAGGCGAAGCCCTCATTCAGCCAGATGTCGCGCCAGCCGTGCACCGACACCGAGTCGCCGAACCACTGGTGGGCGTTCTCGTGCGCCACGACGTAGGTGTTGCCGCCCCGGCGGAAGAAGCGGTCGCTGTAGATGGGGCGGGTCTGGTTCTCCAGCGCGAACCCGATGCCGGTGCTGACCACGCCGCCCTGGGCCTCGAACGGGTACGGGCCGAACTGGCTTTCCTCGAACTCGATGATCTCCGGGGTCCGCTCGACACTCGCCCGCGCGGCGTCGCCGTAGACAAGGTCATTGCCGTAGGCGGTGATGAACGGCTGGCCGTTGGGCGCGGTCTGCTGGTTCAGCTCGAACTTGCCGATCGCCATCAGGGTCTCGTAGGTGCCCTGCGGCTTGACGCTGTGCCAGTTCCAGCGCACCAGGCCGTCGATCTGCTGCTGCGTGCCGACCAGGACCCCGTTGGAGATCACCTGGTAGTCCTTGGGTGCGGCGACCGAGACGTCGAACGTCGCCTTGTCCAGCGGGTGGTCGTTGCTCGGATACCACCACGGCGCGATCTGCGGCTCGTCGGCGGCCAGCGCGCCGCCGTCGGCGGAGATCTTCCACGCCTGGTAGCCGTAGAGCTCGTACTTGCCCGGGGTGTCGTCGTAGCTGACGACGATGGTCATCACGCTGCCCTTGGCGATGGGCTTGGCGGGCGTGACGGTCAGTTCGCCGTCCTTGGTCTTCGTCGTGGCGACGGCGTTGTTGACGCGCACGGACTTGACCTTGAGCAGGAAGTCCAGGTTGAAGCGCGACAGGTCCTGGGTGGCCCGCGCGGTGATGGTGGTGGTGCCCCAGAGCTGGTCGGCGCCCGGCCGGTAGCTCAGCCGGATGTCGTAGTGCGAGACGTCGTACCCGCCGTTGCCGTCGAGCGGGTAGTACGCGTCGCCGATCCCGGCCGCCCCCGGCGACGGCGCGGCACTCGCGACGGGCCCGGACAGCACACTGATGCCGACGACCGCCGCGGACAGGACGACTTGTGATCGCTTGCGCATAGATCCACACCTCCTGGTCGGATTCGGCCCCGAACCTGCCACTCGCGCGTCCGGGGCGCCAGGAATTTCAGGATCTTGCGGGAGGAATTCCGACATGTAGGCACATTTCACCACTGAATTTCTCGGTGAATATCATTTGGCGAGAAAGTCCGGCGGCGGTCGGTGCGTCCGCCGTCGCCCTTCCGGCCGCCCCGGCGTCCCTCCACTCGCGGGTGCGGCTGCCCTAGCGTCGACCGAATGGACGACATCGGACGCGCGGCGATCGGGTCGATCACCTTCGCCGACCACGACCAGGCGACACGCTGGCTCGGCGAACTCGCGGAGATCAACACCTCGCCCGACAACGACTGGGACGCGTTCTGCGCGGACCTCTACGACCGTTCGCGGGCCGTCGGCGTGCGCGGTGACGAGGTCGAGTACTTCCTGGGCCACCTCGCGACCGCGGACGAGAAGACCACCGTGGTCGACGGCGTCTGCGCGGAACCTGACGCGGTGACCGTCGCCGCGGCCTACGACGAGGCGGCCTGGGCCGGATTCCTCGCGGAGAACGGCATTCGCTGGGACGGCTTCGAAGACACCTGGGAACCCTTCCGCGAGTGGTTCGCCTATGAAGCTAGGGAGAACCGGGTTGATATCCCCGCCGGGCAGTTCCTCGCCTACGTCGAGCAGGCACAGAGCAAGGTGTACGCGATGGCGGAATACGGCGTGACGGTGAATCCGCTCGCCGAGTTCCCGCTGCTCGAACGCCTGTTGAACTATCCGGAGACGCTCGACGGGATGCGCCAGTTCCTTGTCGATGAGACCGGGGTAGACCCCGGCGAGTGACTCTCGCGTTCCATTCAGGCAGGAGGATCGATATGACCGGTGGGCCACCCTTCCAGCTCCCGCCTGTCCCGGGGATGACCCCGGTCCAGCAGCACCAACAGGCTCAGGATGTCGTCAACCGGCCGCCGCAGAACCTGCTGGGTACCTTGACCGTGATCCACACCTGGGTCCAGCACGGCTACCCGACCCACGCCGCCGCGGCCCAGGCGAACGCCGATGTCGAGGAGATCACCAACCAGCTCCGGGGCGGCTGACGGCCGCACATCCGAACCCCGCCCGGCGATGATCAGGGTGTCCGCCGACAGCCGCTTGTCGGCTAGATCAGGCGGCTGGTGAAGCCCGCGTCGACGAGCCGCTGGTAGGCGGCGTGCACCTGCTCCGGCACGTCCTGCTCTATGGCGAAGCCGAGGCGGGCGTACTCGGTGATGCGTTGGGTATCGCCGACGAGCATGTTGATGACGCGGTCGGTGTCGCCGATCGAGGCGATGTACTCGTCGAGCGGCAGCGGCCGGGATGAGCAGATGACCTCGACCTCGGGCCAGACCTTGCGGCAGGTCGCGTAGGCGCGTCGCTGCTGGTAGGGCCGGGAGATCAGCATGACCGAGGCCGGGTGGATGCCCACGTCGGCCAGGACATCGCGGGTGTTGGTGACGTTCTGGCTGGTGTTGGTCGCCCGCGTCTCGATGAGGATCGCGTCGGCGGGGACACCGAGTTCGATGGCGTGCTCGCGGTAGTGGACTGCTTCACCACGGGGGAACCGTTCGATGGTGGTAGGCGCGTTGGCGCCGGTGAACACGATCCGCTCGAACAGGCCCTGCTGGTAGAGCTGGGCGGTGTGGATGGCGACGCCGAGGTCATGGGAGCCCAGGCCGATGCCGACGTCGCAGCGGCGCGGCTGGTGGCCCATGTCGTGGTAGACCCACAGGGATTCGACGTCGGCTCGCAGGTTCGCGGGCAGCTCGGTGGTCGCCATGACCGGCAAGGCTACGGCCGACGCGGGTCGGTGCCGTGCACGCCCATTCGGTGCGCCAACTTGATCGCCCGCTCTGGAGGGCGCGGGTGGCGGATCACCTCATGCCGACGAGTACGAGACCAAGGTCGACGACGTCGAAGCCATCCGCCGTCTGCTCGACGCACTCGACTTCAAGCCGCTGATCACCGTCGACAAGACCCGCGAAGAGTGGAAACTGCCGGACGTCGAGGTCGTGTTCGACCACGTCGTCGATGCAGGCGACTTCGTCGAGTTCGAGTTCAAGGGCGATGCCGCCAACGTCGAGGACGCCACAGAGCAACTAGAGCGGTTTATCGCGTCCCTCGGTGTCCAACTCGGCGAGCCGATCAACCGCGGCTACCCCCACATCCTCCTCGGCCGCGAGCACTGACACGGTCGCACCGATGAGGAGAATGGCTGAACCGGCATGGGAAATCGCCTGACCAAGCTCGATGTCACCGCTCGGATTTGGGCGTCGGTGTTCCCATTCCTGAGTGGCGTCGGGCTGATGTTTCTCGGCGTGTTCGTCGGCCAGGGGTATTGGGCGGGCGAGGCGTCGGAATGGGTCACCGGTGCAGTGAGCTGGGTGAGCCTGTTGGTCGTTTACATCGCGATCCGCGTCATGGGCGACTCGGTGAGGATGTGGAGCGTGCTGAGTCAGGAGCCGTGGGTGGAGCGCCGGGTCGTCGGCGGGATCGGGGGAAGTGGCGGGTGATCAGTCCGGTCGGCGGCGGCCAACCTAAGCACGCAGAACCACTTCCACGCGGCGATCTGGGTCCGGACCGACAAGCGTAGGCCGGAGGAACTGTTGCGGGTCTACGTGGTGCCGATCGAGCGCAAACGCTGGCTGTGGGTCGGTGAGGACGTGATCGTGTGGATGGCCGGTTCCGGCAGGTGGCGGGCGATCAGTCCGGTCGGTGGCGGCACGCCGAGGTTGGCGCGGCGGATCGAGCCGGGGGAGAAGGTGTTTCGCAAGCTGGCGGGCTGCTCTCCGGGCGGACACGACCGTGCCGACCGGCTGATCAAAGCGGTCGAGCGGGCCGCTGGGTAGCCTGGTCCGAACGGTCGACCAGGGAGGCAGAGTGACGCGGATGAGTGCCGGAGCGGTTCTCGGCGCGAATATTCGCGCGTTGCGGGGGGAACTCGGGCTCTCGCTGTCCGAACTGGCGCGCCGATCGGCGATCGCCAAGGGGACGCTGTCGCAGCTGGAGAACGGGCTGGGCAACCCGACGATCGAAACAGTGTTCAGTCTTTCGAACGCGCTCAAGGTGCCGGTGTCCTCGTTGCTCACCGAGCGCGCCGAGCCGGGGGTGGTGCTGGTCCGGTCGGGCGGGCTCGACGTGCTCAGCAGCAACGCCGTGGACCTGCGCCTGCTGCGCCGGATGGACGTCACCGACACCGTGATGGAGGTCTACGACCAGCGGGTCCGCCCCGGCGACGTCCAGCAGTCGGCGGGACATCCGGGGTTCGAGCACGTCGTGGTCACCGCGGGCGTGCTCAGGGTGGGTCCCGTGGACGACCCGTTCATCCTCGAACCCGGCGACTACGTGTGCTTCCCCGGTCACCTCCCGCACCTCTACGAGACCGTCGAGGGCCCGGTCACCTCAGTGCTCATGCTGCAATACCCGGTCGACGTCGGCACCAGCCCGCTCGCTGGTTCCTGTGCGGTGTCCAGCGCCGCCCGACCGCAGGCTTGACGTTCCGCCAATCTCCCCTTAACGTCCCCAGTGTTCACTTTAATGAACGCTGGAGGTGTGGGTGTACCCGGACGTGGTTGTCGTCGGCGCTGGCGTCATCGGCGCCGCCTGTGCGCGGGCGCTGACTGTCGCCGGGCTCCGGGTGACCGTGCTCGACCGTGGGGCGCCCGCTTCGGCGACGACGGCCTCCGGTGAGGGCAACGTGCTGGTGTCGGACAAGGGCCCCGGCCCGGAACTCGACCTGGCCGTCGCCTCCCGGCTGCGCTGGCTGTCGCTCGTCGACGAACTCGGCGTCGATATCGAATGGGAGTCCAAGGGCGGCGTGGTCGTCGCGACCACCGATGCCGCGGCCCAGCCGCTGCTCGACTTCGCCGCCGCCCAGCGCGCGGTCGGTGTCCAAGCCGACGTGGTCGACCGGGTGCACGACCTCGAACCCCACCTGACCAAGTCCGTCACCGCCGCCGTCCACTACCCGCAGGACGGGCAGCTGCAGCCGGTCCTCGCCGCGTCCGCACTGCTCGCCGACGTCCGAAAGCGGGGCGGCACCGTGCGGGCCGGGGTCGCTGTGTCCGGTGTGGACACAGCGAACGGCCGGATCGCCGGTGTGCGCACCGATCAGGGCGTCATCGCGTGCGGCGCGGTGGTCAACGCGTGTGGGCCGTGGTCGGGCGAGTTCGCCCGCGCGGCGGGCGCGCCGATCGCCATCCTGCCCCGGCGCGGGATCGTCATGGTGACCGCCGCGCTGCCGCTTGTGGTGCGGCACAAGGTCTACGACGCGGACTACGTCGGCGCGGTGGCCAGCGGCGACGCCGCGCTGCAGACTTCCAGTGTGGTCGAGTCGACCCCGGCCGGTCCCGTGCTCATCGGGTCCAGCAGGCAGCGGATGGGCTTCGCCGAGCGGATCGACGTCGAGGTCCTGCGGGAACTCGCGCGCAAGGCCGTCGCGCTGTTCCCGGTGCTGGCGGACGTCCCGGTGATGCGCGCCTACGGCGGCTTCCGCCCCTACGCCCCGGACCACCTGCCGGTCATCGGCCCCGACCCCCGCTTGCCCGGTCTCTGGCACGCGACCGGACACGAGGGCGCTGGCATCGGCCTGGCCCCCGCGACCGGCGACCTGCTCACCGAGCTGCTGACCGGCGCGGACCCGCACCTGGACCCCACCCCGTTCCGCGTGGACCGCCCCGCCGTGATGGAGGCGCTGTGAAGATCACTCTGGACGGCGAGCCGACCCCGGTCCAGCCAGGTCAGACCGTCGCGGCGGCGCTGCTGGCGGCCGGGCGCGTGTCCTGGCGCGACACCCGCGACGGCGGCAAGCCCCGCGGCCTGTTCTGCGGCATCGGCGTGTGCTTCGACTGCCTCGTCGTGGTCAACGGGGTCCCCGACGTCCGCGCCTGCCAGCGTGTGGTGGCCGACGGCGACGACGTGCGCGCCCAGCGCGGCGCCGAACTGCCGGAGGCCCGCCCATGATCGTCGTCATCGGCGCCGGACCAGCCGGGATCAACGCGGCGCGGGCCGCCGCTGCCGCTGGGGCCGAGGTCACCCTGATCGACACCGCCCCGGCCGTCGGTGGCCAGTACCACCGGCAGCCCGTCGGCGCGGACAACGCCCCGGGCGCGGCCGACATCGCGGCCGAACCCAAGATCCACCACCTGTCCGAGTCGGTCGTCTGGGCCATCGAGGCCGTCGACGACGGACACCGGATCCACGTCCGCACCGGGCAGGCCGACGGTCCGGGCAGGCAGGGGCGCACCGTCCACGCCGACGCGCTCGTCCTGGCGACCGGCGCCTACGACCGGGCCCTGCCGTTCCCCGGCTGGGATCTTCCCGGCGTGGTCACCGCGGGCGCCGCGCAGGCCATGGCCAAGGGTCAGGGTGTCGCCGTCGGCGAGCGGGTCGTGGTGGCGGGCACCGGGCCGTTCCTGCTGCCGGTCGCCCAGTCGCTCGTCAACGTTGGCGCCGAGGTCGTCGGTGTCCTGGAGGCGAACCGGGCGCGGGGTTGGCTCAGTGCCCCCAAGGCGCTGCTCGCGGGCCGGGGCAAGCTCGGCGAACTCGCGGGCTACGTGAAACTCCTTGCCCGGCACCGCATCCCGTATCGCACCGGCCGAACGGTGGTCGCCGCGCACGGGACCGACCGGGTCACCGAGGTGACCACGGCCGTGATCGACGGCAAGTGGAAGGTCAAGCCGGGCAGCGAGCGCCGGATCCCGGTCGACGCGGTGTGCGTCGGCTTCGGGTTCACCCCGCAGCTCGAACTCGCTCTTTCCGCGCGCTGCCGCCTTGTCGACGGTTTCGTCGAGGTCGACGCCGCTCAGGCCACATCGGTGCCCGGTGTGTTCGCCGCGGGGGAGCTGACCGGCATCGGCGGGGCCGACCTCGCCGCTGCCGAGGGCACGGTCGCGGGCACCGCCGCCGCGGCTCACGCGGGCCACGAGTCCACACAGCGCAAGGGCGTGCTGCGTGCCGTCCGCCGCGGCCGTGTGTTCGCCCAGGGGCTGGACAAGGCGTATCCGGTGCGGCCGGGCTGGCAGAGCTGGCTCACCGACGAAACGCTGGTCTGTCGGTGCGAGGAAGTCAGCCTCGGCGCCCTGCGGACCTCGCTCGACCACTACCAGGCCCTCGGCGTCCGGTCGCTCAAGCTGACCAGCCGGGTCGGCCTCGGGCTCTGCCAGGGCCGCGTCTGCGGACGCGCCGCCGCCGAACTCGCCGCCGGGATCACCGGCGGCACCTATGACCCAGCCGCCACCGCGAAACGGCCTTTGGCGGCGCCATTGAGACTCAGCGAATTGGCTGAGAAGGAGGAAAGCAAGTGACTCAGGAACGGCTCGACGGCGTGATCGTGGCCACCGCGCTGCCCTACGCCGAGGACGCGAGCGCGCCCGCGGGCCTGCGCCCCGACCTCGACCGGTACGCCGAGCACTGCCAGTGGCTGGTCGCCAACGGCTGCCGCGGCGTCGGTCCGAACGGCTCGCTCGGTGAGTACTCGTCGCTCAGCGACGCCGAGCGCAGGCAGGTCGCCCAGACCGCCGTGGCGGCCGTGCACGGCCAGGGCGTCGTCGTCGTCGGTGTGCACGGCGCGGGCGCGCACCAGGCCCGGCACTGGGCCGAACTGGCCGCCGAGGACGGCGCCGACGGTGTGCTCTGCCTGCCGCCGACGATGTACCGGGCCAACCGGGCCGAGGTGGTCCACCACTTCACCGAGGACGCCAAGGCCGGGCTGCCGATCATGATCTACAACAACCCGATCGACACCAAGGTCGACCTGACCCCCGACCTGGTCGCCGAGCTGGCCCAGATCGACAACGTCGTCGCGGTCAAGGAGTTCTCCGGCGACGTGCGCCGGGTGCTGGAGATCCGCGAGGCCACCGACATCGCGGTGATCGCCGGTGCCGACGACGTCGTGCTGGAGAGCCTGCTGATGGGCGCCACCGGCTGGTTCGCCGGCTTCCCCAACGTCTTCCCGGCCGAGTCGGCCCGCCTCTACGCGCTGGCCACCGAGGGCAGGCTGGAGGAGGCCCGCGCGCTCTACGAGCCGCTGGTCGCCGCGTTCCGCTGGGACTCGCGCGTCGAGTTCGTCCAGGCGATCAAGTTCGGCATGGACTACGTCGGCCGCTTCGGTGGCCCGAGCCGCCCGCCGCGCGGCCCGCTGAGCGCCGAGCAGCGCGAACTGCTTGGCGCCGACATGCGCAAGGCCGTCGAGCACCTGCACAGCGTGGCGGTCTGACATGCGCGCGTCCCGCTACCTCAGCGCGGTCGACTCGCACACCGAGGGCATGCCGACCAGGGTCATCACCGGTGGCGTCGGCGTGATCCCCGGCGCGACCATGGCGGACCGGCGCGTGCACTTCATGGCCCACCTCGACGACCTGCGCCACTTCCTGATGAACGAGCCGCGCGGGCACCCGGCGATGAGCGGGGCGATCCTCCAGCCGCCGACCCGGCCCGACGCCGACTGGGGCGTGCTCTACATCGAGGTCTCCGGCTGTCTGCCGATGTGCGGGCACGGGACCATCGGCGTGGCAACCGTCCTGGTGGAGACCGGCATGGTCGAGGTGACCGAGCCGGTCACCACCGTCCGGCTCGACACCCCGGCAGGCCTTGTGCTGGCCGACGTCGCCGTGCGCGACGGGCGGGCCGAGCACGTCACCATCCGCAACGTCCCCGCGTACTCCCACGAGTTGGACGCGACCGTCGAGGTTCCCGGCTACGGCCAGGTGCGCTACGACATGGCCTACGGCGGCAACTTCTACGCGATCCTGCCGCTGGCCGAACTGGGCATCCCGTTCGACCGCGCCGACAAGGACCGGATCCTGACCGCCGGTCTGTCCATTATGGACGCGATCAACGAACAGCGGCGCCCGGTGCACATCGCCGATCCGACCATCGGCGGCTGCAAGCACGTCCAGTTCACCGCCCCCGGCCATGACGGCAGCCACTCGCGCAACGCCATGGCCATCCACCCCGGCTGGTTCGACCGCTCACCCTGCGGCACCGGCACCTGCGCGCGGATGGCACAACTGCACGCGCGCGGGGAACTCAAGCTCGATGAGGACTTCGTCAACGAGTCCTTCATCGGCACCAGGTTCACCGGACGGCTCATCGAGGAGACGCCGGTCGGCGACCGGCCAGGCGTGGTGCCGACGGTCACCGGCCGGGCCTGGATCACCGGCATGGGCCAGTACCTGCTGGACCCGACCGACCCGTTCCCGAAGGGGTTCGTCCTGTGACCCGCGTTGTCTCCATCTCCCCGCAACGACCCGACGATGTCGTGGTCGACCTGCTCGCGGCCACCCCCGCCGAGGTCGTCCTCGCCGCGGCCGGGGCGTACAAGGCGCAGCGGGACTGGGCCGCGGCGGCACCCGCGGTCCGGGCCGGGGCGCTGCACGCGATCGCCCAGTCCCTCGCCGACAGCGCGGTCGAGGTGGCCGCGCTGATCGTGCGGGAGGTCGGCAAGCCCGCCGGTGAGGCCGCGGGCGAGGTCGGCCGCGCGGTCGCGTTGCTGCGGTACTACGCCCAACAGGCCTTCGACCCGATCGGCGAGACCTACGCCGTCGGCGGCGGGCTCGGTTTCACCGCGCGCAAACCGCGCGGGCTGGCCGGGCTCATCACGCCGTGGAACTTCCCGCTGGCCATCCCGGTGTGGAAGTCCGCGCCCGCGCTGGCGTTCGGGAACGCGGTGGTCATCAAGCCTGCCCCGGACGCCACCGCGGTCGCATTGAGGTACGCCGAGCTGGCCGCGCCGCACCTGCCGGAAGGGCTGCTGACCGTGCTGCCCGGCGGCGCGGAGACCGGCGCGGCCCTGGTGTCCTGTGTGGATGCTGTGTCGTTCACCGGGTCGAGCGCGGTCGGCCGGTCCGTCGCGGTCGCCGCGGCTGAGCGGGGCATCCCGGCGCAGTGCGAGATGGGCGGTCTGTCCGCCACGATCGTGCTGCCCGACGCCGATCTCGACAAGGCGGCCACCGAGATCGCCTACGCCGCGATGGGCTACGCGGGCCAGAAGTGCACCGCCACCAAGCGGATTATCGCGGTTGGCGACAGCGGGCCGCTCGCGGAGGCGCTCGCGGCGAAGGTCGCCGCGCTCGGGCTCGGCGACCCGGCCGAGTCCGGTGTCGTCGTCGGCCCGCTGATCACCGCGCACGCCCGCGACCGCGTCCTCGACGCGGCCGCCCAGGCGCGTGCGGGCGGCGGGCAGGTGGTGGCGTTCGGTGTGGTGCCCTCGGCGGAGGGCTGGTTCGCCGCGCCCGCGATCATCGCCGGGCTGGAGCCGGACTCGGCGCTCAACCGGGAAGAGGTCTTCGGCCCGATCTGCACGCTCACCGAGGTGTCCGATGTGGACACCGCGCTGGAGCTGTCGAACGCGACCGACTACGGCCTGGTCACCGCCATTTACACCGCCGACCTCGACGCCGCGCTCGCCGCGGCGCAGCGGTGCGAGACCGGCATGGTGAAGGTGAACGCGCCGACCGCGGGGGTGGACTTCCACCTGCCATTCGGCGGCGACAAGAACTCCGGGTACGGCGGCAAGGAACAAGGCAAAGCGGCGGCGGCGTTCTACACCTCCGCCCGCACGGTGCAGATTGGAGCCTCAAGGTGAACCGTCCGGCGCGGCGCGATCCCAGCAGGTTGCTGGAGGCGAGCGGGTTCCGTGACTTCGTCAGCAAGGACTGGGGGCCCGCCGAACGCCAGGTCGTGCTGCCGGACGGCGCGGCGGAGGCGGCGGCGGCGCATCGGCGACGACTGCTCGACGCGTTTCCCGGCAAGCGGATCGCGGTCGCCTCCGGGTGGGCGCCGGTCCGCGCCAACGACACCGACTACGGCTTCCGGCCGGACAGCGACTTCGCCTGGCTCACCGGCTGCCAGGCCGAGGGCGCCGTGCTGGTGTTGCAGGCCAACGGCGAGGCCGAGCTGTTCATCATCGAGCCCGCGCGACCGGGCGAGGCGGACTTCTTCGCCAACGCGCGCGACGGCGAGCTGTGGATCGGTCCCACGCCCGGCTTAGCCGAGTGGAGCGAGGCGCTTGGCCTGTGGTGCAGGCCGATCGGCGACCTGGCCTCGGCGCTGCGCGGCCGGATCCCGGAGACGCACGCGACGACGGGGGTAGACCCCCTGCTGGACGCACTGGTACCAGGAGCGCCGTCGGACGACCTCCGCCAAACGCTGTCCGAACTGCGCCGCATCAAGGACGACTGGGAGATCGGCGAACTGCGCCGCGCGGTCGACGCGACCATCCGCGGCTTCGCCGACGTGGCGGGCGAACTCCCCGCCGCGATCAAGGGCGGCGGGGAGCGGTGGCTGATGGGCACCTTCAACCGCCGCGCCTACACCGAAGGCAACGGCGTCGGATATGCCTCGATCGTCGCCGCGGGCCCACACGCGCCGGTGCTGCACTGGGTACGCAACAACGGACCCGTTCCCGCGGACTCCTTGCTGCTGCTGGACGCGGGCGTAGAGGTCGACAGCCTCTACACCGCGGACGTGACCAGGACGATGCCGGTCTCGGGGACGTACTCACCGGTCCAGCGCAACGTCTACGACCTGGTGCTGAAGGCGCATCGCGCGGCCCTGGACGCGGTGCGTCCCGGTGCGGCGTACACCGACTTCCACACCGCGTCCATGGCGGTACTCGCCCAAGGTCTGCACGACTGGGGCCTACTGCCGGTGTCGGTCGACGAGTCGCTCTCGGTGAAGAACCAGCACCACCGCCGCTACATCGTCTGCGGTGTCGGGCATTACCTCGGACTCGACGTGCACGACTGCGCACACTCGTCGCCGGAGGCGTACCACGAGGGAACCCTGGCCAAGGGTATGGCGTTGGCCGTGGAGCCGGGACTCTACTTCCACCCCAACGACTTGACTGTCCCCCCGGAGCTGCGCGGCATCGGCGTACGGATCGAAGACAACGTCGTCGTCACGAGTGATGGCATCGACATCCTGTCAAAGGACCTTCCCATCGAACCCGAAGCCCTGGAAACCTGGGTACGAGACCGCAACTAGGCAGGCACGCCGCAACAAACGCGAGTGGCCAGGACGCCGCGTTTGTTGCGGCGCGCCTGTTTGAGTGGTCCGTGTCCTTCGGGTGATCTGTTAGATCACCCGCGGGTGCACCTCAGGATGCGCCAGCCACCACGGCCGAAACACCGGACTCTCCAAAGCGTGTTCCGCGTAAGCCAAGGCAGACACGCGATAGATCGTGTCGACCAGATCCTCAGTCAGCCGATCCCGCCGCCACGCCAGCAAAAGCCGCATCTGGATCGGATCATCCACCAGCGGCCTAACACTGGTCCCCTCAACCCATTGCGTAGTCGGCTCCACCAGCTGCACCGCCTGCCCCGACCGCACCAACTGCCGTCCCCCGCCGCTCGGCGCCTCGAAGCGGATGCGTGGGGTGAAACCGGCTTTGCGGCAAGCGGATCGAAGCGCCGCGAGTGAGCCGTCCTCCGCGCCAGGCGGGCAGATCCAGGAATCCTCGGCCAGTTCCTCAAGCGGGACGGCCAGCAGATCCGCGCACGGGTGCTTCGACGACATGCTGACCATGACGGGCACCCGCGTCACCAGAGTCCGCTGCGCCACTTGCCCGCCTAAGGCAATGTCCTGCTCGTCGGACATGCCGACGATGGCGACATCAAGCCTGCCGTGGCTCAGCGAGTGCGCCAGAATCGTGCTCGACGGCTCGACTTGCAGGTTGATTTCGGCTCCTGGCAAGGCCTCATCGAGGCAATGGACCAGCGTTCCGACGCATTCCATGTGCGCTGAGCCCATCCGAATGACGCCCCTGGTGTCGGTATGCACCAGATCCGCCCCGAAAGCGTCGAGTTCCACCAGCAGGACCCTGGCCCGACGCAGGACGCGCTCGCCGAGCGGCGTGGGTGCGGTGCCGGTTCGGCTGCGCAGGAACAACTGTCCGCCGACCGATCTCTCGACCCGTTGCAGCAGCACGGTGAGCGCGGGCTGGGACACCCCTAGTGCCGACGCGGCCTGGGAGAGACTGCCGGTCTCCGCGATCGTGCAAATCGCCCGCAGGTGGCGGAATTCCAGGTCCATAGACCGAGTCTATAGACGGAAAGCATTACCGGGAATGCCCTTCGGCGTGTGACTCTTCCAAGGTCCACATCCGACAGTGTGTTCCGAATTCCCTGCACTGGAGACACCGTGATCCGTATTCGCCCGCTTGGCGGGCTTCTTCTCGCTGCCCTGGTGGCGACTGGCCTCGGCCAGGTCGTCCCGACCGCCGCGGCCGCGCCCACTCCGCCCCCTGCGAACGTCCAACCCGCCAAATCTGGCACGTCGTTAGTGCCGCTCTCCGACCGCGGCCCGATCCCGGCTGACTCGGCCGAGCAGCGCCGCGACCACGCGGCGCACGACAACACCCTGCAGAAGAGCTCGCAGAACAGCCCGCAGAACAGCAAGGCGCGGAAGAACTCGCAGGACAGCCAGAGTCTGGCCGCCGCCGCGGCCTGCGACCCGGCGGACTTCACCAGCAAGACCGGGTGGGCGCTGGTCCAGCAGATCCGCGCCTCGACCGTCGAGTGCGTCAACTCGCTGTTCACCCTGACCGGGTCCACCGCCACCGCCGCGTTCCGCGAGGCGCAGATGGTGTACGTGGCCTACGGCCTGCGCGACAACGCCTTGGCCTACCCCGGTGACAACTCGACGGCCACCCAGCAGCTCGTGCTCTATTTGCGGGCCGGGTACTTCGTGCAGTGGTACAACCCGGACGTCATCGGCGCCTACGGTCCGGAGCTGAAGGCCGCGATCCAGTCCGGGCTCGACGCGTTCTTCGCCAACAGCAGGGCATACACGCTCAGCAACGCCAACGGGTCGACGCTGGGGGAAGCGGTGACCCTCATCGACAGCGCGCGGGAGAACGCGCGCTATCTCTCAGTGGTCAAGCGCTTGCTCGACGGCTATACCAGCGCCTATGACCCGTATCCGTCGATGACCGGTGCGGTCAACAGCGCCTACACCGTGTTGTTCCGCGGTCACTACCTGCCTGAGTTCGTCAGCGCCGTGGCCGCCGACTCCAGCGTGCTCAACTCGCTGAGCCGGATCGCGCAGGCCAACCTGGCCCTGCTCGGCACGTCCCGCGAGTACCTGGTGACCAACGCAGGCCGGGAACTCGGCCGCTTCCTGCAGCACGCCTCGATCCAGCCCACCGCGCGGCCACTGGCCAAGGGCTTGCTCGACCGGTCGTCCATCACCGGACCCACCGCCCACCTGTGGGCGGGTGTCGCCGAAATGGCCGACGCCTACGACAAGGCCCAGTGCGCCTACTACGGCGTCTGCGACCTGAAAAACCGGCTGACGGCGGCGATCCTGCCGATCAACCACTCCTGCGCGTCCAGCCTGCGCGTCCGCGCCCAGTCCATGACCGCCACCGAGTTGTCGACGTCCTGCACGAGCCTGCTCAACCAGGACGCGTTCTTCCACCGCACGGTCAACGACCCGGGCCCGGTCGCCAACGACAACAACACCACGCTGGAGGTCATCGCGTTCGACTCCAGCACCGACTACAAGGTCTACGCCGGAATCCTGTTCGGCATCGACACCAACAACGGCGGAATGTACCTGGAAGGCAACCCCGCCACCGTCGGCAACCAGCCGCGGTTCATCGCCTACGAGGCCGAATGGCTGCGCCCGGCGTTCGAGGTGTGGAACCTCAACCACGAGTACACCCACTACCTCGACGGCCGCTACAACATGCACGGCGACTTCAACGCCACCATCGCGACCCCGACCATCTGGTGGGTCGAGGGTGTGGCCGAGTACGTGTCCTACTCCTACAAGGGGACCACGAACACGGCCGCGATCGCTGAGGCGGCCAAGCACACCTACACGCTGAGCACGTTGTTCGACACCACCTACGACCACGACTCGAACCGGATCTACCGCTGGGGCTACCTGGCCGTGCGGTACATGATGCAGTCGCACCCGTCGGACATGACCACGCTGCTCGGCTACTACCGCTCGGGCGACTACAACGCGGCGCGGACGCTGCTGAAGACGACCATCGGCACCCGGTACGACGCCGACTGGAACAACTGGCTGACCGCCTGCGCGGCCGGGAACTGCGGTTCGACCACCACCCCGGCCCTGCCGGAGTGCACCGGATCCGACGTGCGCGCGCTCGGCAAGAACTGCCAGCGGAGCAACCGATCGGCGACGAACTCCTGGTACGACAGCATGTACCTGTGGGTGCCGCAGGGAACCACGCAGCTGACCATCAGCTCGGCGGGCGGCTCGGGCAACTGCGATCTCTACTACAGCCCGTCAACGTGGGCGACCACGTCGTCGGCGACCCAACGGTCCACGACGTCGGGCAACGCGGAGTCCTTTGTGGTCACTTCGCCGCCTGGCAACACGTATGTCTACATCAGCCTGAAGGGTGTGACCGACTGCGCCGGAGTGGCGGTCGCGACCCGCTACTAGTCGGCTGAACGGATAGGCGGGCGGGCCTGGCCCACCCGCCTATTTCGCCAGGTAGGCCGCCGCCACCCGCTTGGGTGCCTTCAGCAGCCAGGCCTCGGTGACCAGCTCGACCAGCTCGTCGGCGTCGATCTCGTCGAGCTCGACCAGCACCGCGGCGTAGCCGTCGAAGTGCGGGGTAGTGAAGAAGACCGCGGGGTCGTCGGCGATCAGGGCGTGCTTGACGCCTTCATCGGCCACCCAGACCCCGAGGATCGGCCCTGTCGGCGCCGTGTCGCCGAGGGCGGCCAGGTCGGACTTGCGCAGCGGGCGCTCCCACACGAACCCCTTGCCCCGCACCCGCCACTGAGCGGTGCCGCGGGAGACCTCTTCGGTGGTCTCCGGCAGGGCGGTGGCGATGCGCCGGACGTCATCCCAGGTGGCCATGGCGCCAATGTAGTCCGGCGGTGGCGGGCGCACCGCCCACCACCGCCAGGCACCCTCAGTGCCGCGGTTCGCCGTTGTCGCCTGGTCGGGGCTCGCCTGGCCCGGCGTCGTCGATGATGTCGAACTGTTCCTTGCGGATGTCCTCGGTGACGGTGTGGTCGACGATGACCGGCCGGGTGCCCAGCCGGATGCGCTCCACCGGCACCGTGTCCTTCGTGACGACCGGCCGCTCGCGGTGCAGCGTCACCTCGACGACCTCCTCGGCGAACGACGTCGGGTCGGCGTGGAACGCGGCCAGTTCGGCCTCGCCGACGGGTTCGCGTTCGATGTGGATCTCTTCGTGGGTGAGTTGGACGGTCACCTGCTGGGGTTCGGTCACCACGTACTTGCGCAGGCGCACCCGGCTCACCGCGACGCGCTCGACGTCGACGCGCAGCCGTTCCTCCGACCGGATGACGACCTGCTCGGCCTGGTCGGCGGCGTTGCGCGGCCTGGTGGTCTCCGTGGTCGACGGGGCGTGCGTGCTCCGCCCCCGCGGCGCCATGTTCTGCGAAGTCTTGTCGGCGGCCTCTGGCGCGCCCATGGCCGGGTTGCGGGTGGCGGCGTCGTGCAGCGGGTCGTGCTTGGTTTCGAGTGGGGGAGTGTCATGTGGCGCTGTCTTGTTCAGGAGGGGGTCGGGCGGCTCGGTGTCCCGAACGGGGATGTCGTGCAGGTGGACGTCGTTCTTGGCCCGCATCGCGCGGTCGCGCAGGGACCGCTCACGGTCGGGCTGATCGGTCCGCAGGTCATGTCTGCTGGTCGTCCCCGCCGGGTTCTGGTCGATCGCCGTGTCGGTGGGGCGCGCTGGTGTCGGGGTCGGCCGGGGCTGTTCCCCGCCCGGCCGCGGGATCGGGCCGGTGCCGCCGCGCTGGATGGGTAGGCCGTAGTGCCTGCGCAGGTCGATGCCCTCCTGCTCGGACAGCTTCCCCTCGGCGTCGACGTGCGGCGCGTCCTTGACGACGTCCTTGTGGACGCCGACCCGCAGCCCGGTCGCCTCGTTGCGGGCTCCGGCCAGGGGGACGAAGGTTTCCCGGTGTCCGAACAGGCCGGTCCGCACCGTCACCCACTCGGGTTCGTGTGACTCCTCGCCGACGTACACCGTCTCCACGCGGCCGATCTTCTCGCCGTTCGGATCGAAAACGTCATGTCCAATGAGGTCTTGTGGCTTCATGGACATAGTCATGGGGTACCACCTCCTCCCGCCACCGTCGCTTGCGCTCAGGCCGGCCGCAACCGCGATGAGCTGCGGAAACAGCGCTGGAACAGGCGTTCTTGACGGCAGGATTCACGCGAACGAGTGAGATGGCGGCGGCGTGTCCGAAACGAGCTTGAGGTCAGGGGTGCTACCGGGCGGCACGGACCATGCAAGCGACTGGAGTACTTGCATACAAGTACACGTTCGACAGAAAGATGCGCTGGGCGTAATGCGACGGACGTGGCCCCGTCCTTCCGAGTGAGTCACTCTACGGAGGGAGCACTTATGCGTGCCCGAAGGACCGCCGTCGCGGCGTTGATGATCATGTTACTCGGAGCGCTCGGAGTGGTCAACTTGCCCGCCGCGAGCGCGACCGACTTGACCCCCAACGGGGTCGGCGGTGGCGATATCCCCGGTACCTACAGCTCTGTCGACTTCTACCTAAGCAATGGGAACTGGGCGCAGACCCTGCGACTGGCGGCCACCGCGGGCGAAGGTGCCAGAGTGGCGATCCACCACGACGCGGGCTACACCAGCGAACTCGTGACCACGAACACCGACATCCCCAAAGCCTCGCTGACTCTCCGCCAAGGCGACGACATCTCATTCGTGTTCTCGACGTCACGTCGTCTGTGGTTGTTGAACACCCCGGCGAAGACGCCGAACACCAACGGCGGCAGCGGCGTGGTGCCGCTGCAGCCCGCCGAGAAGATCACGCGCTTCATTTTGGCCAACGGTGATTTCGTCTCCCCGGTGACGCTGCCCGCCACAGCGGCCGACGGGACGATGGTGATGGTCTCCTCCAAGGCGACGACGACCGCGACCATCAGTCCGGCCAATGTGCTTTTCGCAGGCACGTTCAACCTGCGTACCGGTGACACCTATGTGTTCACCTACAAGACCAAGTACAAGGCATGGGTCGCCGACGGGACGCCTGTGCAGCTTCTCGACGCGGGCAGGACCGGTAGTCAACTGCCGCGTCCGGTCGTTCCTCGCACGACTGTCCAGTTCGGAGACGGGAACCATGTCTCGCCGGTCACCTTGCCCGCCGCCGCGGGCGATCGCGACCGAATCACGCTCCGCTCGACCGCCGGGTGGCCCGCGACGATCAACAACACCTACGTGAACTTTCCCGGCACGCTGAAGCTGAACGCCGGTGACGAGTACACGTTCATGTATGTGAAGGAGAAGGCTGTCTGGGTGGTCATGTCCAAGCCGGTCCCGGCGTACACGCCCAGCCAGTTGACTTCGGGTCAGGTTCCGACCATGCGGTCGCCGCTGGCCAGGGTGAAGGTCTCGGACAGCAACTGGAGTGCGATCAAGCTGCCGGTCAGCGCCCGCACCGGGGACCAGGTGATCGTCGCCAATGAGGCTGGGTGGACCGTCGATGTGTCGGGGGCGTCGACTGTCTTCGGGACCGCGAAGATCGCCACCAATGAGACCGCGCGGTTCATTCGGCTGAGCGACGGCAGGTGGGACCGGGCCACGCGGACTGTCACGATGATGTTGACGTATGGACAGGATGTGGTCGACAAGGCGGGCGAGTCCGTCGTGCAGAAGCATCTCAGGGACGAGGTGACGGAGACCAACCTCGCGCTGGAGAACTCCGGCGCGAACTTCTACGTCCAGCGCGTCGGTTTCCTTAAGCGCCAGGTGTCGGACCCCACGTTGAACGCCGCTCTGGAGAACGCCCGAGTGGACTCGGTGATCAAGACAAAGCGCACTGAACTCAGGGCCGACGCCATCTACTACCTCAGCGTCAGCGACGGTTGCGGACTCGGTCACATTGGCGCGAGCAAGGACTACATGATCGCGGCCGAGAACTGGGGGTGCGGGCTGTTCACCATGCGCCACGAGTTCGGGCACAACATGGGCCTCGCGCACTGCTACGGCCCGAACTCCGGATATCCCTACGCCTATGGCGTGGGCTGGGACCGCATCTCGGACTCGATGTGCGGCAACTCGGTTTCGGGCTACACCAGCCCCGACACCTACACCGCCGACTACGGGATCACGATGGGTATCCCGGGCACGGTCGACGGGGTGCGCGCCATGAACCAGTTCTCGGCGCAGGTGGCCGCCTACAACTGATTCCGAGTGGCCCGGCTGCCCCAGGTGGGCAGCCGGGCCGCCCGTCAGCCCTTGGCGAGGAGGCCGTGGAGGGCCGCGTCGAACTCGGCGGGCTTCTCCAGGTGCGGAGTGTGGCCGCAGTCCTCGACCAGGATCTCGTCGTAGGTCCCGCCCGCCGCCGCGTACTGGTCGAGAACCGCCCTGGTCTGGGCGACCATCGGCTGCGGCGGGTGGGTCTCGGCGCCCGGCCAGCCGGGGATCGCGCCGAGACTGCCCAGGTAGGCCAAGTCGAACATCGACGTGTCCGAGACGATCTGGTCATCGGAGCCGCGGATCCAGCGGATTGGCGGCTTCGGGTCGATGGTGTGCAGGTCGTCGATCCGGAAGTGGTTGGGGGACATGGCGTTCAGCACGCCGTGGGTGCCGGGGGCCGCGCCTGGCCAGGCGTCGGTGGGGGTCGTGTCGCCGGGGTAGTGGGGGTCGCCGGTCTTCGTGGTCAGCATCGAGGTGACGTAGACGTCGGCGTCGGCGGGTTCGAAGGGGGGCTTGAAATAGAACGCGTGCATGATGGTTCGTGGGGCGAATGGTGAGTCGTCCGAAGTGATTCCGTCGGCGATCATCTTGACGAACTCCGGGTTGGCCCCGCCCGCGCCGGAGCCCGCGCCGTTCGGGTCGACGAGGTCGCCTGCTTCGCCGCGGGTGGCGCCAAAGCCGAAGGGGGAGACCGGGTTCACCAGGGTGAGGGTGCGGACGGACGCGGGCCGGTCGCGCAGCAGCCGCAGCGCCACGCCGCCGCCCATGCTCCAGCCGACCAGGTGCACGGGTCCGAGGTCGAGGGCGTCGAGCAGGGCGGCCACGTCGTCGGCGTAGTCGCTGAGTCCACGGGACGCGTCGACCGGTTCGGGGTCGGTGTCGCCGAAGCCGCGCAGGTCGACCGCGATCGGGCGGTAGCCGGTGGGCAGGTCCAGCATCGGGCGCTGCCAGAACAGGCTGGAGGACACGTTGCCGTGCACGAAGACCACGGGGTCGCCGGTGCGGTCAGTCTCCAGGATATTCATCGTCAGCCGGTCAGTGCTCACCCGGCGCGCGGTGATTCCGTCGAACAGCATGGTCATTTCCTCTCAGGCTAGTGGTGTGACTCATGGCGTTGGCTGGGTATCGGCGTGTCCACGGCGTCGCTGCCAAGGCGCAGGGACAGCGCGCGTACCGGGTGTACGTGGCTGTTCCTGCAACGCGGGCAGCGGCGTCGTGGGCATGTCGAGACCCGGTCAACGCCATGGGTCACGCCGCTAGCCAGGTCGCGACCTGGGACATCGACGCCGACGCCCAGCCGAGCTGCAGGTGGTTCGCGGTGTAGATCGTCGTGGTGCCGCCCAGCGTCGTGACGCCGGTGGTGTCGAGGGCGCTGGAGATGAACACGATGCCGTCGCTGGGCCCGCGCGCCTCGTTCCACACGCCGACGATGTTGGCGGCGCCGCCCGCGAGCAGGTAGACCTGCACGCCACTGGGCGTGCCCGCGCCCTGGATGGCGGTGATCAGCGAGCCCGCGTTGATCGCGGCCTGGATGCCGGGTCCGTCGGTGTAGAAGCCCTGGCCGCCGTAGTAGGTGGTGTACCAGTCCTGCGCGGAGGTGTTGACGCCGTACACGCCGTCCCAGCGCTTGAGCATCTGCCGCTGGCCAGGGTAGGCGTCCCAGCCCGCGGTCGGGGTGATCGACAGCTCCGGGTGGTAGGTGTACTGGCCGTAGCAGGTCATCCGGGTGTGCGGGCTGGGCGCGTTGATCGCGCCGCCGCACTCGGGCCAGATGGAGAAGTCGTGCGCCCAGCCGTGTGCGAACGGGTAGTCGTAGCCGCCGTTGGGTCCGCCGAGGGTCACCAGCCTGCGCACGTCTCCCGCGTAGTTCCGCCCCCAGGAAGGTTTGACCGACGAGACATACATCCGGCCGGACATCATGCCCTTGCTCCAGCCGACCACGTCGACCTGGCTGACCCCGAGCCGCGCCTTGATGACCGCGATCGCGTCGCCGACCTGCTGTGCGTGCTGGCGGTTGTCGCCCTGCTTGTGCGCGAAGCCGATGGCGAACACCTTGTGCCCTCGGGTGCTGAGGTACTGCATCATGCCGGTGGACGGGCAGCTCGCCGAGCCGCAGCCGAAGCCGCCGGACTCGTTCGGGTTCGCCCACGCGCGGTCCGGGTTGTCGTTGGCGCCGTGGACAAGCAGGACCGGCACGGGCTTGCTGCCGGTGTTCCAGCCGGGCGCCGAGTACAGCAGGAAGCGGCTCGACGACGGCCGGGCGACGTTGTTGAAGAACGTCTTGCGCTGCCCGTCCTGGTCACCGCGGCCGTCCGGCGGGTACTGCTCGTCGACGAAGCCGGGGGTCGTGTCGCGGTAGCGGTCGACCTTCACCCAGCCGTTGGCGACGGAGGTGTAGGTCGCCTCGTTGGTCAGGTAGGCCGGGTCGGCGGCGGCCGTCCCGGCGGGGACCAGCACGGTCGCGGCGACCATGGTCGCCGCGGTGAGTGAGCGAAGCATCGGCGTCTCCACGTTCAGGGGGCGATAGCGGCGGCCACGGCGCGCGCGCCGTCGGCGCCGAAGAGGATCGAGTAGTGGTTGGTGCCGTCCACGGTCCGCACGGTGAACGGGTAGTCCTCGGTGTGCGGGTAGAGGGGTGTCGGCTCGTCGAACAAACCCTTGGTGGCACGCAGGAACAGCGTGTCCGGCTTGAGCGCGGCGAACGCGGCGCGGGGTACCTCGCCCGCGTTGAGGTCGAGGAAGTCGGTCCGTACGGCGTCGGCGTTCACCCGGCTGCGCAGCTCCGGCTCGGTCCCGGTCAAATCGTAGTCCACATAGGACTCGATATCGGCGGTCCACTCGGCGAAGGCGGGATGCGCGCGCCAGAAGTCGTGGTAGGCGGCGCGGTCGGGGAAGCGCATGCTCAGTCGTCGGACAGCCGGGCCGAGCGCGGTCTCGATGTTCTCCACGGCGGGCAGCGGGCCACCGCCGTCGACCAGGACGAGCTTGGCCACTCGCTCAGGATGCCGGTGGGCGAGGACGGCGGCGACGAACCCGCCCATGGAGTGGCCGAGGACGACGGCCTCCTCGATCCCGAAGGCGTCGAGCACCCGCACGCAGTCCTCGGCGTGGGCGGCCATGCCGAACGGGCCCGGCAGGTCGCTGCTGCCGCCGCGCCCCCGCAGGTCCGGGGCGATGACCGTGCCCGGGTGGGCAGCGGCGACGGCCGACCACGCGCGGTGCGATGCGGTGATGCCGTGGATCGCCAGTACCGGGCGGGTCGCCTCGGCCTGCCCGTGCTGCCGCTGCGCGGGAACCCGCGCCGCCACCGGTGTCCAGGTGGCCACGGTCAGGCGGCCGCCCGCGACGGGCACGGTGGACAGGGACGCTGGCATGGCGGCGACCTCCTCCGACCCCAGGTCACCGACGGTGTGACCTGGGCAGGGGCACACCTTCCCGCTCGCGCCCACCCATCGTCAATGTGGCTGATCACCATCAAGATCGCAGCGGTGTAGTGCCCGCGACCATGCTGGATCATTCGCCGTTGATCACCGCGACCATCGCCTTGGCCTCTTCGAGGCTCCACTGGCCACTCAGCGTCGCGCCGTTGCCGGAGATCGTCTCCCGAACCTGGGGCGCGGAGATGACCGCGCCGTCGACCACGATGGCCAGTTGCTTCCCGATGCTGCGGGCGGTGAGCGCGGTCCAGCGCCGGGCGCCCGCCTCGGTGAAGTGCAGCGTGATCTCGATGGTGCCGTAGCTGGATGGGCCCGCTGTCGCGGTGCCGAAGTCGGCGCCGGTCAGTTCGGCGGGGCCCAGGGCGTACTTCTCCTTCCGGTCGGTCGAGCACGCCTGGGTCAGGTCAGGCGTGGCCTTGTGCTTCAGCGGGCAGTCGAACTGGAGTTCCTTCGGAAGATTGTCCTGCGCGGCAGGGGCGGTCTCGATGACCGGGCGGATCTCGGCCCGCGACACCGGAGCCTTGGCCTTCTCGCCGCTCACCGCGACCACCACAGCACTGGCCACCGCGACCAGCCCGACCACCGCCTGCCACTTGGCGGTGGGCCTGCGGGCGACCAGCCCTGGCACGACCAGGGACGCCGCCACCAGCACGGCGACGATCGCGAACCACGGTCCGTGCACGAAGTCGCGCAGGACCGACTGCGCGACCTGGTTCTCGAAACCCGTCGTGCAGACGGGCGAGTCGGCGAAGTCTGCGTCCGTGCAGCCGATCCGGATGCCGAGGATCCGTGCCGCCCACGTCCAAAGCGCGGCGATCAGCCAGCCGCCGACGATCGCGGCGCAGGTGCCCGCGAGGACCAGGAACCGATCGAGCCGCCGCGCCTCGGGATCGGTCCGCGCCCGCGCGGTGCCCAAGGTGTGCAGCCACAGGCACAGCGCGACAGCCCCGACGGCGAACCAGACAAGCAGTGGCGCGCTGAGTGGTATCCCGGTCGGCCCGCGCCTTGAGATGCGCGTGTAGGGGGAAAGATGGCTGCCGACAAGGAGACCTGCGAACAAGGCGGCGGCGAACAGCACCGGGAGTCCGCGCCGTCGAGCGCTCGGGTCCCACGCCGTGCGCCACTGCGTGAACGCGGTGAAGAGCACGAGCGGGACGCCGATGAGGAGCGCGGCCAGGAGAATCATGTCCTGCGGCGCTTTCGGGTCGCTGTCCAACAGGCTGTTCTGCAACGAGATCAGCGCGACCCCGGCTGTCGCGGCACCCAGGAACACCTGGCCGGGACCGGAGGCGAGCATGACAGTGGACCGCTCGATCGCGGCCGTCCGCTCCCGGCCGCCGGGATGGCGGCGCAGCCACTGGCGGGCGGTGGACACATCGGGACCGCCGCTCAGCGCCGCGCTCAGGGCTTCGCGTCCGCCTTCGGCTGCCAGCAGGTCCGCGTGGTGCTCGCGCACTCGCAGGAACGTGCGCGCGATCAGCTCCGCCAGCAGTACCAGCCCGATGCCGCGCACGATCCCGATCACGAGCTGTCCGACGGTCATGTTGGCCGTGGTGAACAGCGCCAGGATGGCGACGAGCCAGAGTGCGCAGAAGGCGTTGGTGAACCGCAGCGTGGTGACCACGGCGAGCCTCGTCAGGTCGCCCGCGCGCAGATGTGCCAGCTCATGGCGGATCACCGCCTCGAACACCGTGCGATGCCCGCCGCCCATCGAGTGCAGCGCCAGCAGTTCGGGGCCGAGCATCAGGAGCGGCTGCGCCGGGATGCCGTGGACGAACGCCCGCGCGCCTAGGTCCTTGTTGAACCTCACCTGCGGCTTCGTGGCGAGGGATGTGTGGTCGGCCAACTCGTCGATCAGCTTGCCCGCGTCGCGGAACCGCGTGTCGGACAGCGGTGTCGACCGCTTTACCCGCCTACGGCTGATCAGGGTGGTCAGCGCCAGCCCCGGCGAGATCAGAATGATCATCTGGGTCCATGGCACGACGTCGTCCCGGCCTGCCGGATCGGCGAGCCAGCCTGCCATTGTCCAGGCGTTGATGAGGACCGTGGTGGCGAGCAAGGCGAGCAGCCAGCCGGTCTCGGAGGGGAATCTTCGCGGGTCCGGCTTCCCTGCCGCGGTCATGACCGGCGGACCAGGGCGCCGACTACGGCGTCTGCCAGCGTTTCGGCCTTGGCGGGTTTCATTCCGAGGTCGATCGCGCGCTTGAGGGCGATCTCGCGGACCTCCGCGAGCTGTTCGGCCGACCACTCGGACGCGGCCTCTGGCAGTTCTGCCGGCTTCTTCCTGGTCATCTTGCGCAGGAGCTTGGCGCCGGTCGAGCGCATCGAGTCGGTGAGCGTGTCCGACAGCGCGGTGACCACGCTGCCCGAGACCAGGGCGACCACCGGGGTCATCATGGCCAGCGCGTCGGCGACGCCGAAGCCCATCGAGTCGTCGTGGTCGCGCAGCCGCCGTTCGGCGCGGTGTGGGTCGGTCAGATAGGGCTCGGCGACCACGTCGAAGGTCGGCAGCTCTTCCGGGGCAAGGACTTCCACGAGCTCGCGGGCGAGGTCGCGCACGGTGGGGACCATGTCGCCAAGTTACCGTAGGCGACCGACTGATTACGGTGGTTCCTCAAGATCAGACGACGGCATCGATGAACATGAACGCGGCCAGCCCGAACAGCATGCAGGCGAAGATCCGCTTCAGCGTCGCCGTCGACACCTTGGCCGACAGGCGTTTCCCATCCCACGCACCGAGCAGCGCCGCGCCCGCGAAGGGGCCGAGCACCTTCCAGTCCAGCGCGATCTGCGCCGTGGCCAGCCGGGTGGTCAGCGCGGCGGCCGAGTTGACCGCGATGACGAACAGGCTGGTGCCGACCGCCACGTGCATCCGCAGCTTGAGCACGGTGACCAGCGTCGGCACCGCCAGAAAGCCGCCGCCGACGCCGAGCAGGCCGGTGACCATGCCGAGCCCGGCGCCCGCGGTCAGCGACTTGGACACGCCGACCCGCTGGGCGGTGAGCACGGTGCCCGTCGCGGCGGGCTCGGCCAATTGGGTGGAGCGCAGCATCGCGATCCCGGCCGCGGCGGCGATCATGGCGAAGGAGCCCGTCAGGATCGTCGCCGGGATGTACTGGGCGAGTGCGGCCGCGCCGATCGCGGGCACCATCCCGGCTGCGGCGAACACGGCTCCCGTGCGCCAGTCCACAGCGCCCGCGTGCCGGGTCAGCGCGGTCAGTGAGGTCGCGCTGACGATCAGCAGGCTGGCCGTCGCCGCTGACGTCGGGTCGAGTCCGAGCAAGTAGATCAACGCGGGGACGGCGAGCATCCCCCCGCCGCCGCCGAGGGCGCCGAGCGCGAGCCCGATCATCGCGCCCGCGCCCAAGGCGAGCACCAGGGCGCTCAACCGGACTCCGAGGATTGGCTCTTGGGTTGTGTGGTCACACGCGCTCCGGATGGACGACCGGGAAGCCGCCGTCGAGCCACGCCGAGAAGCCGCCCGCCAGGTCCGCGACGTCGGCGAACCCGCGCGCCCGCAGCACCGAGGCGGCGACCGACGAGCGGTAGCCGCCCGCGCAGAACACGACAGTCGGCATGGTCGGGTCCAACTCGCCCAGCCTGCCGACGAGTTCGGGGAGGGGGATGTGCGCCGCGCCCGCGATGGTGCCCGCGGTCTCGACCTCGCCCCGGCCGCGGATGTCGACCAGCCGAACGTCGAGTCCGGCGAGCTCGGCCGGGGTCACCCGACGGGACCGCTGTTGATCACTCGAACCGGTGAACACGCCGACGACCTGATCGAATCCGATCCGGGCCAAACGATTGCGCGCCTTGATCGCGGTCCCGTCCACGCAGATCAACACGATCGGGTCCTCCGCGCGCAGGACCTGGCCGACCAGTTCGGCGAACCGGCCGCCGAGTCCGACGTTGACCGCGCCGGGCAGATGCCCCGTCGCGAAGGCGTCGGGATCGCGGGTGTCGAGCACCGTCGCGCCGGGCGGGAGGGCGTCGAGCGCCGGGACCGGGTCGGTCTCGTGCAGCGTCGGCCTGCTCTCGCGGTTGCGGTGCGAGGCGTACGCGAAGTACATCGGGGCGAGGGTCTGGCCATCGCACACCGCCCGGACGAAGTCGTCCTCGCTCATCGGGGCGAGCGCGTAGTTCGCCGCGCGCTGCTCGCCGATGGTGCTGGTGGTCTCGCTGGACAGGTTCTTCCCGCACGCCGACCCGGCGCCGTGCGCGGGGAAGACGCGGGTGGCGTCGGGCAGGGTCAGCAGCCGCTGCCGGGTCGAGCGGAACAGGGCCCTGGCCAGCTGGTCGGCCGACCAGCCTGCCGCGCCGAGGAGGTCGGGCCTGCCGACGTCGCCGATGAACAGGGTGTCGCCGGTCAGCACGCCGTAGGGGACCGCGTCGCCCGCGTGCTCGCGGACCACCACGCAGATCGACTCCGGCGTGTGACCAGGCGTGTGCAGGATCTCCAACTCGACCTCACCGAGGGAGAGCCGTGCCTTGTCCGCCAGCCGGTCGATCTTGAAGTCCACCCGCGCCGCGCCGCCGTAGGCGATCCGGGCGCCGGTGGCCTCGGCCAGCTCAAGGTGCCCGGACAGGAAGTCGGCGTGCACGTGCGTCTCGATGACCAGCTCGATCGTGAGCCCCCACGCCTCGGCGTCGGCGAGGTATCCGCCGATGTCCCGCTGCGGGTCGACCACCACCGCCCGCCCGGTCCCACGGTCGCCGACCAGGTAGGAGGCGTGGGACAGGCAGTCGAGGTAGTACTGCTGGAACACGAGGTTGTCCACGCGCGCCCTGCCCTTCCTCAAATGTCCGTACAAATACGGTACGGGGGTCCTTGAGGCGACGACAAGGGGATCGGGACGTGAACGTGCGCACTGCGCACGTTCACGTCCGTTCAGAGGACATACGACGCGATCAAGTGGCCC
>DATLIA010000234.1:0-14935 GCA_035540215.1 Actinokineospora sp. | reverse complement strand
GGGGTCAGGTGTCAGTGGTCGGGTGTCAGCGGCCCGGAGGCGAGGTCTGCGCCAGATCAGTGCCGAGGTCGCCGGCCAGGGCCAAGCGCCCCGGCCAGAATCAGCGGCCGGGGCAGGACCGGGTGTCAGCGGCCGTGCAGGAGTTTGATCAGCTTCTCGACCCGCTCGTCCACCTTCGCCGAGCGGGCGAACGTGGTCAGCGTCAGCGGGGCCTTGAACCGCAGCCGCGCGATCGCCTTCGGGCGGCCGAACTCGCGCAGGCCCTCCGGACCGTGGATCCGGCCGAACCCCGAGTCCCCGCTGCCACCGAACGGCAGCGACGGCACGCCCGCGAAGCTGATCACCGAGTTCACCGCGACCATGCCCGACCGCAGCCGCCGGGCCAGTTCCATTCCGCGGGCCTTGGAGAACACTGTCCCGCCGAGCCCATACGTCGTGTCGTTGGCCTTCGCGATGGCCTCGTCCATGTCCCGCACCTTGGCCACGGTCAGCGTCGGCCCGAAGGTCTCCTCGCGCACCGCCGCGGCGTCTTCCGGGACGTCCACCAGCACCGTCGGCTGCACGAACCGCTCACCCACCTCACCGCCGACCAGGGCCCGGCCGCCGCGTGCGATGGCGTCGTCGATGTGGCGGCGGATGATGGCGAGTTGGGCGGGCATGGTGATCGGGCCGATCTCGGTACCCGGCTTCACCTCGCGGGCCTTCGCCACGACCTTGGCCACGAACTCGTCGTAGACCTGTTCGTGCACGTAGACCCGCTCGACGCCGACACACGTCTGGCCGGCGTTGGAGAAACCGCCCCAGACGGCCGCGTCTGCGGCGGCGTCGATGTCCGCGTCGGCGTCGACCAGTAGGGCGTCCTTGCCGCCCGCCTCGATCAGGACCGGGGTGAGGGTGTCGGCGCAGGCGGCCATGATCTTCTTGCCGGTGCCGGGCGACCCGGTGAACGCGATCTTGGCGACACCCGACTGGCACAACGCGGCGCCGGTCGCGCCGAGGCCGGTGACGACCTGGAAGACGGGCTGCTCTGGCACGATCTCGGCGAAGCTGTCGGCCAGCCACCGACCGACGGCCGGGGTGTACTCGCTGGGCTTGAACACCACGGCGTTGCCCGCCGCCAGCGCGTACGCGATCGAGCCCATCGGCGTGAACACCGGGTAGTTCCACGGCCCGATCACGCCGACCACGCCGAGCGGCTGGTACTCCACGGACGCGGTGTGGTTGGACATCAGCAGGCCGGGCGACCGGCGGTGCGGCCCGAGGACCTTGCGCGCGTTCTTCGCCGCCCACGCGGTGTGGTCGATCGCCAGGATGATCTCCAGCATGGCGTCGGCCCGCGGCTTGCCGGTCTCGGCGTGCACGACGTCTGCCAACTCGTGCGCCCGCCGCGTCAGCGCCGACTTCCAGCGGTTGAGCCGGTCGGCGCGGCCGGAGAACCCGAGGTCGGCCCACCAGCGCGCGGCCGGGCGAGCGCGGTCGACCGCGGTCTGGACCTCCTCGGCGGTCGCGATCGGATGCGTGCCGACCACCTCGCCGGTCGCCGGGTCCACCGAGTCGAAAGTCGCCTGAACGGTCGTCATACCCTCACGTTACCGGCCGGTACTAGCCCGCCTCCCCGGAACTTCTGGTGTCGTCACGTTCTGTGGGTCGAGGTACGGCAGGGCGGTCACCGGGATGACCACCGTCACCCTCCTGTTGGCCTGCGGTTTCGTAGTCACGCGGTGATCCAACCCGGAGACCGAGACACGCCGAGCGGTGGTCGCGCGTACCTGTCGCGGCCGAGACGGCCGATATCGTGGCGATGTTCGGCGCGGTTGCATGAATCAGGTCGTCCCATCGCGGCCGTCGGCGGCGCGCACGCGGTGATCCACCCGGAGATCGAGATGCCATCCAACCTGGGCTACGTCATCGACGGCAGCGCGTTCTACCACCCAGGAGACTCGCTGTTCGTGCCCGACCAGCGGATCGATGTGCTGGCCCTGCCGACCGCGGCGCCGTGGACGAAACTGGTCGAGACGATCGCGTACTTCCGCGCTGTCGCGCCCCGCGTGGCCATGCCGGTCCACGAGGGCTGGCTGAGCCAGGGCGGCATCGATTCGTCCTTATACCGCTTCACCACGCTCGGACCAAAGGGTTCCCACGTGCACGTACCTGTCGCGGCCGAGACGGCCGATCTGTAGGCGACCGTCTGGCGCAATTCTGTGAACTAGTTCGTCACACGGCGTCCCGAAACCCCGTCCGCGCCCTCAAGGTTAGGTAACGGGCTCCTGCACCCCGCGCCGACCGGCGCGGGTCCGCCCCTGATTTGTCCGGAGGACACCGTGTTCCTGCGTTCACGCACCCGACTCCGCCGCGCGGCCACCGCCGCGCTGGTCGGCGCCGGAATCATGGCCACCGCGGGCACCGCGCTGGCCGCGCCTGGTTCGATCTACGCCCCCGGCGTCCCTGCCGCCCCGGGCTCGATCTCCGCGTCCGCCGCCGCGGGCCTGCGCTCGTACCTGGTCATCACCGCGCCGAACGACACCGCGGGCGCCAAGACCGCCGTCGGCACCAACGGTGGCACCGTCTACGCGTCCTACGACGCGATCGGCGTCATCGTCGCGCACTCGACCTCCACCACGTTCGCCACCGCCATGCGCGCGGTCTCCGGCGTGCAGCAGGTCGGCGCGACCCGCACCAGCGACGTCCCAGCTGACGCGGCGAACCCGTCGATCCCGGCCTCCCCGTCGCAGTCCACCCCGACCGGCAGCGAGTCCGCGCGCGTCGACATGACCCAGATCAAGGCCGACCAGGCCTGGGCCATCAACCAGGGTTCGCCGAACGTCACCGTCGGCATCCTCGACACCGGCGTCGACGACCAGCACTACGACCTCAAGGCCAACTTCGACGCCACCAAGTCGGCGTCCTGCGCCTACGGCAAGCTCGACACCCGCGTCGGCTCGTGGCGTCCCGAGGGCGACCACGGCACCCACGTCGCGGGCACCATCGCCGCGGCCAAGAACGGCAAGGGCATGGTCGGCGTCGCGCCGGGCGTCAAGATCTCCTCGGTCCGCATCGCCGAGAAGCCCAGTGGCCTGTTCTTCGCCGAGAACACCATCTGCGCGTTCGTGTTCGCCGGTGACAAGGGCCTCGACGTCACCAACAACAGCTACTACACCGACCCGTGGCTGTTCAACTGCCCGAGCAACGTCGACCAGGCCGCCATCCTCGAAGGCACCAAGCGCGCCGCGCTGTACGCCGAGGGCAAGGGCGTGCTGAACGTCGCCGCCGCGGGCAACGAGAACTACAACCTGTCGAGCAAGTCGAACGACACGACGAGCCCGAACGACTCGACCCCGGTCACCCGCAACATCACCAACGACTGCCTCAGCGTCCCCACCGAGCTGCCCGGCGTCGTGACCGTCGCGTCGATCAACTCGTCGAACACCAAGTCGTCGTTCTCCAACTTCGGCGTCGACAAGATCGCCGTCGCGGCCCCCGGTGACAGCGTCTACTCGACCCTGCCCGGCGGTGGCTACGGCTCGAAGTCCGGCACCTCGATGGCCTCCCCGCACGTCGCCGGTGTCGCGGCCCTGCTGGTCAGCGTCGACCCGACCGCCACCCTCGCGCAGCTGCGCAGCAAGCTGGGCGTCCAGGCCGACGACCTGAGCTGCACCGACAGCCGCTGCTCGGGCACCACGGCCAAGAACAACTTCTACGGCGAAGGCCGCGTCGACGCCCTCGAGGCCGTCTCCGGCACCACCCCGCCGCCCACCGGCAAGGTCTTCGAGAACACCGCCGACGTCACCATCGCCGACTCGCCCGGCGCGGCGGTCTTCAGCGACGTCGCCGTGACCGGCGTCACCGGCAACGCCCCGGCAACGCTGAAGGTCGACGTCAACATCGTCCACACCTGGCGCGGTGACCTGGTCATCGACCTGGTGGCCCCGGACGGCACGCTGTACCGCGTGAAGAACTCGTCGGGCAACGACTCGGCCGACAACGTGATCGCCACCTACACGGTGAACGCGTCGACCGAGGTCGCCAACGGCACCTGGCGCCTGAAGGTCCAGGACGTCGCCAGGGCAGACGTCGGATACATCAACTCTTGGAAGCTGACCTTCTAAGAAAGACAAGTGCGTAACCCGAAATAGGCCCCACCGGGTAGTGAATAAGGAAGCCCCCGTCGAGACTCAGGTCTCGACGGGGGCTTTCCTTTGGCGATGCGCAGCGAACCGACCCCAGCCGCAATGCGCCAGCGAGCCGCCCGCTAGATCACCGCAGGCACACTCGGCACAACAGCCGCCGAACGCGAACGCACACGCGGCGCGAGCACATCCGGATAAGTCACCCCGTCAGCCCCATGAATCCGCGCATTGTCCACCGCGTCAAGAACCGCCTGCCGCAACCCAGGCCGGGCCAGGTCGGCGGCGTCGACGGCGAGGCGGACCAAGCCGCCTCGGCGCGCGACACGGGCGGCCGCCAGCACGAAGGTGAAGCACCAAAGCGTCTCGGCGCGCTCGGTCTGGGCTAGGCCCAGCACCCGCGAACGGTGCACCCCATCAGTACGCAGGTCGCGCACCCCGTAGAGGTCCGCGCACAGCGTGAAACCCTTGCGGGCCAACGCCGTCACGGTGCCTCGCGACGCGTACCAGCGCGGCGGCGCGAACGCGTCCGTCGCCAGACCCAGCCGGTCCATGGTCGCGACAGCCGCGGTCAACCGCAGCCCCGCCTCATGCGCGGGCAGAGCCGCGAACTCGGCACGACGCCCAAGCGCCATCGTGCGGCCGCGCGGCTCAGGAGAGTGATCGAAGCCGTGCATCAGCACGGCGTCGCCCGCGGCGCGGCGCGTGCGGACCCAGTCGGCGACAGCGCCGTCTCGGCGGGGGGCGAAGAGCAGCGACAACGGCACCGAGCGCTTCTGCATCTCCTCGGCGAGGTCGGCGCAGCGGTGCAGCGTCCGGGTGTCAATTCCGGCCAGCGAAACCACGAGTCGTCCCGTCACGCTAACCAGCACAGCGTATTCGGATGACAACCAGGTGTCGCTTGTGGAGAATCACCCGATCCAGTCGGCGAACTTCCGTCCGGTGACCTGTTCGTACGCCTGGACGTACCGGGCCCGGGTGGACTCGACGACGTCGTCGGGCAGCGCGGGCGGCGGCTGGTCGGCGGCGCGGTCCCAGCCGGAGGCGGGCGAGGTCAGCCAGTCGCGGACGTACTGCTTGTCGAACGACGGCTGCGCGTGGCCCGGCTCGTAGGTCTCCGTCGGCCAGTAGCGCGACGAGTCCGGGGTCAGGACCTCGTCGCCGAGAACGACTTCGCCGTCGAGCAGGCCGAATTCGAGCTTGGTGTCGGCGAGGATCACGCCGGTGCCGCGCGCGTGCTCGGCGGCGCGTTCGTAGATCGCCAGGGTCAGGTCGCGGACGCGGACTGCGAGGTCGGTGCCGATCTCGGCCTCGACGGCGGCGAAGTCGACGTTCTCGTCGTGTTCGCCGAGCGCGGCCTTGGTCGCCGGGGTGAAGATCGGCTCCGGCAGCATCGATCCCTCGACCAGCCCCGGCGGCAGCGCGATCCCGCAGACCGCGCCGGTGCGGTTGTAGTCCGACGTGCCGGACCCGGCGAGGTAGCCGCGCGCGACCGCCTCGACCGGCAGCATCGACAGCCTGCGCACGATCAGCGCCCGGCCGCGGACCTCGGCGGGGATCCGGTCGTCGTCATAGGCGACGAGGTGGTTCGGCACGAGGTCACCGAGCAGTTCGAACCAGAAGACGCTCATCGCGGTGAGCACGCGTCCCTTGTCGGGGATCGGCGAGTCAAGCACGAAGTCGTAGGCGGAGATCCGGTCGGACGCGACGAGCAGCAGGTGGTCGTCGTCGATCGCGTACAGTTCGCGGACCTTGCCTGCGGCGATCTTGGGATAGTCAGAGAGCGTCGGCACGTTTCAGCAGCTTACGCACCCCGTCGGACGGCTCGGGTTTCACGTGGAACCTTGAGCGACGACACTGGTCCCATGGCGTTCGACTTCGTCTCGTTCACCACCGACTATGGCCTGGCCGACGGCTTCCCCGCGGCCTGCGAGGGCGTGATCGCCCGTATCGCGCCCGCGGTGCGCGTCATCCACATCACCCATCTGATCCCACCGCGCGACGTCCGCCGGGGCGCCGCCGTGCTGGCGCAGACCGTGCCTGCGCTGCCGCCCGCGGTACATCTGGCGGTGGTCGACCCGGGTGTCGGGACAACCCGACGCGGCGTCGTGATCGTCGCCGACAGCGGGGTGTTCGTCGGGCCGGACAACGGCTTGCTCCCGCCCGCCGCGGCCGGGATCACCGCCGCCTACGAGCTCACCGACGAGCCCGACTACGCGACCTTCCACGGCCGTGACGTCTTCGCCCCGGCCGCTGCCCGGATCGCCGCGGGCGCGGCGCCCGACCTGCTCGGGCCGCCGATCGACCCGGCGACGCTGACCCGGCTGCCGGATCCCGTGACCATGGCGCTGCCCGGCAGACTGATCACCGAGGTCATCGGCACCGACACCTTCGGCAACGTCCAACTCGCCGCGACGGCAACGGATCTCGCGGCCACGGGCGCCGCGCCGGGCTGGCGCGCGCATGCCCAGATCGGCGACCGCTCGCTGGAGGCCGTGGTCGGCCGCACCTTCGCCGACGCGGACGCGGGCACGGCCGTGCTGCTGATCGACTCGGCGGGCCACGTCGCCATCGCGATCAACGGCGGGTCGGCTGCCCAAGACCTGGAGCCGGTACCCGGGGTCTCCGCGACGGTGCTGGTGGCACACGGGCGGTGATCACCAGAGCTTGTCGATCTCCCCTGGGTACAACTCGATCCTGGCGTTCTCGAACGCCGCCCGGTCGACCCGGGGCGAGAAGAAGTCGCCCATGGTCACCTTGTCGAAACCGGGCTGGTCACTGGGGAACGGCGCCGACGGCGTGCCGCCGACCAGGACCGTGCCCGGCAGCGTCCGCCAGCCCGCGCTCTCGTAGAACGGCCGCAGCGGGACGTCGCAGGTGAACAGGCCAAGGTCGTACCCGCGCGACATGGCGACCCGCGCCTCGGCGACAAGCCGCTTGCCATGTCCTTGTCCGCGCGAATCCTCGCGTGTGACAACCGTGCTGAGCCCGCCCGCGACATACCGCTGACCGCCGTGGTCGATCTCCTTGCCGAGGATGTCCAGCGCGGCGACGACCGTGTCCCCGTCGAGCAGGAGCATCGACACCGGGCCGAGGACCGGGTCGTGCCCGCTCGGGTCGCCCCACGCCCGCGCCCACAGGTCGGTGACCTGGGAGCGCAGCTCATCCGGGACGGCGTCGAACGGGAACGACAGGATCCGCATCAGAGAATGGCCCCGGGGACGTAGCCCGCGGCCTCGGGGAACCGGCCCAGCACGTCCTCAACGCGCTTCACCACGGCCGCGACCTGCGTCCCGGCCACGCCGGTGAACGGCAGGCGGTCGGCGAGCAACGCGTCGAGGCGGGCGCGGTCGAGGGGGATGCGGTCGTCGGCGGCGAGCCGGTCGAGCAGGTCGTTGCGCTCGATGCCCTGCTCCCGCATCGCCAGCGCGACGGCGACGGCGTTCTCCTTGATCGCCTCGTGCGCGGTCTCGCGGCCCACGCCTGCCTGCACCGAGGCCATGAGGACCTTGGTGGTGGCCAGGAACGGCAGGTAGCGGTCGAGCTCACGGGCCACGACCGCCGGGTACGCGCCGAACTCGTCGAGCACGGTCAGGAACGTCTCCAGCAAGCCGTCGATGGCGAAGAACGCGTCGGGCAGGGCGACCCGGCGGACCACCGAGCACGACACGTCGCCCTCGTTCCACTGGTCGCCCGCCAGCTCGCCGATCATCGACGCGTAGCCGCGCAGGATGACGGCCAGTCCGTTGACGCGCTCACAGGAGCGGGTGTTCATCTTGTGCGGCATCGCCGACGACCCGACCTGGCCGGGCTTGAAGCCCTCGGTGACCAGCTCGTGGCCCGCCATCAGCCGGATCGTCTTCGCCAGGCTCGACGGCGCGGCCGCCAGCTGCACGAGCGCGGTCACCACGTCGTAGTCCAGCGACCGCGGATAGACCTGTCCGACGCTGGTGAACACCGAGGCGAACCCGAGATGCTCGGCGACGACCTGCTCCAGCCGGTCGAGCTTGGCCGCGTCGCCGCCGAGCAGGTCGAGCATGTCCTGGGCGGTGCCGACCGGGCCCTTGATCCCGCGCAGCGGATAGCGGGTGACCAGCTCGTCGACCCGCTGGAAGGCCACCAGCAGCTCGTCGGCCGCGGTCGCGAAGCGCTTACCGAGGGTGGTGGCCTGCGCGGCGACGTTGTGCGAGCGGCCCGTCATGACCAGGTCGCCGTGTTCGGCGGCCAGCCGTGCCAGCCGCGCGAGCACGGCGGCGACCCTGGCGCGGACCAGCTCAAGCGAGCGGCGGACCTGCAGCTGCTCGACGTTCTCGGTGAGGTCGCGCGAGGTCATGCCCTTGTGCACGTGCTCGTGCCCGGCCTGGGCGTTGAACTCCTCGATGCGCGCCTTGACGTCGTGGCGGGTGACCCGCTCCCGCTCGGCGATGCTCGCGAGGTCGACATCGGGGAGCACGCGGCGGTAGTCGTCGACAGCGCCCTCAGGAACGTCGACGCCGAGTTCGGCCTGCGCGGTGAGCACGGCGAGCCACAGCTCGCGCTCCATGCGCACCTTCTCCTCGGGCGACCACAACAGGGCCAACTCGGTCGAGGCGTAGCGGCCTGCGAGGACGTTCGGGATGCGGGGCTTCTGCGCGGCGGTCACGTTTGCCCAGCTTACCGGGGTACCGAGGCACCCCCAGCGCCCCGGTACCCCGGTAGGTCAATAGGTGATCGCCGGATCGCCCGCCAATCGGCCGAGCAGGTCGACCGGCACGTACTGGCTGGTGGCAGCCACAACCACGCCGTCTGGCCGGTAGTCGTAGACCGTCGACCCACCCGCGGACTTCTCGGTGACCTGGGTCCGGCCATCGATAAGCCCCAGCCGACCGCAGTCGGGGTTGGGCGGCTCCGCGCAGATCCACTCCGGCGCCCGGACCCCCGAACCCGGCGGCAGGACGCGCACCTGGATCTCGACCCAGGCATCCCTGGCCCAGTAGGTCAGCTGCCTGGTTATCGCTCCACCGGCGACAGGAACCGCGGAAACGTCCACTGGTGCGCCGACTTTGTTGGCGTCGAGCGATTCCGGGAACATCTCCGCCAGGAGCGTGCCCATTCGCCGGTCGATCACGGTCATGGTCGCCGCGAGCTCGATGTCGGTGCGCGCGGGACGCGGCAGGTCCGGGAGCCACAGGTGTCCCCGGTCGAGCTGCGGAATGGACATCTCCGCCGCGGGCAAGGTGTCCCGCGGTACCGACTTGGCCACCAGCGGCAACACCAGGACCAACCCCGCGATCACGAACGTTCCCGCGGCGGCCAGCATGAGCCTGCGCCTGCGCGCTATCGATGAACCCGCCCGGTCCACCATGGCGTCCACGTCGAAGGCGGGCTCGTCGGCCAGCGCCCACCGCAACCCGTGGCGCAGGTCCTGGTCGCTCATCGTCTGACTCCGTCAGCGATGTCGCGCCATTCGCGGTTAGGTGATTCCCTCATGTCCCCACCAACTCGCCTTCCGAGATTCCCCCGACAGCCGCCCGCAGCGCGGCGAGGCCGCGCGCGGCCTGGCTCTTGACCGTGCCTTCGGCACATCCCATGACCAACGCGGTCTCCGCGACGCTGAGTTCGTCGAAGTACCGCAGGACAAGCACCGCGCGCTGGCGCGGGCCCAACGTCAGCAGCGCCCGGTGCACCTGGTCGCGCTCCCACGAGCGCCCGACGCCGTCGGCGATGTCCACCGACGGGTCCGCGGTGTCCGGGACCTCCGGGCTGCCCCACTCCGAGCGGCGCCACGGTCGGCGCTTCTCGTCCAGCCAGGTGCGCAACAGGACAGTGCGCGCGTAGTTGTGGGTGGTCTCGCGCCTGCCCACCCGCGACCACGACTTGTAGATCTTGACCAAGGTCGTCTGGACCAGGTCCTCAGCCAGATGCCAATCCCCGCAGAACAAGTAAGCCGATCTTCGTAACGTGGGCGCGTGGCCATGGGCGAAAGCCCGGAACTCGTCCTCGTCTCGCATCGAGCCCCCCTTCGCACCTATCTCACGCACCAAGGCGCGAAAAGGTTGCATGGGTCAGGCAAGTGCGTCGAGCAACATCCTCTTCGCCGCGGCGCGCGGGTCGGGGTTGACTTCGATCAGCGCGTTGACGACAGCGCCGTCGACCAGGGCGATCAGCTGTTCCAGCCGGGCCTCGTCGACCTCGGCGCCCGCGCGGGCGAAGGTGTCGGACAACAGGAGGCGAAGGTCGGCGCCGAGCGCGAGGGTGAGCGGGCGCAGGTAGGGCCTGCGGGCGGTGGCGACGAGCCGCTCGTAGCGCAGCAGGATCGCCTCGGCGTCGTTCTCCCTGGCCCGCGGGCCGAGCAGTTGGTCGAGCACGAGTTCCACGAGCGCGTCAGGCTCCTGTGGACAGGCGATCAGGTCGTCGAGCACGGCCCGGCCGCGGGCCAGCTCCGCGCGCCCGTGGAACTCCAGCGCCTCGACGATGAGGTCGTCGATGGAGTCGAAGTAGTACGTGGTCGAGGCCAGCGGCAGCCCCGCGCGCTCGGCGACGGCGCGGTGCCGGACGGCGTCGAACCCGCCATCGATCAGCAGCGCCGCCGCCGCCTCGATGAGCGCGTGTTTGCGGCGTTCGCCCTTGGGCGTGCTGGCTGTGGTCATCAGGTCAATCGTCGCAGGCGCGGATCAGAACCGCGCCGCCAGCTTCTCGGCGATCTTGTCGGCCTGCGTCGAGTCCACTGGCGGTTCAGCCGAGCCCGTCAGCGGCTCGATGGCCACGACCAGCGTCTTGCCCGACTTGGTCGCGATGACGGACCCGGTCGTGCCGGACGGTCGGTCGGCCCACGGCGGCTGCTGCATCATCGCGGTCTTCGCGGGCACCAGCATGATCGACATGAAGCCGCGGCGCGGACCGTCCTGCACACCGAACGCGGCGGACCGCGAACCAGTGGGGCACGAGAGCGGCGAGTTGACGACATCGGCCGCGGAGGTGGCGGACGGGAGCTCGCCCGCGAGGGCAGCAGCAAGCTCCCGGTCCGCCGACCCGCACCCACCAGGGGTGCCGCCGGTTGTGACACCGGCTTGCCCGTCCGTCAAGCCCCCCTGCGTGGGCGCTGACGGCGGGACACCTTCGACGTTCGCGTCAGCGGCCTTTTGGCCACTGTCGTTCGTAGTCTCGTTCAAGGACCGTGAATCGTTACCGCTCGCGTACGGCGCGGCAGCGGCGGCTCCGGTCTCCTGGCTCGGTTCCGAGCCTGGCCACAGGGTCACACCTGCGACGATCCCGCCTGCGAGCAACACAAAGCCTAGCGCCGATCCGGCGACCAGACTGTTCCTCTTTCGGGTCAATCTCCCTGACTCGGCCGCGACGTCCTCCTGGTTGAAGGAGGCAGGCGGGACGTCACGCACGGCGTCCCGAAAAAGCTCGGAGATCTTTCGCTCGTCCACTTACATCCACCTCCCCATCCCTGTTCGCTTCACAGTCCCGACCGTAGATCATCCAGCGCGCCGCCCAACGATTCCCGCAAAGCGACCAGGCCACGGGCGGTCTGGCTCTTCACGGTCCCCTCGGAGCACTTGAGCGCCGCGGCCGTGGCCGCCACGTCAAGGCCCTCCAAGAACCTCAGCACGAGCACCGCGCGTTGCCGCGGCGGCACCCGGGACAGCCCGTCGAGGAGCGCCGACCTCGTAGCCACAGCGTCACCGAGGTCACCATCGTGGGTCGCCCGTTCGGGCAACTGCTCCACCTGGCGTTCCCGCCGCCACGGCCTGCGCGTCTCGTCGATCATCGCGCGCACCACCGACCGGCGGACGTAGGCGTCGAGGGCCTCTCGGTCCCGCACCTTGCGCCAGCTGCGGTGCAGCGCGACGAACGCGGTCTGCGCGAGGTCATCCGCCTTGTGCCAGTCTCCGCACAACATGAACGCGGTCCTTCGCACGGCGTCTCGCCGGGCCGCGAAGTACTCCGCGAACTGCTGTTCGTCGCGCTGATCCACGCGGACGCTCTCCGCTCGTTCTGTCGGACTAGGGACGGACCTGACCGGGTCCACGGTTGCACGTGTGCGGGAAGAGATGTAGCCCACCCCCGTGGTCCGTGGCACGCGCGTGGCTGTATTGCCCGCTGTGGTGAGATCGGATCGTGACTTCCACACCCCGCCGGATCGATCTGCGCTCCGACACCGTGACCCGCCCCGACGACACCATGCGCGCCGCGATGGCCGCGGCCGAGGTCGGCGACGACGTGCTCGACCACGACCCGACCATGCGGGAACTGGAGGAACGGGCCGCCGCGCTGCTCGGCGTCGAGGCGATGCTGTGGGTGCCCAGCGGCAGCATGGGCAACCTGATCGCGCTGATGGCCCACCTCGGCCGCGGCGACCGCTTCCTGGCCGCGCGCGGCAGCCACGTGCTGGAGGCCGAGCTGGGCACGCCCGCGTGGCTGGCCGGCGGGATGCCGCACCCGCTGGAGTGGACCCTCGGCCCCGGCCAGATCTCCGCGGACGACGTCAGCGCGATGGCCGCGTCGAACGCGCCCTACTACGCGCTGCGCACCACGCTGCTGTGCCTGGAGAACACCCACAACTTCGCGGGCGGCACCGTCACCCCGCCCGACGCGCACGCGCTGCTGGTGGCCACCGCCGTCGAGGCGGGTCTGAAGGTGCACCTCGACGGCGCCCGGCTGTGGAACGCCGCGGTCGCGCTGGACGTCCCGCCCGCCGCGCTGACGGTCGGGGTGGACACGGTGCAGGTATGTCTGAGCAAGGGCCTCGGCGCCCCGGTCGGGTCGCTGGTCGGCGGGTCGGCCGCATTCGTCGTGCAGGCCCGCAGGCTGCGCAAGATGCTCGGCGGCGGCGTCCGCCAGGGCGGCGTACTCGCGGCGGCGGGTCTGGTCGCCCTGACCAGGATCAACGACGTCGCCGCCGACCACGCCAACGCGGCGACGCTGGCCGCGGGCCTGGCCGAGCTGGGCTGGGAGGTCACCGAGCCGCAGACCAACATCGTCCTGGCCGCCGTCCCCGACACTCCCACGACGCTGGCCATGCTCGACCGGGTCGGCGTGCCCGCGGTCGCGGTGTCCGGCGGCGTGCGGTTCGTGACCCACCGCGATGTCTCGGCAGTCGACATCGCCGAGGCACTCGACCGGATCAAGTCCGCTTGAGTTCCTGACGCAGCTCGGCGAGCTCGGCCCGCAGCGCCTGGACCTCGCTGCGGGTCGTCTCCTCGATCGACTGCTCGGCGCCCGCGATCTTCTCCACGAACCACGACGCGATGACACCGGTGACCACACCGAGCAGGGCGATCCCGCCGATCATCAGCGCCGCGGCGACCAGCCTGCCCTCGGTGGTGACGGGGAAGCGGTCGCCGTAGCCGACGGTGGTGATGGTCGTGAGCGTCCACCAGAGCGCGTCGCCAAAGGTCGTGATCGACGCGTCCGGATCGGCCCGCTCGGCGTCGAGCACGGCGAGCGAGGCGGACAGACCGACGAGCAGGACGGTCGCGCCGACGTAGAGGCCGATGCGGCCGCGGAAGTTGACCGCCACGCGTTTGTTGAGCACGCGCAGGACCGTGATCAGCCGCAACGCCCGCAGTTGGCGGACCATCGGCAGCGCCACGACGATCAAGTCGAACATGTGCCGCCAGACGAACCGGCGCTTCGCGCGCGCCAGGGCGAACCGGATCAGATAGTCGACGAGAAACACCGCCCAGATGCCCCACAGCAGGATCTCCTGCCAGAGCCGCGCGGTCGGTGTGGCGCCGGTGTGCAGCACCTGCCAGGCGTAACCGAGCAGGAAGAAGCCTGCCAGGCCGGTCAGCGGAAGATCGGTGCGTGCTTCCCACGCGCTGAGCCTGGGCTCAGTGGGGTCGGCGACGCGTTCGCCGGGAACGAGGATGTCGGACACGCCCGACATCCTCGCTGACGGCTGTGAGCAGGCGCTACCCGCGAATCTGGCGGCGGTCGGCCTTGCCCTTGACCGCGCCGTACGCGATCGCGCCGATGGACACGACCGCGGCGGCCACGAGCAGCCACACCACGGCCTTGAAAATGAACCCGATCAGGCTGAAGGCCACCCAGATCAGGATCACCGCGCCGATGATCTTCAGAACCACTGCCTCCCCCTCTCCACACCAGATGAACGCGCGGGCGGTGCCGCCGGTTCCCGACTCACCGCAGCCAGCCCGCGAGCCTGCGCAGGCCCTCTTCGACGTCGGCGGTGGCACCCGCGAACGACAGCCGCACGAACCGGTTCCCCTCGGCGGGGTCGAAGTCGATCCCCGGCACGATGGCCAGCCCGGTGTCGGCCAGCAGCCGCTGACAGAACGACATCGAGTCGTGCGTCAGGTGTGACACGTCGGCATAGGCATAGAAGGCACCGTCGGCGGGCGCGACCTTGTCGATGCCGAGGCCCGCCAGCCCAGCCAGCAGCAGGTCCCGGTTGGCCGCGTACCGGGCGACGTGTCCGTCGAGCTCGGCATAGGTCTCGGGTTCGAACGCGGAGACCGCCGCGTGCTGGGCGATGGCGGGCGCGCAGATCGTGAAGTTCCCGGTCAGGCAGTCCACCGCGCGGTGCAGGCGCTGGGGAACCAGCAGCCAGCCGAGTCGCCAGCCGGTCATCCCGAAGTACTTCGAGAAGCTGTTGACCACGACCGCCTCACGCGAGAACTGCCACGCGCTGCTCGTCTCGGCGCCGTAGGAGATGCCGTGGTAGATCTCGTCGCTGACCAGCTGGACGCCGGTCTGCTCGCACCAGCGGGCGATCGCGGCCAGCTCGGCGGGGAGCAGCATGGTGCCGGTCGGGTTGGCGGGACTGGCCACGACGAGACCAGCGAAGGGCGCCCGTGAGT
>DATLIA010000233.1:0-41248 GCA_035540215.1 Actinokineospora sp. | reverse complement strand
GTCGGCGAGCGGATCGAGGAGTTCGCCCTGCGCAGGGCGGTGGGCACACCGAGGATGCTGCTCGCGGGCATCGTCCTGGCCGAGACCCTCATCATCGGGTTGTTGACCGCCGCGGCGGCTGTCGGTGTCGGCATCGTCGGGCTCAAGTTGGCCGCGTCGATGTTCGGCGGTCGATTCCAGATGCTGCAGGGCGTGGAGTTCCCCTGGCAGGCGGGGCTCGCCGGAGTCATCGCCGGACTCGCCGCGGCGGTCAACAACCCGATGATGAGGGTCTCGGCCAGGACGATGCCCGCGAGCAGCATCCTCGGTGTGCCCACCGCCCTGCGCAGGGCGAACTCCTCGATCCGCTCGCCGACCGTGGCCAGCCCGACGTTGAGGATGCCCGCGATGCCGATGAGCAGCACCAACGCGGCCATCGCGAGGAAGATCAGCCGGAGCAGCCGCAACTCGGACTCGATCTGCTTGCGCGCCTCGACCGGGTATGTCTGCAGATTGCCGGGATCGGCGCCGCGCGCCACCAGGCGTGCCTTGAGCGTCTGCTCGATGTCGGCGGCGGAGGGATTCAGGTAGACGGACAGATAGCCCTGTGCGTCGCCGGCCGTCTTCCATAGAGACAACTCGTCCGCGCGTAGGTAGACCGCCGGACCGTCACTGCCGTCGTGGACGACCCCGAGGATCCGGGGCGTCGGGTTGGCCGTCGAGCCGGTGATCCTCAGTTCGGCCGGGAGCCGGTACTGGTTCAGCGCGGCCGCGGCCTCGCGGTTGAGGACCAGGCCCGGCGACATGGACGGCTCACCCCCGAAGTCCAGCCACCGGCCTGCCTCGAGCTGGAATGGTCGGAACTGGCGGATGTCGCCAGTCAACCCGATCAGCCGGACCTCGATGGCCTGACCGGGCGGCGGTGGGTTGTCGTCCTGCTTGATCTCATGGCAGCCGGTCTGGTCGCAGACCATGCTGGGTCCGCCGTAGCCGCCCCGACCGGCGTATTTGAGCGGCGAGGCCCCGGGGTTGACCGGCGCGACGCCCGGCTCGCCGATGATCCCCATGGCGTTGTCCACGCCGACCGCGTCCGAGCGCCCGGCCAAGGTGTCGGCCATGACGGTCCCCGCATCGTTGTTCGACGGGAAGTTCAGTACGAGCGTGCCGTCCTTGCCCGCGCTCAACTCGATGTCGGAGAGCATCGCCCGGTCGGCGATCTCCGCGCCCGCTTGCACCGCGACGACGGCGAGGACACCCAGGAACAGGCTGATCATGGACAGGAACGTGCGCAGCTTGCGGGCTCGGATGCCCTGACCACCGATGATCAGCGCCGAGCGGAAACGTCCGGAGAGGGCCATCAGACCTGCCCTCCCTGGACGAGCCTGCCGTCGGCGAGCCGCACGACCCGGTTCATCCGGTTGGCATGGGCGTGGTCGTGGGTGACCAGGATCAGGCCGCAACCGCGGGCGGTCGCCGCGTGCAGGACCTCGATGACCAGCGCGCCGGTCTCGGTGTCGAGCGCGCCGGTGGGCTCGTCGGCGAGCAGGATCTTCGGCTCGCGGACCAACGCCCGGGCGATGGCGACACGCTGCTGCTCGCCGCCGGAAAGGCGGGGCGGCTTGTGCTTGGCGAGATGCGCGATGCCGACCAGGTCCAACGCCGCGAGGACCTTCGCCCTCCGCTTGCGCCGAGCGGCCCAGCCCTGGCCGTTCACCAGGGCCATCGCGACGTTCTGCGCGGCCGTGAGGTGTTTGAGCAGGAAGAACCGCTGGAAGACGAAGCCGAACTCGTCGCTGCGCAGCCGGGCCGCGCGTCGCTCGGACAGCTTGGTGATGTCCTGTCCGCCAAGCAGGTAGCGACCGCCGTCCGGCCGGTCGAACAGGCCGATCAGGCTGAGCAGCGTGCTCTTGCCCGACCCGGATCGACCGAGGATCGCGACGCTGTCGCCATCTCGGACGGTGAGATCGACGCCGGAGAGGATCGTGCGGGGCTCGCCTTGGCCCTTGAGCGTCTTGGTGAGCCCGGTCAACTCGATGAGCGGCGTCACGTCAGCCCCCCATGGCGGGCGACGGACCGCCCTGCTGCGGCGGGGCAGGCGGCAGGTTCGGCCCCGGCACGGCGAGGGTCTCATCGCCGGTAAGGCCTGACTTGATCTGCACTACCTTGCCGTCGGTCAGGCCTAGGACGACGTCCTTGACCTGTCGGGTGCCGTCCGGGCCGATAACGTCGACCTTGCCCTTGCCCTGCTTGCCCGCGACAGCCTCGACGGGAGCCACCAACGCGCCCTTGGCGCTCTCGGTGATCACCTCAAGCGTCGCGGCCGCGCCATTGATCAGCTTCACGTCCGCGGGAGCGGTGCAGACCAGCCGCATCCCAGTCGCCTCGGACGGCTGACGCGAGTCCTTGGGCTGCTCGGGAGCGGGCTGCGGAACAGGCTTGGCGGTCGGGTCCGCCGGGTTGGGCTGCGGGGCCACCGGCGGCGCCGGCCGCTCCGGGATGGCACCGGCCGGGAGCGCGGCGATGGTGCCGAGCACGGCGCAGTCGAACGGGCCGGGGCCGCTCTTGATCTGCGCGCGGACCGAGGTCAGCGCGTCGGAGAGTTGGTAGGCCTGCGCACCGTCGATCTCGGCGACGATGCCGTAGCCGCCGTACTTCGCCGAGACCACCGGCATTCCCGCGGTCACCGTGCTCTTGTCGCCGACGAGCCTACCCGCGAAGACCGAGCCCGCCGGGACGTCGATGTTCGTCGGTTTGCCCGCCGCCCAGACCGCGCCGGCACGGGTGGGCTTGGTTGGCGTGCCGGTCTGCGCCTTGACCTCGACATAGCGCATCTGCCCGTCGAGCGGGGCGACGAGGCCGAAGATCGGGTTGAGCATGACCTTGGCGGTCAGGCTGACCTTGTTGGTCAGGTCCTGGCGGGTCAGTTTGGCCGTCGTCATCGTGGTTCCGCGTTCGGCGAGGCCAGGCACCGGCGCGGCGGATTCAGTGGCCGAACAGCCGGCCGTGGTTATCAATACGGCGATGAGCGCCGCAGACATGCGTGTGTTCACCGGTACCCCCAGAGAGTCGAATTGCCCGGTACTCGCGCAGTCTATACATGCAGTGAATAGTGATGTTGAACCCATCGCTGACATGCGGATTCGACAAAGGCGCGGACCGACGGCCTGCGCGCGCTCTCCTCGCGCCACACAGCGAAGATCCGTCTCGACATACTCGGCTCGATCGGCCGGATCCGGACGCCGTCGGGGACGAGATCGCCCGCGAGTCGCGGGATGAGCGCGACCCCCAGTCCCGCGGCGACCATGGCGAGCTGGGTGGGGAACTCACCCGCCTGGTGGACGATGTCCGGTTCGCGCCCCGACCCACGGAACGTGCTCACCAGCCAGTCATGACAGATGGTGCCCGCTGTTGAGGCGATCCAGCGCTCGTCAGCCAGATCGGCGGGTGTCAGGACGGGACGATCGACCAGCCGGTGACTGGCGGGAAGTGCCACGTCGACCGGATCTTGGCCGATATCGCGCGAACGCAGCCGCTCTGGGATGGCGATAGGCACGTTGACCCAGTCCTGGGCGATGACGAGGTCCACGTCGCCCCGGCCGAGCTGGGCGATCGCGTCGTACGGCTCCACTTCGCGCAGGTGCAGTCGCAGCCGCGGATAGCGCTCGTTCATCTCGACGACAACGGCGGGCAGCAGCCCGCGCACCGCGGTCGGGAAGGCGGCGACGGTGAACTCGCCCAGCACCTCGCCACGCCGCTCATCGAGGTCGGCCTCAGCCTCTTCGACCGCGCCCAGGATGCGCTCGGCGTGCCGGGCGAGCAGTTTGCCCTCCTCGGTCAACCGGACCCGGCGACCGTGCCGCTCGATGAGCGCGCACCGGGCTTCCCGCTCGAGCTTCGCCATCTGCTGGGAGACGGCGGAGGGCGTCAGGTGCAGGAGTTCAGCCGCGGCGGCGAGGGTGCCCTGATCGGCGACGGTTCGCAGTACCCGCAGTCTCACCAAGTCGAACATGAAGCAAGGCTAATGCTTCATGGGCTTGACTGATTATCGGCGCTTCAGTTGACGAAGATCGTGAATGGCGCTCGATGGACCTTGCCGTTGGCACTGAACTCGAGGAACAGGCGGTATTCGCCGCGCTCGCCGAACAACGCCTGGAATGTCAGCTCACCATTGATGAGCGGCGCGCCCAGCGGCTCGCGGGGGTGCATATGGGTGGCCGACAGAAGTGTGGTGTTGAAGCCGGTCATGTGGCCGTACGCGCCAAGATGGGGGTCCAGGGTGCGCACAGGTTTGCCGTCCTCCCCCTTGATCGAGAAGCGAAGGACAGTCGGCTGCCGAACCGGGGCCTGCGTGGCGCCATCGGGCCTGGACACGGTGAAACCGGTGCCGGTCGACACCTCGGCCGCGGGCGGCGGCACCTGGGTCAGCTTGGTGTCGCCCGCGATCGCGAACGGCAGGCCCAGGACGACCGGATGCGTGATGTCCTTGGTTTCGGCCGGGATGAACTCGGCGAACATCCGATAGGCGCCGCCGTCGGGGACGGAGATGGTCGTGCACCAGGTGTCACCGTCGAGTTCAGGGTGCAGATGCTGGTAGCCCTGCATGTCATCGCGGACGACGAAGAAGTGGATCTGCTTGGTCTGGTTCTGCTGGAACTGCGTCACCGCCTGCCCGGACGGCCCGACGATCCGGAACGCGACCGGAACCGCGTCCCCCTTTGCCATGGGCATGGTCACCGGTTCGAGGCGGTACCCGTTCTCGAAGTCCGACAGCCCGTCGCTGTGCGCCGCCAGGGTCATCGGCTGCCCGGACGGCTGGTGGTGCGCGTTGGTCGCCACCGGCGACTGCAAAACGACGAAGACGATCGCCACCACAGCGACCGCCACCGCCACGCCGAGCGCCAGCCAACTGGCCCAGTGCAGCTTGCGCATGCCGGGGAACCTCCACGAACCCTCGCGGCCGACAAGCGGCCGACGCGGTGCGCGGCACGGTCAGGTCGACTTCAGTTATCAGCAGGAAGTGCAGTCTCTCCGAGCCCGATCACGACCACAACCACCGATCGACTCCCTCACAGTTCGCGCCGCCGCCCGGAAGCTTCGCGAGCCACGCCAACTCCCCGCTCACCGAGGAGCCACGCCGACCGCACGCCGTCGGCGACGGCGGAGGATCCGGCGGCTTCGCCCCAGCGCACGTCAGCTTCGCGGCACTCACGCGTCGCCGGCGCTCGGCGGCGTCCAGTCGCCTGAATCGGCCGTCGCCGACCCATGTCGCCAACCTGTGTCGCCGACCCGTTTCGCAGGTACTGCCCGCCATACGCAGCCCTGAACCCGCGCCTGACCTGCACGGATGCCCGACACCCGCCCCGAGAGGACCATGGATATCGGAGGTGGACGACGATGGTCGCTCGGGGGCAGTTCCGGTCGATGCGCGCGGCACTACACACGACTTGGGTCGACGGCAGACGGGTCGAGCGGTTCGCATACGTCGTGGGCCTGGTTCTCCTCCTTTCCGGAATCGCTCACTTCGGCGTGTTCCTCGTCGATGGCGGCCCATGGCAAGGGCCGGTGTCCTGGCGCAAGCCGGTCACCTTCGGGTTGTCCTTCGGCCTGACCCTGATCACACTGGCGTGGGTCAGCACTTGGATCCGCCTGAGCGATCGCGTCCGGACATCGATGCTCTGGTTGTTCACCGCCGCGAGCGTGCTCGAAGTCAGCCTCATCTCCGCGCAAGCCTGGCGGGGCGTGCCGTCACACTTCAACACCGAGACCGGCCTCGACCGCACCATCGCGACTGTCCTGGCTGTCGGCGGCGGCCTGATCTTGATCTCCGTGCTGACCCTCACGATCGCCGCCCTGCGCGCCGGGTCGGTTGATCAGGCCGACGTGCGCCTGGCCGTTCGATCAGGTCTGGTGCTGCTGGTCGTCGCACTGGTCTTCGGCGCAGCGATGATCGCTCGCGGAACGATCGCCGTGCGCTTGGGCGACCCTGCCGTCGCCTACAACACCGCCGGAGCCTTCAAGCCGATCCACGCCGTCGCCATGCACGGCGTTCTCGTCCTGCCCGGACTAGCCTGGCTGCTCGGTTTCACCTGCTGGACGGGTCTCCTCCGCTACCGCGTCGTCCAACTCGGCGTCGCGGGGTACGCCGTGGTCGCGTTGACAGTCGGCATCGAGTCCGTACTCGAGGTGTCCCCACTCGCCGCGCCCATTGTGGCCGACGTGGTCGCCGGTATCGGCCTGACGGCGCTTGCGTTGTCCGGGGTGATCGCCGTGTACGGCGTCGTTCACTTTCCGACCAAGGACACCAACCCCGTCCGTACCGCGTAGAGCGCTGCCTGGGTCCGGTCCTGCATACCGAGCTTGCCCAGGATCGCACTCATGTGGGCCTTGACTGTCTTCTCGGACAACGCGAGTTGCTTCGCGATCTCCCGATTGGACAGTCCTTGCACCACCGCGTCGAGCACCACCAACTCGCGCGAGGTGAGTTTGAGTTCGCCCGGACGTGTGTCGCCCTCGGCCAATAGCCGAGCCACATCCGGGTGCAGCAGCACATGTCCCGCGTGCACCGACCGCACCGCCGCCACCAACGCCGACGGTTTCACGTCCTTGTAGACATACCCCGCCGCACCTGCCCGCACAGCCGGGACGACCGCCGACGGATCCACGAAGCTGGTCACCACCAGCACCCGCGCCGGGTTGTCCCGATCCCGCAGTCCCCGCAGGGCGAATACGCCATCGGTGCCCGGCATCCGCAGGTCGAGCAGGATGACATCCGGCCGCAACCGTTCGGCCGCCTCCAGGCAGGACGCCCCATCGAAGGCCTCGCCGACCACGGTCATGTCGTCCTGCATGTCGAGGAACGTGCGCAGCCCCTGACGAACCATCGGGTGATCGTCGACAACGAGGACCCTGATGTTCTCCTCAGTCAATTGGCACCTCCAGCCGCACTGTCGTCCCCCCTGGTCGCTCCGATGTCACGTTCAACCGGCCACCCGCCGCGCGAGCTCGCTCGCGCATCGAGCTGAGCCCCAGCCGACGCGTCGCCTGGCCAGAGGCCGACGGGTCGAACCCGATCCCGTTGTCCTCGATCGTCAGCACCAACTGGGGCGAGACGAACTGGATGTCCATCGTGATCTCGGTCGCCTTGGCATGCCGCAACGCGTTGTGGAGCGCCTCCTGGCAGATCCGATACACCGCCTCCTCCCGCGACGACGCCAGCCTGGGCACGTCCCGGCCGCGGAACCGCACCGCGGGCTCGTGGACCCGGTCGAGGAGGTCGACCTGCTTGCGTAACGCGATGTCGAGGCCGTCGCCCGCCAGGTCCGGCGAACGGAGGCCGAACACAACCGCCGTCAGCTCGTCGGTGGCGTCGGCGGCGAGGCCACGCACCGTCTCGACCTGAAGCCTTGCCTGGTCAAGGTCACGGTCGAGCAGGCCTGCGAGGGCATCGGCGATGAGTCGGAGACTGAACAACTTCTGAGTTACCGAGTCATGCAGTTCGCGTGCGATTCTCGTGCGCTCTTCCACAATGGACAGCTCTCGACTGCGCTCAAACAGCCGGGCGTTGATGAGCGCTATCGCGGCGTGGTTGGCGAGCAACGCGAGCAGTTCCTCATCGCCTTCCGTGAACCCACCCGGCACTTCCTTGTTGGCCACGAAGATCTCGCCCAGGATCTCGTCGCCATCGGTGATGGGCATCCCCAGGAAGTCCGTCAGCACGGGATGTTCGGCAGGCCACCAGCCGAATCTCGGGTGCTGCCGGATGTCGTCCATCCGGATCGGGTTCGGATCGGACAGCAGCACGCCGAGCAGACCGTGCTGCCGGGGCACCGGCCCGATCGCGGCCCACTGTTCGTCGCTCACCCCGTCGGCCAGGAACTCCGCGAACCCGCCATCGTCGTCGGGCACTCCGAGCGCCGCGTATCGCGCGCCCACCAAACGGCGCGCCGACGTCAGGATCGTCTGCAGCACGTCGCGTACAGACAGATGAGTGGCGACGGCGAGCACCGCGTTGCTCACCTCGCGCAGTTCGTCCCGCTGGATTCCGGTCACGATTTCAAGGTACCCACGCCCTCCGACGAAATGCCTGGTCCTAAGACCAAAGTCGTAGATAAGTCTGGTCTCTGGTCCGATGGCGAGCCCCCACCCCCGGCCTAACGTCGATCACGAAACACCAACCGACGAAAGGACGGACATGCCCGTCGCCATCATCACCGGCGCCTCCCGCGGCCTGGGCCAGGCACTCGCCGCAGGGCTCGCCGACCACGGCTGGGACCTGGTGCTCGACGCCCGGGGAGCCACCGAGCTGGCCGAGTCCGCCAAGTCCCTGCCCGGTTCGGTCAGGACGGTCCCCGGCGACATCACTGACGCGGGCCATCGAGCCGGGCTGGTCGCCGCCGCGGACGAGCTGGGCGGCGCCACGCTCCTCATCAACAACGCGGGGGCGCTCGGCCCCAGCCCGCTGCCCCGACTCGCCGACATCCCGCTCGACGCGGTCCGGGAGCTGTTCGAAGTCAACGTCGTCGCCCTCCTGGCATTGACCCAACTCGCACTGCCTGGGCTGCGGGAACGCTCCGGCACCATCATCAACATCACGTCGGACGCGGCGGCCGAGGCCTACGAGGGATGGGGTGGCTACGGCGCCTCGAAGGCCGCCGTCGAACAGCTGAGCAACGTGCTGGCCGCCGAGGAACCGGATGTCCGGGTGTGGTGGACCGATCCGGGCGACCTGCGAACGCGGATGCACCAAGAGGCCTTCCCCGGTGAGGACATCAGCGACCGGCCACTGCCTGACACGGTCGTACCCGCGGTGCTCAAGCTGCTCGCCGACGAACCGGAGTCCGGCCGATACCGCCTGCCGGAGCTGACGTGAACCCGATTCGGGCGCTCTGGATCCCATTCGAGGTCGCCGACATCGACGAACCACGCGCCTTCTACCGCGACCGCCTCGGGCTCTCCGAAGTGGATAGTTGGTCGGCGGGTGCGGAACGCGGAACCGTCCTGCGAGCGGCACCCGGCGCCTTCCTCGAGTTCGTGTCATCGGGCGGCCGTCAACAGACCGGTCCGCCACCGCTGGCATTCGAGCTGCCGACGGTCGAGGCAGTCAGGGAGAGCTTCGCCGCGTTTCGGGACCGAGCCGTAGTCCGGCCACCTGGCCCGTATCCGCGGGGTCACTACGGATTCGAGATCGCAGGACCAGCCGACACAAACGTGATGGTTTGGACGGAGAAGCATTACATGCCAACGGACTCGGAGCGAGAATGACCACGACGGCGGAACACGTCATGTCCACTATGGAATTCACCCTCCCGCCAGACCTCGAAGCCCATGAGCCGCCCGAAGCTCGCGGCTTGTCGAGAGATGGCGTCCGGCTGCTCGTCGGCAGCGGTTCCGGTGTCCAACACCACCGATTCGCTGACCTGCCCGTCATCCTGACACCGGGCGATCTTCTGGTCGTCAACACGTCGGCCACAATCCCCGCCGCGGTGCGCGTCCCGGGCAGCGACGTCTCGGTGCACTTCTCGACGGAACTGCCCGACGGCAGCTGGCTCATCGAGTTGCGGAAATCGGGTGAACGGGCCACCGTTTCCCACCGCTCAGGTGTCGAGGGGACGCGGTACCACCTGCCGGAGGGAGCGTCGGTCACCCTGGTCGCGCCGTACTCCCGTGGCCGCTTGTGGGTGGCCACCGTCGAACCGGGAGCGTTCGGCTCTGTGGTCGGCTACCTCCGCGCGATCGGCAGACCCATCCGCTACGAGTACGTTCCGCGCGACTGGCCAATCCGCTACTACCAGACCGTGTTCGGAACCACCCCAGGCAGCGCCGAGATGCCAAGCGCGGCCCGCCCATTCACCGACCGCCTCGTCACGACCCTCGTCTCGGCGGGCATACGGTTCGCCCCCGTGCTCCTACACACCGGCGTGGCCTCCCACGAAGCCCACGAGCGGCCGTATCCGGAACGATTCGCGGTCTCACCGTCAACAGCGGCGCTGGTCAACCACACCAGACAGGACGGGCACCGCGTGGTCGCCGTCGGCACAACCGCCGCGCGGGCGTTGGAGAGCGCGGCGACCCCGGACGGGACCGTCTCGGCCGCCGAAGGCTGGACGGACTTGGTCGTGACACCTGACCGGGGAGTTCAGGTGGTCGACGGGCTGCTCACCGGCTTCCATGAGCCGCGCGCCTCACACCTCGACATGCTCGCCGCGATCGCAGGCACACCCCTGCTCGGCGAGTGCTATCGGCAAGCCTTGGCGCACCGGTACTTATGGCACGAGTTCGGCGACCTCAACCTGCTGATCCCCTGACCAACCGCGCTTCGCCCCGACGCACGGCGCGGCCCAGGCCGACCGGAAGGTGCCGGTCGACCCAGCCCGAGCACAGAAGCCGAACGGGCCTTCAGGTGGGCAAGCTGGGGTAGTCCGGACCACCGGGCAAGCCGAGCAGACTGGGCCAAGTTGGGCCACGCCAGGCAGAGCCGAGCGGGCCAAACTGCCGGGTTAGACAGGCAGGTAGGGCCCTGCCGAGCAGATCAGCCGAGCGGGGCCAAGCGCGCCGCGCCTGACCAAGCCGGACCGAACCAAACCGGACCGGGCCAGGCCGAGCCGAGCCCGAGCGAGCCGGACCAGGTCGGACCGAGCTGGGCCGGACCGGACCGGACCGGGCTGGGCCGGAGCAGGCCGAGCCGAGCTGGCCAGGCAGGACCCGAGTTGGACCGGGCTTGCCGGACCGAGCTGGGCCGGACCGAGCTGGACCGGGCTTGCCGGACCGGGCTGGGCCGGACGAGGCCAAGCCGACCAGGCCGAGCAAGGCGAAGGCGGGTGAGACACGCGAGCCAGGGCGGCTCGTGAGTCGAACCGAGCCAAACGGTTGGACCGGGCCGAGCAAGCCGGGCAGAGCAAGGTGAGCCGGGGCAGACGGCCTGGCCTGATCTGGCTTGCCTGCCTGCCCCGGGTTCGGCGGGTTGGGTCAGGTGTTGAGGTTGACGGTCGCGGGGGTGGGTGAGTCGGCGTAGAGGTCGTCGATGTCGTGGGCGTACTTCTCGGCGATCGGCTTTCGGCGGAGTTTGAGAGTCGGGGTGAGTTCGTCGCCGCCGGGTTCCCAGAAGGTGGGGACGATGCGGAAGCGTTTGATCTGTTCCACGCGCGAGAGGGTGGTGTTGCCTTTTCGGACCGCGTCTGTGATGAGGGTGCGGAGTGAGTCGTGGCTCAGGACGGTGCTCGGGGAGGAGGGGTCCAGGCCGTGCTTCGCGGCTAGTGCGGTGGCGGCGTCCTGGTCGACGACGATCAGGGCGGAGATGTACGGGCGGTCGTCGCCGATGGCGACTACCTGGCCGATGAGGGAGCTGGCGGCTTTCACGGCGTTCTCGATGTTGGTCGGCGACATGTTCTTGCCGGAGGAGTTAATGATCAACTCCTTCTTGCGGTCGACGATCGAAACGAAACCATCGGCGTCGATCACGCCGATGTCGCCGGTGTGGACCCAGCCGTCGGCGTCGACCGTGTCGGCTGTCTTCTCCGGGTCGTTGCGGTAGCCGCGCATGACCGAGCCCGCGCGGATGAGGAGTTCGCCGTCGTCGGCGAGGGTGATCTCGGCACCGTGGACTGGGGTGCCGACGGTGCCTAGTTTGACCGCGCCCGCGCGGCACGAGGTGCCGAGGCCGCCGGTCTCCGACATGCCCCAGATCTCGTAGACGGGGATGCCGATGCCCCAGAAGAACTCGATGGTGTCGACGGGGATGGCGGCGGCGCCGGAGGCGGGGACCTTGGCTTCGGCCAGGCCGAGCTTGTGGCGGAGCTTCGAGAGCACGAGCTTGTCGGCGAGCTTGTGCTGGACGCCGAGCGTGGCCGGGATGGAGTCGCCCGCGAGTTGGAGAAGGGCGTGGCGCCTGCCGACGGCCAGGGCCCAGGCGGCGATCTTTCGCTTGGCGCCGCTGGGCTCGGCGGCGAGGGCCGTGTCGATGGCGAGCTTGAACTTCTGCCAGACACGGGGCACACCGAAGAACACGTGCGGGCGGGCGTCGGGCAAGGCGGAGGCGAGTTGGCGGGGATCGGCGACGGAGGTGACGACGGTGCCGAAGAACATGGAGAGGTAGTGCGCGATCACACGGTCGGCGATGTGCGCCGACGGGAGGAACGACAGCACGCGGTCGCCCGGGGCGACCTCGTAGGCGGCGCGGACCGCGTCGGTGACGGCGAGGACGTTGCGGTGGGTCAGCTCGACGCCCTTGGGTGGGCCGGTGGTGCCGGACGTGTAGATGATCGTGGCCAGGTCCTCCGGCTCGACCGCGCCCCACGTGGCGTCGAAGTCGAAGTCGGGGGTGCCCGCGGCCTCCAGGTCGGCGAGCGTCATGGCGCCTTCGGCTTCGCCGTCGACGCAGATGATCTTCAGGTCGGCGTCGACGGCTCGCAGGGTCGGCAGGAACACCTGCTCGGTCACCACGATCTTGTTGCCCGCGTTGGAGAACACGTACGTCAGCTGCTCCGCCGCGCTCGTGTTGTACACCGAGAACGGCACCGCGCCCAGGTGCAGCGCGGCGGTGTCGACAAGGTGGAACTCGGGGCGGTTGGTGAGCATGATGCCCACCGTCTCCCCCCGGCCCACCCCCAGCGCGGCGAGCCCAGCCGCGATGCGGCGCACCCGGTCGGCGTACTCCCGCCAGGTGATCGACACGGCGTCACCCGTGGTGCGCAGGGCGACCTGGTCGGGGATCTGTCGCGCGGTCGCCTGGAAGGCCACACACAGGGACTCGGGCTGGCTCATACGCGTCGCCTCTCCGGCTGTGAGCTGGGGCACAGAGGCGTGATCGTATGTAGTACCAACTACGTCTGTCTACGGGCGGTTCGTCCCGTTTCAGCCCGCGCCGAGGCAGATGAACGGCCTGCGGTAGGGATCTTCTGCCACCGCCTCGGCCAACGCCCTCGCCGGTGCAATCCCGGCGGCGAGGCGCTGGTGGTAGTCGACCATCGCGGTGGCCGCCGACTCGTCGCCGACCCGGCTCGTGGCCGCGACCACGGTCCGGACCCCGCTGGCCAACAGGGCGCCCGCGTAGCCGAGCGCCTCATCCCCCGGTCGGACGTAGTTCAGCGCCAGCTCGCACGCGGCCAGCACGACCTGCCGCGGGGGCTGCCGCAGCCGGGCGACCTCGTAGGCGAACAGCGGCCCGTCCGCCAGCTCCAGCCGCGAGAACAGCGCGTTCGTCGGTTCGTGCTCGCCATGTGCCGCGAGGTGCGCGAGTTCCGCCCCATCCAGCGCCGCGAGCACCTCCGCGACGGTCGCGCGCTCGCCGTCGAGGGTTACCGCGTCGGGATAGACGCCACGGAGCATCTCCTCCTCGGCGACCTGGCCGGTGAGCAGCGGACCACGGGCGAGCACAGCCCGACCCGCGGTGGTGGAACTGGTGAACGCGCCGAGCCACGCGGTGGCCGAGGGGGCGACCACGACCGGCCGCGCGCGCAGCGAGGGCAGGCTGCCCCAGGGCACGGCGTACAGGCCGCCGGTCGGCACGATGATCAGCTCGCGGTCGCCGAGCATGCTCAGCAGCGGCTGGATGAGCTGAGCGTCGAGTCCGCCCGCACTGCGGCTCGCAGAGCCGCGGACCACCTCGATGATCGGCTGCGGCAGGGTGTCCGGGGCCAACGCGTCGAGGTCGGCGTGCAGTCGGGCGGCGTTCTCGTCGGCCGCGGCGGAGGAGCCGAGTTGGACCATCCGCACCCTCGATCGGGTGACGACGACCGCGACCAGCGCGCCGCCCGAGGTCGCCAGCGACACGAGCGCGCGGTCGCCGAGCACGTCAGTGATCTCGCCGACTCGGGCGACGGGACGCGGGCTGCCCCACGTGCTGGACGACCAGCCCAGCCGCAGCACCTCCCGCTCCAAGGCCGTCGTCTGCTTTTCCAGCTTCTGCGCCGGACGACCCGCGATCCGGAAGGTCTGGACCGCGCGGCGCAGGGTCCGCAGTTCGGCCGCCTTCTCCGCGACGATCGGGTCGTCGATGGCGGGCAGCGGCTCATAGCGGTACACCTGCGCGCGGGTCCGCTCCAGCCAGCCGAACAGCTGCCTGCCCTCGGGGCGCGCCCGGTGCAACACGAGGCGGACCGCCAGGTCGCCCAACTCTTGGCCGTGCAGTGCGGTGCCGCACACCAATTCCATGCCGCCCATACGGTCCCGGACAGTGCCGAGTTCGTTCAGTCCCGCCCGGGCCTCGGCGAGCGCCGCGCGCGAACGGCCGCGGGCGACCGCGAGTTCCGCGCGGCACAGGCGCAGCAGCATCTTGTGGTCGATCGGGGTGGTGGACCGGGGGCGGGGCACCATGTCCAGCAGCACCTCGGCGGCGGCGGGGTCGCCGCGGCGCAGTTCGAGCCGGATGGCCAGCAGCAGGGCCAGCGCGGTCTCGTCCTCCAGAGCAAGGGACCGGAGTGTCTCGGCCAGTTTCACGGCCTGGTCGACCAAGACCTGACGGACCCGGCCGGTGCGCAACGCGGTCTTGGTCTGGGCACGGATCCCGGTGAGCGCGGCGATGGCGGCCCAACGGTCGTTGCCGCGCTTGGCGAAGCTGCGTTCGGCGACCCGCGCGCGGCGCAGCGCGAGGCCCGTGTCGTCGTCGAGCAGCGCGGCCGCGGCGCGCGCGATCTCCGCCTCCGCCGCGTCCTGGCCGCCGCGCTGCTTGCGGAACAGTGGCAGCGCCTCGTCCAGTGTGCGCGCCGCCTCCTCGGCCAGTCCGGCCGCCAGCATGGCGCGGGCCTGGTCGAGCAGCACGACCGGCAGCAGGCTGATCGCGCTCTGGCGGCAAAGTCGCGCGTTGTCCTCGTAGCGGCGCAGCGCGGTGGGCATGTCGCCGGACATGTAGGCGACGTAGCCGAGGTTGTGCCTGGCCTTGTAGCTGATCGTGGGGTCGAGTTCGTATCGTTCGGTGAGCTCGACGCAGCGGTTGAGCTCGTTGGTCGCCGCTTCCGGCTGGCCGCCCATGATGTGCGCGAGGCTGCGGTTGAGGTACAGGATCGCGAGCACGCTGGGCTCACCGATCCCGTCGGCGAGCGCGCTCTCCAGCACGCTCGCGGCGTGTTCAAGGACCTGCAGCCCCTCATCCGACCGACCCGCGCGGATCAGCATGAACCCGCGCTGCTCCAAAGAAAGCCCGGTGAGCTCGGTGCGCAGCGCGGTGTCGACGATGTCGGGGATGAGCCGGTCGGCGGCGTCGAGCCTGCTCAACCCGAGGTCCAGGCCGATCTCGCTGTCCGCGTAGGCAGCGGTGACCAGAACCCGTACCCGGGTGGGCACAAGACCCACGTCACCAGGGTCCGGCGCGGCGTCCAGCGCTGCCAGCGCCTGTTCCAGCCGCGCTCTCGCGCGGGCGAAGTCGTAGCCATAGACGGACTCCCGCGCGCGGGAGTGCAGTCCTGCGGCCCGCCGCAGTGCCCGGCTGTTCACCGCGGGCACCGCGCGGGCGTGAGGAGACCGGCCATGTCACAAGACACTACTGCCGGACGGGTCAGGCGGGTGGAGCCGCGTCGATCAAGACATCCAGCCGAGTTCCTTCAGTTCCTGGTCGGTCTGGGCGAGTGCCTCGAAGGCGCGGGCGCCGCGTTCGACCACGCCTTCGGCATGTAGGGCGGCCGCGACGTTGCGCGCGATCATCCCCGCGATGACGGGCGTGGCGAACGATGTGCCCGCCCACACGGCGAAACCGGTGGTGAGGTCGTCGGGGTCGGGAGTGGTGCGGGGCAGCTTCGGGTTGCCGTCGCCTGGGGTGTTGAGACCGCCGCTCTCGGGACCCTGCCACAACGGAACGGTGCTGACGACGGCGTTGCCCGGGGCCCACCTTGTGACCCAGTCGCCCTCGTTGCTGAACGCGGCGACCGACTTGCCCGACGCGTTGAGCGCGCCGACCGCGACGAGCAGCGGGTTACCCGTGTTCGAGCCGTCGGGGTTGAGCGCAAGCGCGGCGGGCACGAACGGGCGGGTGGTGGAGTCGTTGCCCGCGGCCGCGACGACGACGACGCCGAGGTCGGTGAGCTTGCGGACCGCGTCGGCCAGCAGCAGGCCGGTCTGGTGGTCGGTGTGCTCGGGGTAGAAGCCCAACGACACCGAGACGACGTCGACCAGTCCTTCGGTCGTCTTGGTGTCGATCGCCTTCTGCACCCTGGCGCGCAGCCACTCCAGCGCGAGCAAAACCGAGGCGTCGGTGGTGATGCCGTCGGTGTGCAGCACTCGAAGCGACAGCACGCGGGCATCCGGGCAGTTCTGGATGACCAGGCCCGCGACGAAGGTGCCGTGCCCCGAGTGCGAGTCAGTCACGCCCAGCAGCGGCTGCAGGACGTCACGCTGGTCCTCCGGCGAGACCAGGCTCGGCATGGTGCCGCCGGACGCGTCGGTCAGCGTGGTCTCCAGGTCCGAGAGCAGGCCCTGGAACTCCGTCGACACCTCGACGACCGGGTCGGTGGCGACGTCGCCGACGCGCAGCCACGGGTGGGTGCCGATGCCGGTGTCGAGCACGGCCACGACCGGGCGCCTGCCCGCGGGCAGCTTGCACGGGTCGTCGACGCGGTGCGGCTCGGGCAGGAACAGCCGGACCGGGTTGCGGGTGCCACTGGCCAGCGCGAGCCCGCCACCGCCGCCCGCTCCGACACCACTGCCGTAAGGAACACCGCTGCCATACGGCACACCACTGCCGTACGGGACGCCGCTGCCGTAAGGCACACCGCTGCCGTAGGGGGTGCCGTGCATCTCGACCGACGCGGCGACGGCCACGTGCTCCAGGCTGATGCCCGCCAGGTCCTCCTCGGAGAACTTGCGCCGCAGGATGGTCAGCACGGTCCACGGGTCCGGCGAGGTGTCGGTGACCGCGTCCTCGCGCGTGCGCAGGAGCACGGGGACGGCGAGGTTGTCGTCGAAGGTCTCGACCGCGCGCCGCCAGCGGTCGGTCTCGGGCAGCATGAGGACGAACTCGGCGCCGAGCGGCTCGATGACCGCGTTGAACCTGGCGATCGTCTCTTGGTCACGCGCGATGCGCAGCGGGACCAGGAGGGTGTCGGCGCGGTAGATGGTTGTCTCGGGTTTGCGGTGGCCGCGGCTCGGGACCGCGGTGGACGGATTGAGCGTGCGTGCTCGATGCCGGATCACGACACCGGCCGGGAGGCCGACGACCTCGGACAGTCCGGTGCTGTCCTCGCCGCCTGTCCCGCTGGTCGAATGATCACCGCTCGGGCTCATTGTCGCCATTGATTCCCACCCCGGATAGTCGTTCGGTCACGGTCGGTGTCGTACGGGCCACCCGACCTGCTCATCGTTAGTAGAGCAGGTCGGCGGCTATCAGATACGTCGATCCGCATCGCGCCTGCGTAACGCGATTACCCAATCGTGCGATCGAAATCGCCCGATTACGCAGCGTCGAACTAAGGGATGCTCATCCGGCCTAGCGGGTCGCGGAGATCATTCCGCTGCCGAGCACGACGTCGCCTGCTTCATCCGGGCGATAGAGGACCACGGCCTGGCCCGGCGCGACGCCGCGCAGGTCATCGGATGGGTGAACGACGAGGTCGCCGTCGACCAGGCGGGCGGTGGCGGGGGCGGTGCCGCCGTGCGCGCGGACCTGGGCGACGCAGTCCACCGGGCCCGCGAGCGGGACGCCGGATGGCCAGATGGGGCGGGCGGCGACGATCTCGCGGACGGCGAGCTTGTCGATCGACCCGACCCGCACGGTCCCGCTGACCGGTTCGAGCCCGAGCACGTACCTTGGCCTGCCGTCCGGCGCCGGGGTGTCGATGCCAAGGCCGTGGCGCTGGCCGACGGTGAAGCCGTGGACGCCCGTGTGCACACCGAGGACGGCGCCGGTCTCGTCGTCCACCAGTTGGCCGGGGCGCGTGCCGAGCTTGTTGGTGAGGAAGGCGCGGGTGTCGCCGTCGGGGATGAAGCAGATGTCGTAGCTGTCGGGCTTCTCCGCGACCATCAGGCCGCGGGTGACGGCTTCAGCGCGCACGTCGGACTTCACCGACTCGCCGAGGGGGAACATCGCGTGGCTCAGCTGCTGCGGGGTGAGGGACGCGAGCACGTACGACTGGTCTTTGCCCAGGTCGGCGCTGCGCCGCAGCTCGGGCCTGCCGTCCACCTGGGACAGTCTGGCGTAGTGGCCGGTGCAGACCGCGTCGAAGCCGAGGGCGATGGCCTTGTCGAGCAGGGCCTCGAACTTGATGCGCTCGTTGCACTTGAGGCACGGGTTGGGCGTGCGGCCCGCGGCGTATTCGGCGACGAAGTCCTCGACGACGTCCTCGGTGAAGCGCTCGGCGAAGTCCCAGACGTAGAACGGGATGCCGAGCAGGTCGGCGACCCGACGCGCGTCGTGGGCGTCCTCGACGGTGCAGCAGCCGCGTGAGCCGGTGCGCAGCGTGCCCGGCTTGGCCGACAGGGCCAGATGCACCCCGACGACCTCATGGCCCGCCTCGACCGCGCGCGCGGCGGCCACGGCCGAATCGACTCCACCGCTCATCGCGGCCAGGACACGCACTTTCATACCTCCGCTGGGGACTTCGACCGACGCATCCCGGCGAGCCCGGCGCTGCGGGCCCGCTCGACCACCGGCCCGATGGCCGCGATCAGCGCGTCGACATCGGCCTCGGCGGACGTGTGGCCGAGGGAGAAGCGCAGGGAGCCGCGCGCGATGGCGGGTTCGGCGCCCATCGCGAGCAGCACGTGGCTGGGCTGGGCGACACCCGCGGTACACGCCGAGCCGGTCGAGCATTCGATGCCCTTGGCGTCGAGCAGCATCAGAAGGCTGTCGCCCTCGCAGCCGGGGAAGGAGAAGTGCGCGTTGCCGGGCAGCCTGGACGGCCCCTTGTCCACAGTGGACTGGCCGGGGTCGCCGTTGAGCACGGCGTCCGGGAGCACGGCGGCGAGGCGGGCGATCAGGTCGTCGCGCAGTTCGGCGAGCCGCTCGGCCCGCTGGTCCCGCTCGCCCGCGGCGATGCGGACGGCCTCGGCGAAGGCGACGATGGCGGGCGCGTCGAGGGTGCCGGAGCGGACATCGCGCTCCTGGCCACCGCCGTGGGACACCGACGTGCACGGCACGTCGCGGCCGAGAAGCAGGGCGCCGACGCCGAAGGGGCCGCCGACCTTGTGGCCGGACACCGTCAGCGCGCTCGCCCCGCTCGCGGCGAAGTCGACCGGGAGCACGCCGACGGCCTGCACGGCGTCGGTGTGGAACGGGATGCCGTGCGCGGCGCACGCGCGGGCGAGTTCGCCGACCGGGTTGACCGTGCCGACCTCGTTGTTGGCCCACATCACGCTGGCCACGGCAACGGACGCGGGGTCCTCGGCGATCGCCGCGCGCAGGGTGTCCTCGTGCACGCGGCCGAACGCGTCGACCTCGAGCAGGGTGACCTCGGCGTCCTCGTGCTCGGCCAGCCATAGCGCCGCGTCGAGCACGGCGTGGTGCTCGACTGCGGAGACGAGCACCCGCCTGCGGGCCGGGTCCGCGGCGCGGCGGGCCCAGTAGATGCCCTTGACCGCGAGGTTGTCGCTCTCGGTGCCCCCGGAGGTGAAGATGACCTCGGACGGGCGCGCGCCCAACGCGGCGGCCAGCGTCTCGCGCGCCTCTTCGACGGCGCGACGCGCGCGACGGCCGGAGGTGTGCAGGGACGAGGCGTTGCCGTGAGTGGTCAGCGCCTTGGTCAACGTCTCGGCCACCTGGGGCAGGATCGGCGTGGTGGCGGCGTGGTCGAGATAGGTCATCGCTCAACCAGGGTAGCCCGCACGCGGGGGTCCCTGTCACCAGACCTGGTCACACCGGTTCTGGTTCCCGGCGGCTGAACAGGACGAATCCGACGACCGCGACCCCGGCCATGATCAGGTTGAGCGGGATGACCGCGGCGGCGGGCGCGGCGGCGGAGGCCAGGGAGACCAGCAGGACACCGCCGAAGCCGACGCAGGCCGCCGAGAACATCATGTCCGCCACCTGCACCGCCGCCGAGTTGAACCCGCGTTCCTGTTCGCTGGAGATGCCCAGGACCAGCACGTTGATCGACGGGAACGACAGCCCCATCCCGGTGCCGCAGACGATCCAGATCAGCCCGGCGAGCCAGCCCACGCCCCAGGCCGGGACGACGAACACGGTGGCGGCGAGCCCGACCGCGAGGATCGCGAAGCCCCAGCGGATCAGCGTCGGCCGGGCGATCTCCGGGTGCCTGCCCTGCCAGTGTGACGCCGCCGACCAGCCGAGCGCGCCCAGCGTGAGCGGCAGCCCGGCCGTGGCGGGCGAGTACCCGTGCACGGCTGTCAGTGTCAGCGGGAGGAACGCCTCGACTCCGAAGAACGCGCCCGCGAGCAGCCCCCGGGCGAGAACCGCGCTGGGCAGGCCGCGGCGCGCGGTGAGCGTGCCCTTCGGCAGCAGCGTGCGCAGGGCGGGCACCAGCAGTGCGACCCCGGCCAGGGCCAGCCCGAGAGTCCCGAGCGAGGGGTGTTGCGCGGCCCAGGTCACCGCCGGGATGCCAAGGGCCGCCGCGACCGCGGCCAGCGGGAGACCGCGCCGGGTCGATGGCGTCTTCGTCGGCGCGGGCAGCGAGCGCAGCGCGGGCACCAGCAGGATCGCGCCGAGCAGGGCGAGCGGCGCCAGGCCGAGGAACACCCAGCGCCAGCCGAGCCGCTCGGTCACCAGCCCCGCCAGCGTCGGCCCGACGATGGAGGGCACGACCCAGGCCGCCGACAGGATGCCGAACACGGCGGGCCGGGACCGCTCCGGGTAGATCAGCGCCACCAGCACGTACACGGCCACGATCTCCAGGCCGATCCCGAGCCCTTGCAGAACCCGCCCGACCAGCAGCGTCGCCATGCCGTCCGCGGTCCCCGCGACGAGCAGACCGGCCAGGAACACCGCGGGCCCGACATAGAGCACCGGCCCCGGTCCTACCCGGTCGCACCAGCGGCCAGAGAGCACCGTGGCCATCACGCTCGCGGCGAGGAACGCGGTGAACGGCCAGGAGTAGTACGCGCCGCCGTCGAGGTCGGCGAGCATCCGCGGCATCGCGGTGCTGACGCCGAGGTGCTCGAACGCGGCGATGGTGATGAGGAGCAGCATGCCGATAGTCGTCGCGCGCTTATCGGCGTGCCAGAGGGATCTGTTAGGTGTCTCGGTGACCGTCACGCGGACATGGTGCTCCCTCTAGTGGGCTGGAGGTCCAGTCCTTTTCACCCGGCCAGCCTGCTGTTCTGGTGCAAGGTCGTCCGCGGGACCCGGCGTCGCTGCGCGGGCAGCATGACCCGGCCCAGCGCGGAGTTGGTCGCGGCCTCGGTCAGCGCGGCCAGCTCGCGGCGGTCGGCGGCCCGACCAGGCGCGATCTCGTCGAGAATCCGCAGCTCCAGCGTCAGCCCACGCAGCTTGGCCACCCGCAGCACCGAGTCGATGATCGTCTCGTCGCCGATGAACGACGGAGCGCTGGTCTCGCGGCCGTCGGCGGTGCGGTAGCGCAGTGCCAGCGGTCGCACCGGCACACCGCCGTCGATGGCCGCCTGGAACACCGCGTGCCGGTAGGCGCCGAGGCCCTGGCCGCACCAGGTAGTCCCCTCCGGGCACACATAGACCTGAGAGCCCGAGCGCATGACCTCGGCCAGCTCGTTCATCGTCTTCGGCAGCGCGCGCAGGTTCTCCCGGTCGAGGAACACCGACCCGGCCGCCGCGACGATCGGGCCGAGCACCGGCCACGCCCGGATGTCGAGCTTCGCCAGCGCCCGCATCGGCCGCACCGCGTTGACCGCGGCGATGTCGAGCCACGAGATGTGGTTGGCGGTCACCAGCGCGCCGCGCCCCTTGGCGGGCGGCAGGTCACCGGTGACCTCCAGCCGTACCCCGAAGGCCCGCAGCAGCGCCCGGAAGATCCCCTTGGCGATCAGCTCACGGCCGCGGCCGCCGACGATCGGCAGCAGCGGCAGCGCGAGCAGGCTGGCCACGAGCACCCCGAGGGCACCCGCGAGCCGGGCGACGACCCGCGCCTTGCCGACCGCGGGCTCGTCGTCACTTAGACACGACGGCCCACACGGCGAGGTCGGCATCCACGCGTGCGACATCTACTCTCCCAGGAAGAACTTCAGGTACCGCTGGTCGACGTGCTCGAGGCCCAGGAGCACGAAGAAGTCGGCGACACCGAAGTCGGCGTCGAGCGCGGGCGGGCCGCACACCCAGGCACCCAGGCGCAGGTAGCCCTTGAGCAGCGGCGGCATGACCGTGCGCGCGGGCGCGGCGACCGAGTCGACGTTCCACGGGTTCAGCGGCTGCACGCGGTAGCGCTCGTCGGCGTAGTGCTTGGCCTGGACGGTCTTCCACACGCCCGCGGCGAGCGAGCCGCCGTCGGCCAGCGGCACCGACGCGCAGCCCGCGAGCCAGCTGCGGCCCGAGAGCAGCATGTACCGGGCGATCCCGGCCCACACGAGGCTGACCACGGCGCCGTTGCGGTGGTCGGCGTGCACGCAGGAGCGGCCCGTCTCGACCAAGGCTGAGCGCAGGTCGACCAGCTTGGACAGGTCGAACTCGGTCTCCGAGTACAGGCTGCCCGCCTCGAGCGCGCGCTCGGGCGGCAGCATCCGGTAGGTGCCGACGATCTCGCCGGTCGAGTCCTCACGCACCACGAGGTGGTCGCAGAACTCGTCGAAATGGTCGACGTCGAGGCCCGACTCCGCCGAGTGGAGAGTCGCGCCCATCTCCTCGGCGAAGACCTGGTGGCGCAGTCTCTGCGCCGCGCGCACCTCGGCGCCGTCATGGGCAACGAGCAGTGAATAGCGGGGAGCGTCCGGTCCCGACTCGGGGGTGCTCACCAGCACATGGGCCTGCGTCATGCGTTCTGTATACGGCCTGGTCACCAACTTAAACGGCCCCGTTTCCGTGACAGATCGGTGGAAACTCCGTGAATAGCGGGTTCTGGGGTCGAAAAATAACGAATCGGGGCGACTCCCGGAAGGGAATCGCCCCGATTCAGCCGAATGAGATGATCAGCCCTTGCGCTTGGCGACCTCATCGGTCAGCTGCGGCGCGACGGCGAACAGGTCGCCGACGACACCGAAGTCGGCGATCTCGAAGATCGGCGCCTCGGAGTCCTTGTTGACCGCGACGATGGTCTTCGAGGTCTGCATGCCCGCGCGGTGCTGGATCGCCCCGGAGATGCCGAGCGCGACGTAGAGCTGCGGGGACACGGTCTTGCCGGTCTGGCCGACCTGGAACTGCGCCGGGTAGTAGCCGGAGTCGACCGCCGCGCGGGAAGCGCCGACGGCCGCGCCGAAGGCGTCCGCGAGCTTCTCGACGACCTCGAACTGCTCGGCCGAGCCGACACCGCGGCCACCGGAGACGACGATCGACGCCTCGGTCAGCTCGGGGCGGTCGCCGCCGACGATGGGCTCCTGGCCGGTGATCCTGGCCGACTTTGCCGGGTCGGCCGCGGGAACGTCCACGGTCTCCTCGGCCGCCGCGCCCTGAGCGGGCTCGGCCTCGAGGCCACCGGGGCGCACCGAGACGATCGGCGTGCCCTTGTTGGACTTCGACTTGACCACGAACGCGCCACCGAAGATCGACTGAACCGCGGTGACGTCACCGGCGGATCCTTCGATGCCGATAGCGTCGACGAGCAGGCCGGAGCCGGTACGCGCGGCCAGCCGGCCCGCGACCTCTTTGCCGTCGGCGGTGGCGGCGATCAGGACGGCCGCGGGGGACGTCTTCGCCACCAGCGCCGCGAGGACGTCGACCTTCGGGGTGACCAGGTAGGCCGTGGCGTCGTCGGACTCCGCGACGTAGACCTTCGCCGCACCGTAGGACGCCAGGGCCTCCTTGAGCTTGGCCGCGGTGCCGGGCGAGCCGACCACGACGGCCGACGGCTCGCCGAGCCGGCGGGCCGCGGTCAGCAGCTCGAAGGTGACCTTCTTGATCTCGCCGTCGACGTGGTCCACGAGGACCAGAACTTCGGACATGGGGTTTCCTCCTTCGCTGCTTGTCAGATGAGCTTCTGGGAGATCAGGTACTCGGCGATCTTCACGCCGCCGTCACCCTCGTCGCTCACGCGCTGACCGGCCGCGCGCGGCGGCTTCGGGGCGGCCTCGACGACCGAGGACGTGGCGTTGGCCAGGCCGACCTCGCCCGCGTCGATGCCGAGGTCGGCGACGGTGAGCGTGCTGACCGGCTTCTTCTTGGCGGCCATGATGCCCTTGAAGGACGGGTAGCGCGGCTCGTTGATCTTCTCGCCGACACTGACCACGGCGGGCAGGGTGGCCTCGAGGTGCGTGATGCCCTCGTCGGTCTCGCGCTCGACCTTGATCGTGGTGCCCTCGATGCTGACCTTGCGGGCGTGGGTGAGCTGCGGGTAGCCCAGCAGCTCGGCGAGGATCGCCGGAACGGCGCCGGAGCGGCCGTCCGTGGCCTCATTGCCCGCGATGACGAGGTCGACGGCGTCGACGGTGCCGATCGCGGCGGCGATGACCTTGGAGGTCTGCAAGACGCACGAGCCGTGCAGTGCGGGGTCGGACACGTGGACCGCCTTGTCCGCGCCCATGGAGAGGGCCTTGCGGATGGCCTCGGTCGCGCGGTCGGGACCGACGCTGAGCACGGTGACCTCGCCGCCCTGTGCCTCCTTGATCAGCAGCGCTTCCTCGACGGCGCGCTCGTTGATCTCGTCGAGCACCGCGTCGGCGGACTCTCGATCCAGCGTGTGGTCGGAGTCGGAGAGCTTGCGCTCCGAGTAGGTGTCTGGCACCTGCTTGACCAGGACAACGATGTTTGGCATGGGTCTTCTTCGACCTCCTGGGAACGAGCACCGTGTTCGCCGCCGGTAGGCAGCGCCCCGCCATGGATTCTCGTGCGGTTCGGCTGACCTTGCCATGTGGGTAGTCCGCGCGACACGGTGGCCTTGACCACGCCGATGTTACTCATCAGTAGCGAACGTGCAAACCATCGCAAGCACTTGTCTGTCGTGACAGTGCTCACGAAGGCCCGCCTCAGGGGCCGGGTCGACTGGTCCGAAAGGACTATCGTCGATGAGATGAGGGTCGCCGTCGTCACCGATTCCACCGCCAGCCTGCCCGCCGAACTCGCGGCGCAGTGGCGGCTGTTGGTCGTCCCGGTGCAGGTCGGCATCGACGGCCACCTCGATGACGAGGGCCGCGTCCCGCACTCGGCCGTGCTCGACGCGCTGCGGTCGGGTCGGGCCGTGTCGACCGAGCCGCCCGCCGCCGCCGCGTTGTTCTGGGCCTATCAGCAAGCCGCCGCCGACGGCGCCGACGCAGTCGTCTCTATACATGTCTCCGCGCGACAGTCGAAGACCTACGAGCACGCGCTCCAAGCCGCGGCGCAGTCGACCATCCCGGTGCACGTGGTCGACTCGGGCACCTCGGGCATGAGCCTGGGCTACGCCGCCGCGGCGGCGGCCAGGGTCGCGGCGGCGGGCGGCGACCCGGCGCGGATCCTGGCGACCCTCGCCCGCAGGCTCGACACCAGCAGCGAACTGATCTACGTCGACACCCTGGAGTACCTGCGCCGCGGCGGGCGGATCGGCGCGGCGGCGAAGCTGATCGGCGGTGCCCTGTCACTCAAGCCGCTGCTGACCATGCGCGACGGCCAGGTCGCGCCGCTGGAGAAAGTCATCGGCGCCGCCCGGGCACTGCGCAGGCTGGCCGACACCGCGGTAAGCCGCGCGGAGGGCCGCGACGTCGACGTGGCGGTCGAACACGTCGGCGCGCCGGAGCAGGCGCGGGCGCTGCTCGACGCGATCGCGCCGCGCATCCCGCGGGCGCGCGCGGCGATCATCACCGAGGTCAGCTCCGCCCTGGCTATCCACTTGGGCCCGGGCGCCCTGGGCATCACCATCTCGCCGGTATAGACACCGCGCGACCGCGTCGGTCGACAACCGTGGCCTACACCAGGTCCTCGAACGAGTCTGCTCCTGGCCGCCACACCATCCAGCGCCCGTCCGCGAACCCACTCAACATCGCGATCTCCGGTCCGAGCAGGTCCTCGCCGCGCGGGTGAAGGTGGACCGATCCGCCGGGAAAGACGATCTCCAGTCCGGACCCCCGACGCACGTCGGGAAGTACGTCGCAGTTCAACTGCACCGAGCAGAGCCGGAATCCGACGAGCCGCGGTAGAAGCGGAACGACCTTCACACCGTCCGATATCGGGTACGCCGATGCGTTGCTGGCAGTCAGGACCTAGTTCAAGACGAAGGCCACCTCCCGGGGGGAAGGTGGCCTTCGCTGCTGACCGGGGCGCGCCGGTCAGCTCAGTCGCAACGACGCCAGGGCTCAGGCCGTCGCGGGAAGCCATTTCGCACGGCCGGGCGCGGTCGGCACCCAGCAGCCCGCGGCCGACGTCTCGCTCCGCGGCCGGGTCATGGCGCCGGGGGTGCGGTCGTCGGGCAGGGAGATCAGGTCGCGCAGGACGTCGGTGGCCCAGCCCGCGCGCTGCCAGAGCACGTCGGTCGGGTTGAGGACGTCGGCGGCGTCGGCGGGCAGCCGCGAGGCGATCGCGCTGTCCTCGGCGTGCAGCCGGACGACGTCGATGACGTTGTGGTGGGCGCGCACCCCGACGACGGCGGCGATCTCACCCTTCGCGTCGCGTGGGTGCAGGAAGTCGTAGCCGCGGGCCACGAGCTTGCGCAGGTAGGTCTCGGCCGTGGGCATGCGGAGTACGCCGCCGCGGGCCGCCGTCGCGAACGAGCGGATGACCTGGCCGGAGAACACGAGCGTGGGCCCGGTGGGGGCCTTCGAGTCACGGATGGCCGTGCGGCCGTCGCCGACCGGCGAGACCTCCACGCAGTTGCCGACCGCGCCGCTGCGGCTGCCCTTGCGCCAGCGCGCGCCGGTAACCAGCGCTGCGGACACCCCGTTACGGATCTCGGTCATCTGACCTCGCCTCCCGACGTCCTCACGATGCAGATGCACGTGCATTTGAACGTGACGACCGTAACACGGGTCAGCGATCTGGCAAATGCACGTGCATCCGATCGTGTCGATTGCACACTGTGAGTGGTCGTGCGCAGGGGGTCAGATCTCGGCGCGACGCTTCGCGAGGATCTGGCGCGACCGGTTCGGCGTCTCCGCGTCGACCGCGAGCCGGTCGACGACGCGGCTGTACTTCTCGATCTCCTCGCGCCGGTCGAGGTAGACCGCGCCGCCGAGGTGCTCGACGTAGACCAGGTCGGGCAACTCGGCCTCGGTGAAGCGGAGCATGGTGAACGACGTCTCCGCGGCGTACCCGGACAGCGCGTACGGCACGACCTGCAACGTGATGTTGGGCAGCCGGGTGACCTCGAGCAGGTGGTCGATCTGGTCGCGCAGCACCCGCGGGCCGCCGATAGGCCGGTACAGCACCGACTCGTCGATGACCGCCCACAGCTTCGGCGCGTCGGTCCGGTGCAGCACCTTCTGCCGGGACATGCGCAGCGTGACGCGGCGCTCGGTCTCGTCGGAGGCGCGTTCGGGGCGGCCGTGGCTGGCCAGCACCCTGGTGTACTCCTCGGTCTGCAGCAGGCCCGGCACGAACTGCAGCTCGCAGGTCTGGATCCGGGAGGCCGACTCCTCCAGCCCGACGAAGTCGGTGAACCAGGTGGGCATCAGGTCGCTGTAGCGGTGCCACCAGCCCGGCTCGTTCGACTGCTTGACCAGGGAGAGGAACTGTTCGCGCTCGGTCGGGTCGGTGACGCCGTACATCGTCAGCAGATCTTCGACATCGCGTTCCTTGAAGCCGACGCGACCCAGTTCCATCCGGCTGATCTTCGACTCGGAGCCGCGGATGGCGTAGCCCGCGTCGCCGCGGCTGACCTCGGACTTCTCCCGCAGCTTGCGGAGCTGGGAGCCGAGCACGATCCGGCGCGCGGTCGGGCCAGTGCTCTGCCCGTCATTGCGCCGCTCGGCCACGCTCAGTCCCTTCGCGACTCCCGTGTGCGAACCCATTGTGGGTACACCCTTGCCCACACCCCTAGGGTGAGGGTACTCCTTGACTCCGCAACGTCCATGATCCACGACGCTCTGTGAGGACAGTATGACGACTGACGCGCAGCAGGCCGACCACGATGTCCCTGTCTATATAGACACATCGAAGGCAAGCATCGCGAGAGTCTACGACGCGTTCCTCAACGGCAAGGACAACTACGCGATCGACCGTGAGGTGTTCCACCGGGTCAAGGCCGTAGCGCCCGAGGCCGCCCAGCTCGCGTACGACAACCGCGCCTTCCTCATCCGCGCGACCCGGTTCATCGCCAACCAGACCGGGATCAAGCAGTACCTGGACCTCGGTTCGGGCCTGCCGACGGCGGAGAACACCCACCAGGTCGCCCAGCGCATCGAACCGGACTCAGTCGTCGTCTACGTCGACAACGACCCGGTCGTCCTCGCCCACGGCCGCGCGCTGCTCGAGGAGAACGAGCAGACGCACTTCATCGCCGAGGACATCTTCGAGCCCGAGCGCATCCTCGCCGACGAGACCGTCCGCAAGCACCTCGACTTCACCCAGCCCATCGCGCTGTTCCAGATGGGCACGATCCACCACTACGACGGCGAGCGCCCGGCCGCCGACATCATGAAGACCTACATCGACGCGCTCCCGTCGGGCTCGATCGTCGGCGTCAGCCACTTCCTCGACCCGCTGACCGACGCGCACAGCGCGCTGGCCCGGCGGATGGAGGACGTCTTCATCCACAGCCCCATGGGCACTGGCCTCTTCCGCACCCAGGACGACATCGAGGGCATGTTCCCCGGCCTCGAGATGATCGACCCCGGTGTGACGCTGTGCGCGCGGTGGTGGCCGGACGGCCCACAGGTCAAGCCGCTCGACGAGGTCCAGTACTGCATCGCGGGCGGGCTGGGCCGCAAACCCTGACCCGTACTGGCTGGTAGCGCATCGGATACCGTGCCCGGGTGGCCACCGACTACCCGAGCCCGGCCGACGCGCTGCCGCTCACCGGCGAGCGCACGGTCCCCGGCATCGCGCAGGAGAACTACTGGTTCAGGCGACACGAGGTCGCGTATCTGGACCTGGCGCACTATTGCGCGGACGCCGTCGTGCTGGAAGCGGGCTGCGGTGAGGGCTATGGCGCCGACCTCCTCGCCGAGCGCGCACGGCTGGTCGTCGGGCTCGACTACGACGAGCTGACCGCGCTGCACGTGGCGAAGGCGTACCCGTCGGTGCGCACGCTGCGCGGCAACCTCGCCGCGCTGCCGCTGCGCTCGGACTCGGTGGACGTGGTGGCGAACCTGCAGGTCATCGAGCACCTGTGGGACCAGGAGGGCTTCCTGGCCGAGTGCCGACGCGTGCTGCGCCCTGGCGGCAGGCTGCTGATCACCACGCCGAACCGGATCACGTTCTCCCCCGGCCGCGACACCCCGCTCAACCCGTTCCACACCCGGGAGCTGTCGGCCGCGGAGATGGACGAGCTGCTGCGCGACGCCGGGTTCGAGGTCGAGTTCCTCGGCGGCGTGCACCACGGGCCGCGGCTGCGTGAGCTGGACACGGCGCTGGGCGGGTCGATCATCGACGCCCAGATCGAGGTCGCGGTCGCGGGTCTGCCGTGGTCCGACGAGCTGATGGCGGCGGTGACCTCGGTGACGGCGGCGGACTTCGTGATCTCGCCGGACGAGATCGACGCCAGCCTCGACCTGGTCGGGGTCGCGCGCGCATGACCGAGCCGATCGGCAGTTTCGCGTTAGTCCTGCACAGTCACCTGCCCTGGCTCCCGCACCACGGCACCTGGCCGGTCGGCGAGGAGTGGCTCTATCAGGCGTGGGCACATTCCTATCTGCCCGTGGTCGACCTCGCCCGCCGGTTCGCCGCCGAGGGCAAACGGGACATGTTCACCCTTGGCGTCACCCCCGTCCTGGCCGCCCAGCTCGACGACCCGTACGCCATGCGCGGCGCACACGACTGGCTGGGCAACTGGAACCTGCGCGCGCAGTACGCGGCGGTCCGCTGGCAGAGCGCCGACCCGCTGCTGCGCGAGGTCGCCGCGGCCGAGTTCCGGGCGTCGGCCGCCGCGCTGACCGAGTTCGAGACGCATTGGCGCGGCGGTTTCTCCCCGGTCCTGCGGACGCTGGTCGACAGCGGCGTGATCGAGCTGATCGGCGGACCCGCGACCCACCCGTTCCAGCCCCTGCTCGACCCCCGGCTACGCGCGTTCGCCCTACGCGCGGGTCTGGACGACACCGCCGCGCGGATCGGCCACACCCCGGAGGGCATCTGGGCGCCGGAGTGCGGCTACGCGCCGGGCATGGAGGTCGGGTACGCGGCGGCGGGCGTGCGCCGGTTCCTGGTCGACGGGCCCGCGCTGCACGGCGACACGTTCGCCGCGCGCACGGTCGGCGACTCCGACGTCGTCTGCTTCGGCCGCGACCTGGAGGTCACCTACCGGGTCTGGTCCCCCAAGGCCAGCTACCCCGGCGACCCGGCCTACCGCGACTTCCACACCTATGACCACCCCTCGGGCCTCAAGCCCTCGCGGGTTACCGGCAAGCACATAGCCCCAGAGGACAAGCGGCCCTACGAGCCCGACCTGGCCGCGCAGGCGATCGAGCGGCATGTCGCGGACTTCGTCGACACTGTGGTCCGGCGACTCAAAACCCTGCACGACGAGCACGGAAAGCCCGGCCTTGTCGTGTCGGCCTACGACACAGAGCTATATGGCCACTGGTGGCACGAGGGCCCCCTCTGGCTGGAGAAGGTGCTGCGCGCGCTTCCCGAGGCGGGAGTCCGCGTGACGTCCCTGCGCGGCGCGCTCGACGCGGGTCACCTCGGCGGCCGGGTCGACCTGCCCGCCTCGTCATGGGGGTCGGGCAAGGACTGGCGGGTGTGGGACGGCGAGCAAGTGGCCGACCTGGTGCACACGGGCTCCGAACTCCAGCGCGACCTGCTCGACCTTGTCGACAAGCACGTGGGGACGGACCGCGATCCGGTCCTGGACCAGGTGGTCCGTGAGGCACTGCTGGCCCTGTCGAGCGACTGGGCCTTCATGGTCACCAAGGACTCGGCGGCTGACTACGCTCGGCGCCGGGCCAAGACGCACGGCGAGCGGTACGCCGAGCTGGCGGGCCTGGTGCGGTCCGGTGCGCGCGATCGCGCGTCAGCCAGGGCGGCCGAGTTCGTCAAGGATGACGGGCCCTTCACCGGACTCGACGCCCGGACCTTAGGTACCGGCGAGTAGGGTTCGCCAGACCCGAATGCGAGGAATTCGCTCGATGCGCGTGCTGATGCTGTCCTGGGAGTACCCCCCGGTCGTTGTCGGGGGGCTGGGCAGGCACGTGCACGCGATCGCCCGCCACCTGGCGGGCCAAGGCCATGACGTGGTGGTCCTGTGCCGCCACGAGGCCGGCACCGACGCCTCGACGCACCCGACCGAGGACGGCGTCCACGACGGCGTCCGGGTCATCCGGGTCGCCGAGGACCCCACGCACCTGGTGTTCGAGAAGGACCTGGTCGCCTGGACGCTGGCCATGGGCCACGCCATGATCCGCGCGGGCCTGTCGCTGCTCGCCGACTGGCGGCCCGACGTCGTCCACGCCCACGACTGGCTAGTCACCCACCCGGCTGTCGCCCTCGCCGAGCACGCGCGGGTTCCCCTCGTCGCGACCGTCCACGCGACCGAGGCGGGCAGGCACAGCGGCTGGCTGTCACAGCCCCTGAACCAGCAGGTCCACTCGGTCGAGTGGTGGCTGGCGAACCGCGCGGACGCCCTGATCACCTGCTCGTCTGCGATGCGGTCCGAGGTCGCGCACCTCTTCGAGGTCGAGCCGGAGACCATCACGGTCATCCACAACGGCATCGAGCCGCGCAGCTGGCGCGTGCCGCCCGCCGCCGTCCGCGGCTCCCGCGCCGCGCACAGCCCGCACAACGCGCCGGTGCTGCTGTTCTTCGGCAGGCTGGAGTGGGAGAAGGGCGTCCAGGACATCATCGGCGCGCTCCCCAGGATCCGGCGCACCCATCCCGGCACCCGGCTGGTCGTGGCAGGCCGCGGCACCTACGCCCCGGCGCTGGAGGAACTGTCCCGCAAGCTGCGGGTCCGCCGGGCGATCGACTTCGCGGGACACCTCTCCGACCGCGACCTGGGCGCGCTGCTCGCCGCGGCGGACTCGGTCGTGCTGCCCAGCCGGTATGAACCGTTCGGCATCGTCGCGTTGGAGGCCGCCGCGGCGGGAGCTCCACTGGTGGCGTCGACCGCGGGCGGACTCGGCGAGGTCGTTATCGAGGGTGAGACAGGACTGTCGTTCACTCCTGGCGACCTCGACGGCCTGGCCACCGCGGTCCGCCGCGTGCTCGACGACCCGACCGGGGCCCGCAGGCGGGCGAAGCTGGCGAAGGCCCGGCTGTCCGTGGACTTCGACTGGGACCTCATCGCCGAGCAGACCGTCGATGTGTACGCGCGGGCCAAGGCGGGCACGCACGCGCCGCTCGGGCGACCCAAGATCGCCACCGGCAACGCGTTCCTCGCCTAGTTCTCCAGGGACTTGAGGAGGGCTTTGCGCGCCTTGCGCTCCATGTCGGCAATGGCGGCCCGGCGAACGGCGTCGGCCTCGTAGGCGTCGAGGCGGCTGCGGACGACCTTCGCGGGCATGCCCGCGGCGATGGCGAAGTCCGGGATCTCGCCGCGGACCACGGCGTGGGCGCCGACGACACAGCCCCGGCCGATCCGGGTGCCCTTGGTGACGGTCACCTTCGTGCAGATCCACGTGTCCGGGCCGATGCGCACCGGGGACTTCACGATGCCCTGGTCCTTGATCGGCTGGTGGATGTCGGCGGTGACGTGGTCGAAGTCGCAGATGTAGACCCAGTCGGCGACCAGCGAGGCCTCGCCGAACTCGATGTCGAGGTAGCAGTTGACGACGTTCTGCCGCCCGAACACGGCCTTGTCGCCGATGCGCAGGGAACCCTCATGACAGCGGATGGCGTTGCCGTCGCCGATATGCACCCAGCGTCCGATCTCCAACCGACCGAAGCCCGGCCGGGCATGGATCTCGACGTCCTTGCCGAGGAAGACCATGCCGCGCAGCACGATGTGCGGGTTGGTGATCCGCAGCTTCAGCAGCCGCCAGTACCGGACGAGGTACCAGGGTGTGTAGGCGCGGTTGCGCAGCACCCAGCGCAGCGACTCCTTGGTCAGGAACCGCGCCTGCGCCGGATCCCGGCGGGCGGGGGACCAGAATTTCAGGCGGTCGGACACCGGCGAGCCCCACATCGACGTCATGGCAGAAGACGTTAACTCAGCGGTAGGGCAAGCCTGGAAGGGTGGTGGCATGACTCGACTGATCATCGACACGGACCCTGGTGTCGACGACGCGTTCGCCATCGCGCTGGCCGCCCGCTCGGCCGATGTCGAACTGCTCGCGGTGACCACGGTGTTCGGCAACGTCGGCTTGGAGTCGACCACCCGCAACGCGCTGCGGGTGCTGGCGCTGTGTGGCCGCGAGGACGTCCCGGTGGCGGTGGGCGCGGCGCGGCCACTGGTCCACCCGCAGGCCTCGGAGGGCAAGGCGGCCCACGGCGAGGACGGGCTGTCCGGTCAGGCGGACTCCCTCCCGGCCCGACTGCGCGGCGTCGAGCCGCTGCCGGCGGTCGCGCTGATGGCGAAGGTCCTGCGCGAGTCGCCCGAGCCGGTGACCCTCGTGCCTATCGGACCGCTGACGAACGTCGCGCTGCTGCTGGCGACCCACCCGGAGGTCAAGTCGAAGATCGACCGGCTGGTCGTGATGGGCGGCGGGCTGGCGGGCGGGAACACGACCGCGGCGGCCGAGTTCAACGTGTGGTCGGACCCCGAGGCCGCGTACCGGGTGCTCGTCGCGGAGGACCTGCCGACCGTGCTAGTCCCAATCGACCTGACCTACCGCTGTCGGGTCGAGGCGGACTGGCTGGCCGAGCTCGCGGCGTCCGGGCCGGTCGGCGCCGGGCTGGAGGGTCTGACGGCGACCTACCGCGCGCACTACAGCGCGCTGATGGGCTTCGACGGCTTGGTGATCCATGACGCCGTGGCCGTCGCCGAGGCGATCAGCCCCGGCATCCTCACGACTAAGCGACTGCCGGTTCAGGTCGAGACCGCGTTCGGCCCTGCCCGTGGCGCGACCGTCGCCGACCACCGACGCCGGACGCAGAACGACCTGCACGGCGCTCGCGCTATCGATGTCGCGGTTAGCACTGACGTCGACGGGCTGCGCGCGTTCATCCTCGATCGGCTGCGCTGACCGCTTCGCAGAGGATCGCCACGGGCGACCGGCCGATCCGGGTAAGCACGACCGAGGCGTCCCCGTCGCCGCGCAGCTTGAGGCGGGGGCGCAGCGCGTTCGGGTCGACGTCGAGGCCGCGCACGAGGATCTCCAGCCTGCCGATCCCCCGGCTCGCCAGCGTCGCCCGCAGCGACTTCTCGGTGTACTTGCCGTGCTCCATGACCCGGAACGCGCGGACACCCGGAGGCGGGACCGGGCCGGTCAGGTACGCGATCCGCTCATCAAGTTGACCTAGTTCGTTAGCTGCCGCGTAGTGACGGACTAGGCCGGCTCGGACAACCGCGCCATCCGGATCGATGATCCACTCACCGACAGGAAGTACCGGGCACGTGTCGTCCTGCTCGTCGGTGACGGTCCACTCGGTCCCGTCGGAGCGCAGCACCGTGGCCCGCCGGGTCGCGGTCGTGGCCAGGCCGCCGGTCCACAGGCAGGCCTCGCGGACGGCGCCGTCGAGGGAGACGACCTCGACCTCGTCGGCCCAAGGCACGTCGGCGAAGTCGAGGCCGGGCGCGCACTTCACCGCCAGATCACGATCGCGATAGATCTCAGCGAGCGCACCTAGCGGGGGCGCGAAGTCCTCCGGACGCCATCTCCTACGACCCGATGAGTCGCGTCGGCCAGGGTCGGCGAGCACGGCGGTCGACTTGGTGACGGGCGTGAGCGCGTCGGCCCGGAGCAGCGCGACCCCAGGCACATTGCCGCGGGCCATGGCGAGGCGCACGGGGTCGAGATCGGAGCCGACGGCCCGCTCCGCGGTCTCGGCCACCGCGGCGAGATCGACGCCGACCGAGCACGTGACGTCATGGGCGATCCGGCCCGCGAGCCTGCGCGCGCGGTGGCGGGCGACCAAGGTCGGCGTGGCCTGCTGGAGAGCGGCGTCGGTGAACAGCCAGCGGGCCGGGTCATCCACTTTGGACGTCGCTTTTCGGCGCAGCAGTACCGTCTCCAGCAGCGCGGGCGCGCGGTCGCCTGCCAGGGAACGCGCGGTGGCGACGTCAGCCAGGTAGGACGCCGAGGTCAGCGGCAGCCGATCGATCTCGGCCGCCGCCGCGACCCCGTCCGGCGACCGCAGGAACGCGACGTCGCCGAGGGTGAATCCGTAGCCCACTCAGTTCGGCTTACGGCCGCTGATGAGCACGTTGTAGAACAGCTCGCGCGGCAGCACCTTGCGCAGTAGGCGCTCATCGAGCCACGACAGCCGCTGCCAGGTCTTGTAGGCGAACATGCCCCAGCCGAAGCCCAGCTTCTCGCGCGGGACCGCGGCCTCGAACGTGCGCACGGGCCAGCCGAACAGCGCCGCGGCGAACTCCTCGGTGACGGCCTTGACCTCGACCATCCCGGCCGCGCGGGCCTGCTTCTCCAGGTCGCCCGGGTCGAAGGTGTGGATGTCGACCACGGCCTCCAGCGCCGCCGCCCGGCTCGACTCGTCGAGCTCCTCCTGCGGCCTGCGCCAGTCGCGCAGCGCGGCGAGCTTGGTGACGTTGGTGGTCACCCACCAGGTCGCCTGGCCGAGCTTGCGGGCGTACTTGTCGCCGATCTTGGTCGGCTCACCGGCGAAGACGAACCGGCCACCGGGCTTGAGTACGCGCTGGATCTCACGGAACGCGGCCGGGATGTCCGGGATGTGGTGCAGCACGGCGTGGCCGATGACCAGGTCGAAGCTGTTGTCCTCGTACGGGATCCGCTCGGCGTCGGCCACCCGGCCGTCCACGTCGAGCCCGAGGCCCTTGGCGTTGCGCAGGGCGACCTCGACCATGCCGGGCGACAGGTCGGTGACCGAGCCCTTCTTGATCACCCCGCCCTGCATCAGGTTCAGCAGGAAGAAGCCGGTGCCGCTGCCCAGTTCCATGGCGTGCTCATAGGGCCAGCCCTGGTCGCCCGCGGCGGCCTTGAACCGGCCGACGGCGTAATCGATGCAGCGCTCGTCGTAGGAGATCGACCACTTCTCGTCGTACGAGCCCGCTTCCCAGTCGTGGTAGAGCACGTTGGCGAGCTTGGGGTCGGCGAACGCGGCCTCGACCTGCTCGGCCGTGGCGTGTGGGTTCGGTGCGGGGTCAGCGGCCATTGAACTCCGCCTTTCCTGGGCCGTTCTCGATGAACGAGCGCAGTCCGGTCTCGCGGTCCTCGGTGGCGAACAGCGCCGCGAAGAGGTTGGTCTCCAGCTTCAGGCCGCTGGCGAGGTCGTTGTCCAAGCCGCCGTCGATAGCCGCCTTCGCCGCGGCCAGCGCGCGAGACGCGCCCCGGGTGAACTGGCTCGCCCAGCGCTTCGCGGCCTCGTACACGTCGTCGGGAGCGACGACCTCGTCGACCATGCCCAGCACGAGCGCCTCATCGGCCTTGACGAACCGGCCGGTGTAGACGAGGTCCTTGGTCTTGCTCGGACCGATCAGCCGCGCCAGCCGCTGCGTGCCACCGGCGCCGGGGATGATGCCGAGCAGGATCTCCGGCTGGCCGACCTTGGCGTTGTCGCCCGCGATCCGACGGTCGCAGGCCAGCGCCAGCTCGAAGCCGCCGCCGAGGGCGAAGCCGGTGATGGCGGCGACCGTTGGCTTGGGCAGCTCGGCGATCGCGGTGATCGAGCCGGTCAGCTCAGGGGCGTAGTCGGCGATGTCGGTGTAGGACATGTCGGCGAATTCCTTGACGTCGGCACCCGCCGCGAAGACCTTCTCACCGCCGTAGACGATGACCGCCTTGACGTCGTCGCGCTCGCGCGCCTCCTGCGCGGCCACCCGCAGCTCAGCCTGCAGCTGACGGTTGATGGCGTTCATCGGCGGCCGGTCGAGCCGGATGGTGCCGATGCCGTCCTCGACCTCGAGCCGAACGAACTCACCCACGGTGGAGCCTCCTACCGGTCTGTTTGCCGAAGGTTACCTGTCAGTACAGCCGTCAGGCGTCGCGGCGGGCGAAGTACCGATCGCCCGATCGCTCGAGCACGAGGTTCTGGCCGAACGCGGCGGAGAGGTTCTCGCTGGTCAGCACGTCCTCGATCAGTCCCTGCGCGACCACACCGCCATCCGACAGCAGCAGCAGGTGGGTGAACCCGGGCGGGATCTCCTCGACGTGGTGGGTCACCAGCACGGTCGCCGGGGCGTCCGGGTCGAGCGCCAGCTCGGACAGGCGGGCGACAAGGTCCTCGCGGCCACCGAGGTCGAGACCGGCGGCGGGCTCGTCGAGCAGGAGCAGCTCCGGGTCGGTCATCAGGGCGCGGGCGATCATGGCGCGCTTGCGCTCACCCTCGGACAGGGTGCCGAACAGCCGGTCAGCCAGGTGGGCGATGCCCATGGCCTTGAGGAGTTCGCCCGCGCGACCGGTATCGAGCTGGTCGTACTGCTCACGCCAGCGGCCCAGGACCGCGTAACCGGCGGAGACGACGACGTCGAGGACCAGTTCGTCCGGGGGCACACGGCCCGCGAGCGCGGCCGAGCAGAACCCGATCCGGGTCCGCAGCTCGAAGACGTCGACGCGACCCAGGCGCTCACCAAGGACGTGGACGGCACCGACAGTGGGGTGCAGCTCGGCGCCCGCGAGCCGCAGGAGCGTGGTCTTGCCCGCGCCGTTGCCGCCGAGGACCACCCACCGCTCGTCCAGCTCGACATTCCAGTTCACGCCGTGCAGGAGGTCGGTGCCGCCGCGGCGGACGCCGACGTCCGCCATGTGCACAACCAGGTCGTCGGGGGTGTCCGGGGCGGTGCTGGCGTCAGTCTGCGCGGTCACGGCTGACATTCTGCCTTTGTCCCGCCGTGACCGGAGGCGTCGGGGGTCACCCGTCTGAGGCGCCGACGGGTGATCGTGGGCAGGATGGACGGGTGACCCCTTCCGCCCCGCGCCCGCTGCCCGGTCATCCGTTCCCGCTCGGCGCGCACCCAGAGGCAGGTGGGGTGCGGTTCGCGGTGGCTTCGTCGATCGCTGACGCGGTCGAGGTCTGCCTGATCGGCGAGGGCGACGTCGAGCGGCGCGTCGAGCTGACCGAGCGGACGTTCGACGTGTGGCACGGCGTCGTGCCCGGAGTCACACCTGGTCAGCGCTACGGCTACCGCGTCCACGGGCCCTACGATCCGGTGCGGGGCCTGCGGTGCAACCCCAACAAGCTGCTGGTCGACCCATACGCCCGACGGATCGAGGGGACTGTCACTGACCTGGGCGCCACCCGCGGCTATCGCGGCGACCCGATGACGGGCGCGCCGTCGCGCGTCGACTCGCTGGGTTCTGTGCCGCTGTCGGTGGTCACCTCACCCGGCGGGCCGGACACGGGGCGGGCGCCGGATGTGCCGTTCGAGGAGACGGTGATCTACGAGCTGCACGTGCGCGGGTTCACCAAGCTGCACCCGGACGTGCCGAAGGAGCAGCGCGGGACGTATCTGGGCCTCGCGCACCCCGCGGTCATCGACTACCTGGTGCGACTCGGGGTGACCGCTGTCGAACTGCTGCCTGTGCACACCTTCGCCGACGAGCCGCTGCTGCTGCGCTCCGGCAGGCACAACTACTGGGGCTACTCCACGCTCGGCTTCCTGGCCCCGCACGCGGGTTACGCGAGTCGACGCGGCCGCGAGGTCGAGGAGTTCCGCACCATGGTCGCCGCGCTGCACGCCGCCGGGATCGAGGTGATCCTCGACGTCGTCTTCAATCACACCTGCGAGGGTGCGGTCAACGGCCCCACAGTGTCCCTGCGCGGCTTCGACGCCCCGGCGTACTACCTGCTCGACGACACCGGCCACGACGTCGACCTCACCGGTTGCGGCAACACCGTCGACCCGGGGTCGCCGACAGTCGTTCGGCTGGTCACCGACTCGATGCGCTACTTCGCGACGGAGTTGGGCGTCGACGGCTTCCGCCTCGACCTCGCCAGCGTCCTCGGCCGACCGGCAGGCGGCCCGTTCACCCCAGACGCGCCGCTGCTGACCGCGATCACCACCGACCCGGTGCTGGCGACCCGCAAGCTGATCGCCGAACCATGGGACGCCACCGGCGACGGCTACCAGGTCGGCGGCTTCGGGGTCCACTGGGCCGAGTGGAACGGCCGCTACCGCGACACCACCCGAGACTTCTGGCGCGGCGCCACCGGCCTGCGCGACCTGGCGTACCGCCTGTCCGGCTCGTCGGACCTGTACGCGGCCAATCGCAGGCGACCGTGGGCGTCGATCAACTTCATCACCGCCCACGACGGCTTCACCCTGCGCGACCTGGTCTCCTACGACCACAAGCACAACCACGAGAACGGCGAACACGGCACGGACGGCACCGACGACAACCGCTCCTGGAACAGCGGCGTCGAAGGGGAGACGACGGACCCGGACGTGACGGCCCTGCGTGATCGGCAGGCCCGCAACCTGCTGACCACCCTGCTGCTGTCCACCGGCACTCCGATGCTGACGGCGGGCGACGAACGCTGGCGCACACAACACGGCAACAACAACCCGTACTGTCTGGACAACCAGACGTCCTGGCTCGACTGGACCACCACGCCGCGGACCGCGGATCTGCTCGCGTTCACCCGGAACCTGATCGCCCTGCGAGCCGCGTCCCCAGCCTTGCGCCAACCCGAGTTCTTCGACGGCAGGCCGACCCGCTCCGGTGAACCCGACCTGGTCTGGTTCCGCCCCGATGGGCAACCGATGACCGACCCGGACTGGTTCGACGAGTCCCGCCGGACCCTGGGCATGTGGATCGACGGCTCGGAGTGCCTGTCCCACACCCGCGAGGGCGACCCCATCGCCGACGACTCCTGGCTGCTGCTGGTCCACGCGGGCGCCGAACCCGCGGAGTTCACCCTCCCCGACGCCACCTACGGCGACCGCTTCATCGCCACGCTCGACACCAACACGCCCCAGGGCGCGCCACCGGCCCAAACCCGTCACAGCCCAAGTGAGAAGATCCATCTCCCCCCACGGACCACCCTCGTGCTCCGCGCTCCCCGCGCCAACCCGTAACCGAGTTCCCCTGCCGCAGGCCGATTCCACGACGTGGGACACCGGGCGCGACCACGAGCGCCCATGCCACGATGCCCAGGTGACCAGGTCGCTGTTCCCGTGGCGCGACCGCACGATCGACCACAAGTTGGTGGCCTCGTGCGGCTGTACCGCCACGCGGCCCGCCAGACTCCCGCGTCGCTGACTCCCAGTCGCTGACGCCCGCTCTCGGCGCGCCGCGTTCCGCTGTCATCAGCTGACACGAACGAGGAGCCCGCGTTGACCTCCACGATCTCCGATCTCGACATCCACCCCCGTCTCGACTCCCCGGCACTGCGCGACCTGGTTCGGCGACGCCACCCGCTGTGGACCCCGGCCGAACTCCGCACCCTCACGACGTCGATCGCCACCCGACTCGACGACCGGCTTCTCGACGTCGTCCGGTTCTCCAGCCCGCTGCGCTGGTGGACCCGCGTCGCGGTGACCGACGAGGTCGAGGTGTGGCTGTTGTCGTGGCTCCCCGGCCAAGGCACGCTCCCCCACGACCACGGCGGCGCCGCGGGCTCGTTCACTGTGGTCCTAGGGGAACTCGCCGAGACGTTCCGGTATCCAGCGGGCCCTATTCGCAACGCGCTGCACACGCAGGGTACGACCGTCGCCTTCGGTGCGGGACGTGCCCACCAGGTGCAGAATCTGGGTACCCGGATGGCCGCGAGCGTGCACGCCTACTCGCCGCCGCTGGTCCCGACCCGTGACTACGCCAGCCTCCGAGAGGTCCCCGACACCATCCCGACCCTCCCGACCCAGCGAGCGACCTGATGAGCGCCATCGACGACCAACTGGCCCAGGCCCGGTCCACTTTGGACCGAGTCGACCCGGCGGCGGCCGACCGTCTCCGCACCGACGGCGCCCTGCTGATCGACATCCGCCCCTTCGCCAACCGCGCCGCGGAAGGCGAGATCCCCGACTCGATCCCGGTCGAACGCATCCACCTCGAGTGGCGCCTCGACCCGCACGGCGACCACCGGCTCCCCGGCTTCACCGAGGAGACCACGGTCATAGTCCTCTGCAACGAGGGCTACGCCTCATCCTTGGCAGCCAGAGATCTCCAGCGTCTGGGGCTGCCCAACGCCACCGACCTGATC
>DATLIA010000232.1:0-2633 GCA_035540215.1 Actinokineospora sp. | reverse complement strand
CATCTCGGCCGGCGCACCGGCGAACGAGAACCGCACGAACCGGTTGCCGGCCTGGGTGTCGAAGTCGATCCCCGGTGCGCTCGCCACGCCCGTGTCGGCAAGCAGCCGGTGGCAGAACGCCATCGAGTCGTCGGTGAGGTGGCCGACGTCGGCGTACACGTAGAACGCGCCGTCGGCGGGAGCCAGCCGGTCGATGCCGAGCCGGGGCAGGCCGTCGAGCAGGATCGCGCGGTTGGTGGCGTACCGCGCGACGTGGCCGTCGCACTCGGCGTACGCCTCGTCGGTGAAGGCCGCGAGCGCCGCGCGCTGCGCGAGTGCGGGCGGGCAGATCGTGAAGTTCCCGGTCAGCACGTCGACGGGCCGCCGCAGCCGGTCGGGGACCAGCATCCAGCCGATCCGCCAGCCGGTCATGGAGAAGTACTTCGAGAACGAGCTGAACACCACGGCCTCGCGCGACGTCGCCCATGCCGAGGACCGGGGCGTGTGCGACGACGGGCCGGCGTACTCGATGCCGTGGTAGATCTCGTCGCTGACCAGCTGCACGCCGCGTTCCACGCACCAGCCCGCGATCGCGGCCAGCTCGGCCGGGTCGAGCACGGTCCCGGTCGGGTTCGCGGGGCTCGCGAGGATCAGCCCGTCGATCGGGCCCAGTTCGTCGAGCATCGCCACCGTCGGCTGGAACCGCGTGCTCTCGTCGCACGGCAGCTCGACGACCTCGCACCCCAGCGCGGTGAGGATGTTGCGGTAGGCCGGGTAGCCCGGCCGCGCCAGCGCCACCCGGTCACCGGCGTCGAACGCCGACAGGAACGCCAGCAGGAACCCGCCGGACGACCCGGTCGTGATCACGACGTCGTGCGCGGATACCTCCAGCGAATACCGCCGCGCGTAATGCCCGGCGATGGCCTCCCGAAGCTCAGGAACCCCCAACTGCTCGGTATATCCCAGCGTCTGACTCCCCAACGCCTCCGCCGCCGCCGCGCGGACCGCGGCCGGAGCGCCCGTCGACGGCTGCCCCGCCGCCAGCGAGATCATGTCTCCACGCGCGCGCTGGCGGGCGTTGGCGGCGGAGACCACGTCCATGACATGGAACGGCGGAACCGCCGCGCGGGCGGCGACCTTCAGCAGACGAGCATGCATGGCGCCAGCCTAGGACCGGGTCAGTACCCGACGTAGCCCCCGCCGCCGTGGGTGGCCTTGATGCCGGGCACGTTCGACAGCGAGCCATAGCGGGAGATCGCGTAGTTGACGCCCGCGCAGATGTTGTCGACCGGGTTCCAGATGTTGTCGTGACCAGGCAGTTTGTGACTCTGGAAGGTCGGGTCGATGCACTGCATCAGCCCTTTGGACGGCGTGCCTTTGGCTGCGTTCGAATTTCCGGTGAGGAACACATCCTCACCGTCACGCGCGGTCCAAGTGCCCAAATCGGTAGTAACACACCACACCTCGCCGCGCCCCGCGGGCGCCTTTCGAAGGAAGTCGCCAGTGACTACCGGTGAATTCCCGCGAACGTATGCCTCGGGCGCCCAGTTGCGCGGTGCGCCACGGCGAACCACATGACCTACACGCGGCCGACGGCCTGCGAGATAGGTGGCAAGAACGATGGCGTCGAGGATCTCACCGGGAGCCTGATAGATGTAGCCCGCCGCGTTTCCCTCCGCCGCCCGGATAGCGTCAAGCCATGCGGTCCGCTGGTCAGGGGACATCGCGAGGACCTGCTTGACAGCCTCGTTCTTTGGATTGCCCGCGCGCTGGAGAAGCTCGGCGGCATAAGCGGGCTCGAACCTGAAATGGTGACGTGGCCCGCAAGCGCGGCCGCGTGGGACATCGACATAAGTGGAGTGCGGGATCCCATGTAGCAGCGCCTTCAGCCGGACGACCATCGCAGGCTTGGACTGCGCGATCGACATCGAAGGCCGATACCGCCGCGTCTCGATGTGTCCGTCGCCCGCGATCCACCCGAGCACCGCGGCCTCGGTCACGGTCAGGTCGAGACGGCCGTCGGTGACGGCCGGAGCGGACAAGAGGATTCGAGTGTGCGACTTGACCTCGTCCGTCGTGACGAACTCGGCCTCCCGTGCGGTCGACGCCGCCGGAAGGCGGATGCCGTGGATTTTGGCCAGGTGAAGTCGCAACCCACGATCGGTCGACTTCCCGCGGCGACGGACGCCCAGTGGCCAGTCGCAAAGTGTGCACTGGTCCGGGTCCGGGAGGCTTCGGTCCACCAACCGCAGCCATCGGTGATTTGGCGTGGCCGTCGCGCTCCATCGGGAGTTCGACATCGTGACCAGTGGCGCGTCCTCGTAGTGATGCACCTGGGACACTCGGGTCCACGTGCTGTGGCCGAGCGCTTGGTCGTAGCCGATTGTCTCGTCGCCGACCTCGACTTGGTGGTGCTTGAGCCAGCCACGACGAGTGAGGATCATCGCGTCGGTAGTCAGGCAGTCCCAGTTGTTTATGGCGTTCGGGTTTCCGCCGGACTCGTGCTGGATGATCTCCCAGATCAATTGCGTGTCGGCCTCGGTGACATTGATCCCGCGCGCCCGCAGCTCGGCGATGGCCTGCTTGATCCATTCCTGGACGTTGCCAGGCGGCGGCCCCGCTGGCGGACCACCGCTAGGCCCAAGACCACCGCC
>DATLIA010000231.1:0-7826 GCA_035540215.1 Actinokineospora sp. | reverse complement strand
GTCGCCTTCTCCTCGATCGCCGCCCTCGTCGGCTCACCCGGCCAGGCCGCCTACGCCACTGCCAACGCGTGGTTGGACAGCCTGGTCGACCGCCGCCGAGCCGCGGGCCTGCCCGCGACGACGATCAACTGGGGAGCTTGGCGGTTTCCGGAGGACCGGGCCAACGCGGAACTCGCCCACCTGACACCGGAGCAGGGAATCGAGGCACTCGCGGGCCTGCTCGCCCACGACCGGTCGGCCATCGGCATCGCCCACCTCGACACCGCGCGCACGGTGGCCCTGTTCCCCGACCTGGCCCGCCGCCCGTTCCTGGCAGGCCTCATCGGCGCCGCCCCGGTCGCCGAACAGACCTGGACCGGCCTGACCGACCTCCGCGAACACCCCGACCCACGCGCCGCCCTGCTCGATCACCTGGCAGGCATCGTCGAGGGACTGATCGGCGCGGTCGACCGGACGGCGCCGCTGACGTCGCTCGGTTTGGATTCCCTCATGGCAGTCCGCCTCCGCACCGCCATCCAGCGCGACCTCGGCACGACGCCACCGGTTCCGATGCTGCTCAGGGGAGCGAGCCTCGCCGACATCGCCGACCAACTGGCCGACGAACTGGGCCTGTCCGCCGCATCCGCCCAGATGAGTCGAAACGTGCTGGTCGGACCCCGGGACGCCGCCGAGAGGTGGGTGGCGCTGGTCTGGAGCGAGGTGCTGGGATCCGCGCCCGAGAGCGTGCACGCGGACTTCCCCGGCGATCTCCCCGAGGTTCAGCGGGTCTACGAGGCGATGGGGGACGGGTTGCCCGACCTCCCGCCGGTCGCGACCGTTTTCGCCGTTCCCACCGTCGCCGCGATGGCCGACCTCCTGCGGGACCGCCTCGACGGGGCGGCCGACGAGATCGTCAAGGTGCTGCGCGGCGGTGACGGCACCCCGCTGATGCTGTTCCACCCGGCGGGCGGCCCGACCAGCGTCTACCACCCACTGGTCGCCGAACTCCCCGCAGGCTACCCGGTCATCGGGTTCGAGCGGCTGAACGAAGAGTCCACAGTGGAGGGCAAGGCGCGCGGCTACGTCGAGCTGATCCGCGAGATCCAGCCACACGGCCCCTACTGGCTCGGCGGGTGGTCGTTCGGCGGCTGCCTGGCCTACGAGGTCGCCCACGTCCTCACCGAGGCGGGCGAGACGGTCTCCCAGGTCGTCATGATCGACACGATCCTGCCCCGGCCGTCGGCCGTCGAGCCGGAACAGGTCCTGCTCGACCGCTTCGCCCGGTTCGCCGCCTACATCGAGGAGACCTACGACGTCTCGCTCGACCTGTCGGTCGACGCGCTCGCGGCGATGGACGAGGGCGACCAGATCAACTTCGTAATGTCCCGCCTGGCCACGGTGCCCGGGATCGGCGAGGCCGTGCTCAAACACCAGTACGCGTCCTATGTGGACGCCAGGGTGGCCGAGCGGTACCGGCCTCGGCCGTACCCGGGGCCGGTGCTGCTGGCCAGGGCGACCGAGCCGCCGCCGCTCACCAGTTCACTCGACCCGCGCTACCTGCGCGCCGACGACGCACTCGGCTGGGATGACCTCTGCGCGGAACTGCGCGTGGTGAAGGTCCCCGGCAACCACCTGACGATCATCGATCGACCAGCGGTCGCCACCCTCGCCGCGGCGGTCGCGGCCACGGAGGTGCGTCATGGCTGACCGGGCCCGCGATCTGGTCGACGACCTGCTCCTGCGCCGCGACGAGGCGATCCGGCTGGGGGAGAAGCAGGCACGGGAACGCCAGCGGCCCAAGGGTAAACTCACCGCCCGCGAGCGGATCGCGCTGCTCGCCGACCCCGGGTCGTTACTCGAACTCGACGAGTTCGCCAGGCACGACGGCGGCCCCTACGGCGACGGCCTGGTCGCCGGGCACATCACCGTCGACGGGCGCCCGGTCTGTGTCTTCGCGCAGGACTTCAGCGTGTTCGGCGGCAGCCTCGGCGAGGCGTCCGGGGCCAAGGTTCTCAAGGTGATGGACCTGGCCATCCGCACCGGCGTGCCGATCGTCGGCGTCAACGACGGCGGCGGCGCCCGCATCCAGGAGGGCGTTACCTCACTGGCTCAGTACGCCGAGCTGGCCCGCAGGCACACGGCGGCCTCCGGCGTCATCCCGCAGATCTCGATGATCCTCGGCCCCTGCGCGGGCGGTGCGGTGTACGCGCCCGCGCTCACCGACTTCACGGTGATGGTCGACCAGCTCTCCCACATGGTCGTGACCGGCCCGGACGTGCTGCGCGCGGCGACCGGTGAGGAATCGACGCTGGACGAACTCGGTGGCGGACACACCCACGCGACCGTGTCCGGCGCCGCCCACTACCTCGGCGCCGACGAGGCCGACGCCGTGGACTGGGTCAAGACCCTGCTGGGCTTCCTGCCCGCCAACAACCGCGCAGCCGCTCCCGAGTACGCCGACGACGTCGAGCCCGGGGTCACCGACACCGACGGCGAACTCGACCGGGTCGTCCCCGACGGCGCGAACCAGGCCTACGACATGTTCGAGGTGATCACCAGGGTCGTCGACGACGGCGACCTGCTGCCGGTGCACGCGCGGTTCGCGCCCAACATCATCTGCGCGTTCGCCAGGGTCGCGGGTCGGTCGGTCGGGGTGGTCGCCAACCAGCCGATGGTCGCCGCGGGCGCCATCGACATCGACGCGTCGGAGAAGGCCGCGCGGTTCGTCCGGTTCTGCGACGCCTTCGAGATCCCGCTGCTCACCTTCGCCGACGTGCCCGGCTACCTGCCCGGTGTCGACCAGGAACGCGGCGGGATCATCCGGCGCGGCGCGAAACTCATCTACGCCTACGCCGAGGCGACCGTGCCCAAGGTGACCGTCGTCGTCCGCAAGGCCTACGGCGGCGGCTACGCGGTCATGGGATCCAAACACCTCGGCGCCGACGTCAACCTGGCCTGGCCGACCGCGCGCATCGCCGTCGTCGGCCCGGAAGGCGCGGTGCGGGTGCTGCACCGCCGCGAGCTGGCCGCCCTGACCGGTGCCGAACGCGTCGCGCGCGAGCGGGAACTGGCCGCCCGGCACCACGACTCGCCCTACCCGGCCGCCGAGCGCGGCTACGTCGACGGCGTCATCGAACCGGCCAGGACCCGCGTCGAGATCACCGCCGCCCTGCGGGCGCTGCGGGGCAAGCGCGCCGCGGTCCCGGACCGCAAACACGGGAACATCCCGCTCTAAGTGGAGGTAGGCATGACCTGCTCAAGGATCGTCCGCTGCGTCGCGGCGCTCGCCGTCATGGCATCGGTGGTGGTCCCGCTGACCTCGGCCGAGGCGGCCCCGGTGGCGGTCAGGGCCGACGACGGCGCCAGAGTGACCGAGGAGATCCGGGTCGACGCGAGAACCGTCGACCTGCGCGTCGAGTCGCCCGCGCTGGGCACCTCCGCCTGGGTGCGGCTGCTGGTGCCGCGCGGCTGGGACGCCGACCGCACCCGCGCCTGGCCGACGCTATGGCTGCTGCACGGCTGCTGCGCCGACGTCGACTACAAGTCCTGGACCGAGTACACCGACGTCGAGGCCTTCGTCGCCGACAAGGACGTGCTGGTCGTGCTGCCCAGCGACGGCCGCGCGGGCATGTACTCGGCCTGGTGGAACTTCGGCATGTCGACCAAGCCCGACTGGGAGGCCTTTCACCTCAACGAGGTCCGCCAGATCGTCGAACGCGGCTACGGCGCGGGCGCCAAACGATCCGTCGCGGGCCTGTCCATCGGCGGCTACGGCGCGCTGGCCTACAGCTTCCGCCATCTCGGCATGTTCGCCGCCGCCGCGAGCTACAGCGGCGTGCCCAACACCATGCTCTACGGCATCCCCAACTTCATCCAGACCATCCTGATGCGGGAGGGCCTGCCCATCTACAACCTGTGGGGCAACGAGTTCCTGCAGCGCGCGATGTGGACCGCCCGCAATCCCTACGACAACGTCGACGCGCTGCGCGGGGTCCGGCTCTACGTGTCGTCAGGCAACGGCAGCACCGGCCCCCTGGACAAGCCCGGCGCCTTCGACATGATCGAACCGCTGTCGTACATCTCGTCGCGCTCGTTCACCGACCGCCTCAAGCAGCGCGGCATCGCGGTCACGACGAACTACTACGGCAACGGCACCCACACCTGGCCCTACTGGGAGCGCGAACTGCACGCGTCCTGGCCGACCCTGGCCGCGGGCCTGGGCCTGCCCGCCTAGGACGTGAGCAACGCGCGTGCCGCCCCGGGTTCGGGGGGAGGCGATCAAGGTGACTGTCGAGCCGTGACATCCGGGTCGGCCTTGCGGCGCCCCTGCTGTTCGGGGATCTGGTCGGCCTGCTCGTCCAGGGTCTCGTCGTCGATCACAGGGTCGGTGGCCGCATCGATCCACACCACGGGATGCCTCGCTTCGGTAGTGCGCCGCCCTTCACCTCTGTAGAGCGGTGGCCCGCGGAAAAGGTTGCCCCGTCACGAAAGAAAGCAGGCCGTCTCCGCGAGGGAGACGGCCTGCCTACGTGGTGACCCGCCCTGGGCCCTTGCCGCCCGGGGATGGCTACCGGTCACACCTTCAGGGTCAGAAGGTGAGCTTGAAGCTGTCGATGTAGCCGGTGTCGTAGCGGGCGACGTCCTGGACCTTGAGCTTCCAGGTGCCGTTGGCGACCTCGGTCGACGCGTTGACGGTGTAGCTGGCGATCACGTTGTCGGCCGAGTCGTTCGACGACGAGTTCTTCACCCGGTAGGTCGAGCCGTCCGGAGCCACGAGGTCGATGACCAGGTCACCGCGCCACGTGTGCTTGATGTCGACGTCGACCTTCAGCGTCGCCGGGGCGTTGCCCGAGACGCCCGAGACCGCGACGTCACTGGTGACGGCCGCGCCCGCGTCCGGGATGTTGACGTTGTTGGTGTTCTCGAAGACCTTGCCGGTCGGCGGCGTGGTCGTGGTCGGGGTGGTCGGCGTGGTCGTGGTGCCGCCGCCCAGTTCGGTCGCCTTGGCGCGGATGGCCGAGGACAGCGCGCTCACCTCGGAGTAGACACCCGGCTTGTTCGGCCGGGCACAGCCCTCGCCCCACGAGACGATGCCGACCTGGACCCACGCGTTGTTGTTGTCACGGCGGACCATCGGGCCGCCCGAGTCACCCTGACAGGTGTCGATGCCGCCGTTGGTCAGACCCGCGCAGAGCTCGACGGCGGGCTTGAGGCTGCCGTAGCTGCCGCCCGACGCCTGGCAGGTGGCGTCGGAGACGAACGGGACCTTGGCCTTGAGCAGGTAGCGCTGCTGCGCGCCACCCTCGGACGCCGCGCCCCAGCCCATGATGTCGAACGTGCCGTTGTCGTAGGCAGTGGTGGTGGCGATGGGCAGGGTCGAGGCACCCGCGATCGGGCTGGCCAGCTTGATCAGCGCCCAGTCACCGCCCGCGGAGGTCGAGTAGCCCGGGTTGCGGTAGACGTAGGACGACGCGCGGGTGACCTTGTTCGGGCTCTGCAGGTCGATCACGCCGTAGGTCGCGGTGATCGAGGTGTTGTTGCCGGTGCTGCTGACGCAGTGCGCGGCGGTGAGCACGAGCTGCTCGGAGTACATCGCGCCGCCGCAGCCCATCGACAGCCGGACCATCCAGGGGAACTCGCCCTGGGCGGCCGCGGTGCCGCCGACGACCTGCGGGGTGACGTCGCCCGGCTGGGACGGCGGGGGAGCCGCGGCGAGCGCCTGGCCCGCCACGGCCGCCGCGGCGGCGACCGTGGTCACGGCCAACATCATGGCCTTCTGGAGCTTCGAGAGCTTGATCAACGAACTTTCCTTTCCACAGGTGACGCGTGCAGGGGTGTGGATCAGAGGCAGACAGGTGCCTAGGGGAAGGTGAGCTTCCAGCTGTCGATGTAGCCGGTGTCCTGTCCCGCGACGTCCTGGACCTTGAGCTTCCAGGTGCCGTTCGCGACCTCCGTGGACGCGTTGACGGAGTAGGTGGCGATCACGTTGTCCGCGGAGTCGTTGGAGGAGGAGTTCTTCAGCCGGTACGCCGAGCCGTCCGGGGCGACCAGGTCGATGACCAGGTCACCGCGCCAGGTGTGCTTGATGTCGACGTCGACCTTCAGCGTCGCCGGCGCGTTGCCCGCCACGCCGGACACGACGACGTTGCTGGTGATCGCGGCGCCCGCGTCGGGGATGTTGACGTTGTTGGTGTTCTCGAAGACCTTGCCGGTGGGCGGCGGGGTGCCGTCGCAGGTCCCGCCGATGGCGCGCTTCGGGCAGTCGGAGTAGTCGAGCAGGTAGAGCACCGCCGCCTTGTTGCGCGAGGTCTCGCGGGCCAGAATCTCGTCACCGGGGTAGAAGCCGCCGTTGCCGCTGGCCGGGAACATCTCGAAGGTGTACGCCCAGATCTTGTGGGCGCCCCACAGGTAGTCGTCGATCGCGCCGTCGGTGATGTACAGCTCGGAGGACTGCTCCGGGGTGTAGCCGTTGGTCTGCGCCATGGCGCGGCCCATCGTGGAGAAGACGTTGAGCTCCTCGGCGTTGAGGCCGGGCGCGGTGTCGTCGAAGGTCCAGCCGAACGGCCAGAGGACCAGTTCGCTGTAGGAGTGGAAGTCGATGGCGGTGCTGAGCTGCTGCTTGCCGCCGACGTTGCGGCTGGCGACCCAGTTCTGCACGGCCTTGACCTCAGGGGCCGATCCGGCCGCCGGGCCGCGGTAGGTGTCGGAGCTGGGGCTGGTCGAAGAGCCGTTGCAGCAGCCCCACTTGTAGTCCCAGTTGCGGTTGAGGTCGGTGCCGACGTAGGACGAGCCCGAGTTGGGCTGCCGGTTCTTGCGCCAGCTCTTGTACGACCCGGTCGAGATGTCGAACTCGCCGCCGTCGGGGTTCACGTCCGGCATGATCCAGATCTCGCGGGTGTCGACCAAGCCCTTGATCCGGCTGTCGGTGGCGTAGCCGTCGGTGAACAGGTTCACCAGGTAGAGGGCCATCTCGACGGTGATGTGCTCGCGGGCGTGCTGGTGGTGGGTGAACAGCACCTCCGGCTCGTTCTCGTCGGTGGCCGCGTTGTCCGAGATCTTGATGACGTACAGGTCGCGGTTCTCGTACGACTTGCCGATGACCTGCTTGGTGATGATCCCGGGGTGGTCGGCGACGGCCTTGTTCAGCTCGGTGACCATCTCCGAGTAGTTGTGGAAGCCCGCGTCGGCGCTCGGGAAGTCGTTGATCCCGTTGGCCTCCAGGGTGCCCTGGACCGACGGCGCGGCGTCGGCGACGACCTCGAAGCCCATCGCCTTGATCTTGGCGACCTCGGCCGGGGTCGCGGTGATCAGAGTGCGGCTGTCCTCGGTGCCGTTGACCGCGGCACCGGTAGCGGCGATGGCACTGCGCTGCTGCGCGGTGCGCACCCCGACGACGCTGTACTCGGCTGACGCGCGCTGCTCGGCGGCGGGCCGGGTGGCCTGCTCGCCGGACGCGGGTCCGTTCATGGTCAGCACGACGGCGGCCGCGGTGAGCGCGCCGATGGCGAGGGAAAGGCGTTTGCGTTTCACAGAATTACCTCCCGCAGGGGAGCGCCGGTCGGCGCCGGAGGAATGCGCCACCAATTGCGGACATACCCTCATATGCTCGCAAACGGCGGATATCCAGCATCCTGGCCTGACCGGCGCAATGCCCACAACCCTACTGACGGAGGCCCTTATTGCCGGAACTTTCACAGTCTCGACCGGGAAGGGCGACAAATCGGACGGTTCGTTCCCGGTTATCGATTACCTCTTCCATGCCGTGATCGCCACCCCTCAGAATGGGCGAGCGGATTCGATTCGACCCCTAGTGGGAATAATCCGGGAACGGATGTCATACGTCGGAA
>DATLIA010000230.1:0-11821 GCA_035540215.1 Actinokineospora sp. | reverse complement strand
GCCGAATCGAAGCAGGAGAGCGACTTACGTGACGCAGCCAGGCAAGCGAGTGCACCGGCCATCCAGGCCGGGTAAGGCGAGGCCACCGCGCCGTCCGGACACCCCGGAGCGCCCCCCGGTGGACGACCCGGCCCGCCGCGCCGCGCTCGACACGCTGCGGGCGGTGCGCGCCGACGACGCGTACGCCAATCTCGTGCTGCCCAAGCTGCTGCGTGAGCGCAAGATCTCCGGCCGCGACGCCGCGCTGGCCACGGAGCTGACCTACGGCACGTGCCGCGCGCTCGGCCTACTCGACCAGATTCTGGAAGAGTGCGTCGACCGCAACATGTCCAAAGTGGAGCCGCTGCTGCTCGACGCGCTGCGTCTGGGCGCCTACCAGCTGCTGCGCACCCGCATCCCACCGCACGCCGCCGTCGCGTCCACTGTGGACATCGCGCGGGCCGACCATGGCTCCCGGGTGACCGGCTTCGTCAACGCGGTGCTGCGCAAGGTCTCCGAGCTGGACGAGGAAGCCTGGCTCGACCGGCTCGCCCCGGACCCGGCCGAGGACCCGGTCGGCAACCTCGCCGCCCGGCACGCGCACCCGCGCTGGATCGCCCGCGCCTTCGCCGACGCGCTCGGCACCACCGGCGACGAACTCGGCGCGGCGCTCAAGGCCGACGACGAGCGTCCGCTGGTGCACCTGGTGGCGCGGCCCGGTGAGGTCAGCGCGGAGGAGTTGGCCGCCATCACCGGCGGCGACGAGGCGCCCTACTCGCCGTACGGCGTGCGGCTCGAGGCGGGTGCGGGCGACCCCGGCGACCTCGAACCGGTCCGGGAGCGGCTGGCGGGCGTGCAGGACGAGGGCAGCCAGCTCTGCGCGTTGGCGCTGACCAGGCCCGAGATCGAGGGCACCGACGTGCGCTGGCTCGACCTGTGCGCGGGCCCCGGCGGCAAGGCCGCGCTGCTCGGCGCGCTCGCCGCGATCAACGGCGGCACCGTCGACGCGGTCGAGCAGGCGCCGCACCGGGCCCGGCTGGTCGAGCAGATCACCCAGGGCCTGCCGGTCAAGGTGCGGGTGGCCGACGGCCGCAGTTCCGCGCTGGACGGCGACTACGACCGCGTGCTGGTCGACGCGCCGTGCACCGGCCTCGGTGCGCTGCGCCGCAGGCCGGAGGCGCGCTGGCGCAGGCAGCCGTCGGACGTCGGCGACCTGACCAAACTCCAGCGTGAGCTGCTGACCTCGGCGATCGGGCTGACCCGGCCGGGCGGCGTGGTGGCCTACGTCGTCTGCTCGCCGCACCTGGCCGAGACGGTCGGCGTGGTCAACGACGTGATCCGCAAGACCGGGGTCACCGCGATCGACGCGCGCGAGTTCTTCCCCGACGTGCCCGAGCTCGGCGACGGTCCGTTCGTGCAGCTGTGGCCGCACCGGCACGGCACCGACGCGATGTTCTGCGCCCTGCTGCGCCGATGAGGGTGCTCGGCCTGGTCGCCGCGGCGGGCGGCGGGGTCGACCGGCGCCTGCGGGTCGAGGTCGCCGAGCCCGCCGTGGCCCGCGGCTGGCGGCTGGCGGTCACCTTCACCCCGACCGCGGGCCGGTGGATGGACGCGGTGGGGGAGACGGCCCGACTCCAGGCGCTCACGGACCTGCCGGTCCGCAGCACGTCGCGGCTGCCGTCCGAGCCGAAGCCCTACCCGATCCCGGACGCGTTCCTGTTCGTGCCCGCCACCGCCAACTCGCTGGCCAAGCTGGCGCTCGGGATCGCGGACAACCAGGCGCTGACGGCGTTGGGCGAGGCGCTGGGCACCTCAGGTGTGCCCATCGTCATCCGGCCGCAAGCCGATGCCGCCCAACGGGCCCATCCCAGGTGGGCATCACATGTGGACACGCTGATCGGCGCCGGGGTACACATCGCCGACGGCGCGGCGACCGATCCGTGGGAGCCGCTGTTGGATGTGCTGGAGGGGCTTTGAGCAAGGTCGCGGTCATCGCCATGGGCGGCACGATCGCCATGACCCCCGGCAGCGGCGCCGGTGTCGTGCCCGCGCTCGGCGCCGACGACCTGATCGCCGCCGTGCCGGGCCTCGCGGAGCTGGATGTCGAGCTGACCGCGCAGACCCTGCGCTCGCTGCCCAGCCCGTCGATCGGCTTCGCCGACCTGGTCGCGCTGTCGCACGCGGTCCGCGCCGAGATCGAGGCCGGGGCGACCGGGGTCGTGGTCACGCACGGCACCGACACCATCGAGGAGACGGCGCTGTTCCTCGACCTCACCGTCGACAGCCCCGCCCCGATCGTCGTCACCGGCGCCATGCGCGCCCCCGCCTCCGCGGGCGCCGACGGTCCAGCGAATCTGTACGCCGCTATCCGCGTCGCGCTAGCACCTACCGCGCGTGGCCTCGGCTGCCTTGTCGTCATGTCTGATGAAGTGCACGGCGCGCGGTTTGTCCGCAAGAGCCACACCAGCAGCACGGGCGCGTTCGTCTCACCGGGCTTCGGCCCGCTCGGCCTGATCGTCGAAGGCGAACCCCGCCTGCGCGGCACCCCGCGGGTCGCACTGACCCTGCCCGCGGGCGATGGCATCGCGGGCCTGCGCGTCGGCCTGATCACCATCGCCCTAGGCGACGACGGTGAACTCCTCCGCCGCTCCGGGGACGCGTTCGACGGGATCGTCATCGCCGGTCTCGGGGCCGGGCATGTGCCGGCGGGGATGGTCCCGTTGGTGGCCGAGTTCGCCGCGCGGGTGCCGGTGGTGTTGGCCTCGCGGACGGGATCAGGGTCGGTGCTGCGGCAGACCTACGGGTACCCGGGCTCCGAGGTCGACCTGCTCGACCGGGGCCTGATCCACGCGGGCTTCCTCGACCCGGCCAAAGCGCGCATCCTGCTGCAGCTCCTGCTGGCCGACGGTGCCGACCGCGACCGCATCGCCGCGACGTTCGACCTGTACCGATGACCGGCTTATGGATCAGCCTCGGCGTGTTGATCGTGCTGGTGTTGTCGCCGCTGCCGCCATGGTCGGCGCGCGGGCGAGTCGATCTCAGTGACCCGGAGATCGCCTACCTGTTTGGCGGTAAGAAGCGCGCCGTCCGAGTCACGTTGGCGATCATGGCTGACGGCGGCCTGGTCGAGGCGCATCCACGCGGTGGTGTGCGGTTGACGCGCAGGACCCTGACCAGCCGCGTTCCCATCGTCCGAGCCGTGTACTCGGCGCTGCACACGCCGTCCGGTCCAGCCGCGATCGGCAGGCACCCGACGGTGCGGCGCGCGCTGGCCGAGCTGGATCGCGAGTTGGTTCGACTCGGCCTGCTGGCAGGCAGGTGGCGTAGGTTCACCTCGCGCCGAACCGTGGCGGGCAGGCGTCTGGTGCGACGGCTGCGCCGGGACAACCCCGCCGCGTTCGGCGAGTACCGCACCCACGGTCCGACCTTCGACGGCGAGCTTGACGGCTGTGGGGTCGGGTACTCGGGGACGACGGACGAAACGTCCTGACCGCTACCTGCCTTTCGGCGGACAGGTGTGTCGGCCGCCGAATAATGTACAAGCGTGTTCATCATGAAGGAGGCGCTGGCCGACGCCCAGCGTGAGGCCACCCGATTGCGTCGACTCGCCGCGGCGGATCCGAGTCATCGGCCCGCTCTGGCCACAACCCTCGACGGCCTCGGCCTCCTCCTAGGCCTGTCCGGTCGCCGCGATCTGGCCGCCGCCGCGACGCAGGAGGCCGTCGACCTGTTCCGTGACCTCGCGCGCGCTCAACCACGGCCGTACCGCGCGCCACTGGCTTCGGCGCTCGCCAACCTCGGTGGCCACCTGTCCGAGCTGGGCAGGCACAGCACCGCCGTCAAAGTGATCCGCGAGGCCGTCGACCTGACCCGCGGCGAGCCCGCCGAGCACGCCTCCGCGCTCACCAGTCTCGGCCTGACCCTGGCCGAGATGGGCAGGCTGGACGAGGCGATCGACGCGTCGCTGGAGGCGATCGCGCTGTACCGGCCGATCGTGATCGCCGACGCCAAGGCGTACGCGGGCCAGTTCGCCGCCGCGCTCGCGGGTGTCATCCAGCAGCTGCACGACGCGGGCCGGGCCGACGAGGCGCGGCCGTACGGACACGAGGCCGCTGGGCTGCGCCGCTGGCTCAGCGTCGCCGTGCCGGACATGGTCGCCTTCATCGACGAGCTGATCGCCAAGCATGGCTACGTCATCACCGAGGACGGCCGGTACACCAAGATCGCCACCCCGGCCCAGCCGTCCACAATGGACGAGACGGTCCGGCAGCGGGGCCGAATGCTCAACGCCCGCGGTCTCGACCTGCTGGCGGAGGACCGGTTCAACGAGGCCGCCGAGACGTTCGGCGACGCGGTCGACCTGCTCAAGGCGCAGCGGCCGACCGACGCCTCCATGCTCGGCGTGTGCCTCAACAACCTCGCGCTCGCGCTGGCCAAGCTCGGCAGGCCCGTCGAGGCGCTGAACTCCCTCGATGAGGCCATCGACCTCCGCCGCAGGCTGGCCAAGGTCGACCCGGACCGGCACCTGCCGCTGCTCGCCACGTCGCTCAACGACCTCGGCAGGCGCCTGGGTGAACTGGGCAGACACGACGACGGGCTGGTTGCCCTGGAGGAGTCCGTCGCGCTCTTCCGCAAGACCAAGGACCTCGACGGGCTGGCCATGAGCGTCAACAACCTCGGCATCCGACTGTGTGATCTCCGCCGCCATGAGGAAGCGCTCGCCGCCACGGAGGAGGCCCTTGAGCTGTACCGGCGGCTGAGTCTCGACAACCCATCGGTCAACCTTCCCAGGCTGGTCATGGTCATGGACAACATGGAGTTGCGCTATCGCCATCTGGGCCGCCACCGCGCCGCCCGCGCCGCGGCCAGGGAGGCCAGGTCCATCCGGCGCGGGATCGGCTGAATCGGCTTGAATGGGGTCATGGACATTCTCAGCCCCGCTATCAGCGACTACCTGCTCGCGCACTCCACCCCTGCTGACGACCTGCTGCGTGACCTCGCGGCGGAGACCATCGAGGCCTACCCGGACGCCTCGGTCATGCAGATCTCGCACGACGAGGGCGAGTTCTTCACCATGCTCGTGCGCATGCTCGGGGCCAAGAACGCCGTCGAGGTCGGCGTGTTCACCGGCTACTCGTCGATCTGCGTTGCCCGCGGCCTGCCCGACGACGGCAAGCTCATCGCCTGCGACGTCAGCGAGGAGTGGACGTCGATCGCCCGCAAGTACTGGGAGCGCGCGGGCGTGGCCGACAAGATCGACCTGCGGATCGCCCCCGCCATCGAGACCCTGCGGGCGCTGCCGACCGACCCGGTGATCGACTTCGCCTTCGTCGACGCCGACAAGGAGAACTACCCCGCGTACTACGAGGAACTCGTCCCGCGCCTGCGCCCCGGCGGCGTCATCGCACTCGACAACGTCCTGCGCGGCGGCCGGGTGGTCGATGAGTCGGAGCAGTCAGTGGCCGACGTCGCCATCCGCCGGGTCAACGACATGGTCGTCGCCGACCCGCGCGTCCACTGCGTCATGCTCCCGCTCCGCGACGGCGTCACCCTGGTCCGCAAGCTCTGACCTCGGGGTACCTGGCGGGTCAACAATCTGTCAACACACTCCGAATACGTTCGTGGCGCGCCGGATCGTCGACAGCCAGGAGCGGCTTTGAGCACACCGCGGCACCAGTGGCAGCCCTACCCGCCCGCGTACGCGCAGCAGCCCGCTTCGCGTCGCGGGCGACGGGTGGGGTGGCTGATCGCCGCGGTCGTCGCGGTCGCGGGCGCGGGTCTCGGCACCTTCCTGCTGATCGACGACTCAGGTGACGACGAGGACGCCGCGGTCACGGCCCTCGCCTATGGGGTCGCGGTTCGCGAGCACGAGATCGACGCGATCCGCGGGCTACTGTGCGCACAGCAACTCGCCACCTTCGACAAGGACATCGCCAAGTCAGGTGGCGGCGAACCGGCCGACTTCTACTCCGGCGAGGTCGGCACGTTCCCGATCTACGCCACCAATCCCGACACCACCTTCAACGTCGGCGAGGTCAGCGGGACGGCCAACGCCAAGGTCGTGCCGCTGGAGGTGACGATCTTCACCGGGGACCTGAAGGACCAGGAGACCAAGATCTACCGGCTGCGCGTCGTCCGTGAGGGCGGCAAGTTCAAGATCTGCGGCGAGGTGGCTGCCGAGTGATCACACCCGCCATGGCGCGTCGGACGGGAAGCCGGTCCACTGTGAGGGTGGCAAGTTCAAGGTCTGTGGCGAGGTGGCTGCCGAGTGATCACACCCGCCATGGCGCGTCGGACGGGAAGCCGGTCCACCGCAACTGTGCGGGCAGGTGGCTCATGTCGTTGAACACCAGCACCGCGGGCGGAAGTCCGGGGGCGTAGCGGATCACGGTCAGCGCCGCGTGGCAGTGGTTGAAGCCCAGCCACCGCCATGGCGGCGCGTCCACCGCGGCGCGGACCAGCCAGGCGATGACGAAGTTGTGCGTCACGACCAGTTCGTGCCGGTCAGCCGTGCCCTCGGTCGGGCCGGTGAACTGCGCCACCGCCGCCTCCGCCAGTTCGGCGCCGTGGGTGGTGTCGAACTGGTCGAGGAAGCTGAGATAGAGGTCGGCCGACTCGGCGGGCAGCTCAGCCCGCTCCGGCACGTAGGGCACGTAGTCGCCTGCCACCGCGGTCGCCCGGGTGGCGACTTGGCCTAGGGCGGCGCAGATAAGGCGCGCGGTCTGCGCGACTCGGTTGAGTGGTCCATGGTGGACGGCGGCGAACGGGACGCCGCGGAGTCGGTGGCCGAGCAGTTCGGCCTGTCGACGGCCATCCTGGGTCAGGTCGACCTCGTCGGGGGTCGCCTCGGCGTGTCGGGTCAGATACAGGGTGCGGGTTGCCACACCCGTACCTGACGCGCGTGGGACCCGCAGGTTGTCGTGATCAACTCGGCCGCTGTGCTGTGGCGCCCGCCACGGTCGGGCGAAACGGGTTTGAGTGACTTTGCATCGCAGTGCATAATCATCCGCATGACGGTTCGGATCGCGGTCGCCGGGGCGAGCGGCTACGCCGGGGGAGAGCTCCTGCGCCTCCTGCTCGCCCATCCCGACGTGGAGATCGGCGCGCTCACGGCGGGCGGCAGCGCCGGGACGAAGCTTGGCGCCCACCAGCCGCACCTGCTCCCGCTGGCCGACCGTGTCCTCGCGGAGACCACGCCGGAGACTCTGGCCGGGCACGACGTCGTCTTCCACGCCCTCCCGCACGGCCACTCCGCCGCCATCGCCGCCCAGCTCGACCCAAAGACGCTGGTCGTCGACTGCGGCGCCGACCACCGCCTCACCGACGAAGGCGCCTGGAACCGCTGGTACGGCGGCGAGTACGCGGGGCACTGGCCCTACGGCCTGCCCGAACTCCCCGGCGGCCGGGACGCGCTCGTCGGTGTCAAGCGGATCGCGGTCCCCGGCTGCTACCCGACCGTCAGCTCCCTGGCCATGGCGCCCGCCATGGGCCTGGTCGAGCCCGAGGTCGTCGTGGTCGCCGTGTCCGGCACGTCCGGCGCGGGCAAGAGCCTCAAGCCCAACCTGCTCGGCTCCGAGGTCATGGGCTCGCTGTCGGCCTACGGCGTCGGCGGCGCCCACCGGCACACCCCCGAGATCACCCAGAACCTCAGCGCCGTGGCGAACACGCAGGTCAGCGTATCTTTCACGCCCGTACTCGCGCCGCTGCCGCGCGGCATCCTCGCCACCTGCAGCGCCACGCTGAAAGACCCGGACGCCGACGTGCGCGGGGCCTACGAGAAGGCCTACGCCGACGAGCCGTTCGTCCACCTGCTGCCCGAGGGACAGTGGCCGACCACGGCAGCCGTCCTCGGGTCCAACGCGGTACAGCTGCAGGTGACCGTCGACGCCGACCTCAACCGGCTCGTCGTCGCCGCCGCCATCGACAACCTCACCAAAGGCACGGCGGGCGCCGCCGTGCAGTCCATGAACATCGCGCTCGGCCTGCCGGAGACCACCGGCCTGTCCACCGTGGGAGTCGCACCGTGACCATCGACCGCACCCTTGGCGTCGCGACCGCGCAGGGTTTCCGCGCGGCGGGCATCGCGGCGGGCATCAAGACCAACGGCAAGTCGGACCTGACGCTCGTCGTCAACGACGGCCCGATCACGCACGCGGCGGGCGTGTTCACCCGCAACAAGGTCAAGGCCGCCCCCGTCCTGTGGTCGCAGCAGGTGCTGACCACCGGCAAGCTCAAGGCCGTCGTCCTCAACTCCGGCGGCGCGAACGCGTGCACCGGGCCCGAGGGCTTCCAGGACTCCCACGCCACCGCCGAGAAGGTCGCCGACGTCCTGGGCATCGGCGCGATCGACGTCGCCGTGTGCTCGACCGGACTCATCGGCGAGCGGCTGCCGATGGACGCGGTCAAGTCCGGTGTGGACACCGCGGCCAAGGAACTGGCCCACGGCGCGGACGCGGGCCTCGCCGCGGCCACCGCCGTGATGACCACCGACAGCGTGCCGAAGCAGACCGCGTTCGTCCACGCCGACGGCTGGGCCATCGGCGGCTTCGCCAAGGGCGCGGGCATGTGCGCGCCGAACATGGCCACGATGCTCTCGGTCATCACCACCGACGCCCTGATCGACCCGTCGGCCGTCGAACCCGCGTTGCGCACCGCCGTCGACGTCGAGCCGGTTGAAGGTGAACTCGACGGCGGCACGTCGACCAACGACACCGTCCTGCTGCTGGCCTCCGGCGCCTCCGACGTCGCGGTCACCGAGGCCGAGTTCACCGCCGCGCTCACCGCCGTCTGCGCCGACCTGGTCGCCCAGCTCCAGGCCGACGCCGAGGGCGTCACCAAGCACGTGACCATCACCGTCAACGGCGCAGCCAGCGACAGCGAGGCGCTGGCCACGGCGCGGATCGTCGCCCAGGACAACCTGTGCAAGACCGCGTTCTTCGCCTCCGACCCCAACTGGGGCCGCGTCGCGATGGCCGTCGGCAACGCGCCGACCGACTTCGACCAGCAGAAGCTCGACATCACGATCAACGGCGCGCCGGTGTGCGTCGCGGGCGGGCGCGGGGTCGACCGGACCGAGGCGGACATGTCCGGCCGGGACATCGAGATCGTGATCGACCTGCACGCGGGGCCGGGCACGGGGACCATCCTCACCACGGACCTATCCCATGCCTATGTCGAAGAGAACAGCGCGTACTCCTCATGAGGGAAGCTGCGAAGAAGGCCGGTGTGCTGATCGAGGCGCTGCCGTGGCTGCGGCGCTTCCACGGCGCGCTCGTCGTCATCAAGTACGGCGGCAACGCCATGATCGACGACACGCTCAAGCGCGCCTTCGCCGAGGACATGGTGTTCCTGCGGCTGGCGGGCCTGCGCCCGGTCGTCGTGCACGGCGGCGGGCCGCAGATCAGCGCCATGCTCAAGCGGCTGGGCATCGCGGGCCGGTTCGAGGCGGGCCTGCGGGTCACCGACGCCGAGACCATGGACGTCGTGCGGATGGTCCTCACCGGCCAGGTCAGCCGTGAACTCGTCGGCCTGATCAACCAGCACGGCCCGCACGCGGTCGGCATCTCCGGCGAGGACGCGCACCTGTTCACCGCCGAGCGGCGCACCGCCGTGGTCGACGGGGTCGAGGTCGACCTCGGCCAGGTCGGCGACGTGGTCGAGGTCAACCCGGACGCGGTGCTCGACATCGTCAACGCGGGGCGGATCCCGGTCGTGTCGACCGTGGCGCCCGACCGCGACGGCCTGCCGCACAACGTCAACGCCGACACCGCCGCCGCCGCGCTCGCGATCGCGCTCAAGGCGGAGAAGCTGGTCGTGCTGACCGACGTCGAGGGCCTCTACGCGAACTGGCCCGACAAGTCGTCGCTGCTGCATGAGATCCGGGCCGCCGAGCTGGAGAAGCTGCTGCCCGGCCTGGAGAGCGGCATGGTGCCGAAGATGGAGGCGTGCCTGCGCGCGGTCACCGGCGGGGTGCCCAAGGCCCACGTCATCGACGGCAGGCTCGCGCACTCGGTTCTGCTTGAGGTGTTCACCAGCAGCGGCGTCGGCACGATGGTGCTGCCGGACGAGGGGGAGTCATGATCGAGTCCAATGTGGATGGCCAGACGCGGTGGAAGTCCGCGCTGATGAACAACTACGGCACTCCGGCCCTGTCGATCGTGCGGGGGGACGGTGCTTATTTGTGGGACGCCGACGGCACCCGCTACCTCGACCTGGTCGGCGGCATCGCCACCAGCGCGCTCGGCCACGCCCACCCGGCGGTCGTCGAGGCGGTCACCAAGCAGATCTCGACGCTGAGCCACACCTCGAACCTCTACATCAACCCCGTCGCCGTCGAACTGGCCGAGACGTTGCTCGACGTCGCGGGCATGACCGGCAACGCCAAGGTGCTGTTCACCAACTCCGGCGCCGAGGCCGTCGAGGCCGCGTTCAAGCTGACCCGGCTCACCGGCCGCTCCAAGGTCGTGGCCTGCCACGGCGCGTTCCACGGCCGCACGATGGGCGCGCTGTCGCTCACCGGGCAGCCCGCGAAGAGCACGCCGTTCCTGCCGCTCGTCCCCGACGTCACGCACATTCCGTTCGGGGACGTCGATGCTCTCCGCGAGGCTGTGGATAACTCCACCGCCGCTGTGTTCATCGAGCCTATTCTTGGTGAGGGCGGCGTCATCCCGGCTCCGGATGGTTTCCTGCAGGCCGCGCGGGAGATCACCACGAAGGCGGGCGCGCTGCTCGTACTCGACGAGGTGCAGACCGGCATCGGCAGGCTCGGCGGGTGGTTCTCGTTCCAGCAGGCGGGCATCACGCCCGACGTGTTCACGCTGGCCAAGAACCTGGGCGGCGGGCTTCCGCTCGGGGCTTGTATCGGCGTGGGCGCCGCGGCCGACCTGTTCGGCCCCGGCCACCACGGCACGACCTTCGGTGGCAACCCGGTGGCGTGCGCGGCGGGTCTGGCCGTCATCCGCACCCTGGCGGCCGACGGCCTGCTCGACCACGTCGCCGCGCTGGGCAAGGACATCACGGCGGGCGTCGAGGCACTCGACCACCCGCTGGTCACCGGTGTGCGCGGACGCGGCCTGCTGCTCGGCATCGGGCTGGCCCAGCCGGTGTCGGCCGCCGTGGCCGACGCCGCGCTGAAGGCCGGTTTCCTGGTCAACAACGTCCAGCCCGACGCGGTGCGGCTCGCCCCGCCGCTGATCCTGACCGACGAGCAGGCGGGCGACTTCCTGTCGGCTCTGCCGGGCATCCTCAACAAGGCGACGGAGAGCTGACATGGTGCGCCACTTCGTTCGCGACGACGACCTGACCCCGGCCGAGCAGCGGGAAGTCCTCACCCTGGCCAAGGTGCTCAAGGGCGCCCCGCTGTCGCAGCGCCCGCTGCAAGGCCAGTCGGTCGCCACGATCTTCGAGAAGAACTCCACCCGGACCAGGCTCTCGTTCGAGGTCGGCATCCAGCAGCTCGGCGGCCAGCCGATCGTCGTCGACGGCCGCACGATGCAGCTCGGCCGCGAGGAGACGATCGAGGACACGTCCCGGGTGCTGTCCCGCTACGTCGACATGGTCGTCTGGCGCACCTACGCGCAGAAGCGCATCGAGGCCATGGCGTCGGCGTCGGCCGTCCCGGTGATCAACGCGCTCACCGACGAGTTCCACCCGTGCCAGGTCCTGGCCGACCTGATGACCATCGAGGAACGGCACGGCAAGCTCGCGGGCGTCACCGCCACCTACCTCGGCGACGGCGCCAACAACATGGCCCACTCGCTGCTGCTCGGTGGCGCCACCGCGGGCATGCACGTGCGGGTCGGTGAGCACGGTGACGCTGCCGCCGGTCTCGGTGGCCCGGTGC
>DATLIA010000229.1:0-15655 GCA_035540215.1 Actinokineospora sp. | reverse complement strand
CCTTGACCTGCAGGCCCTTCGCGAGCGTCGCGACCGGGTCGATGGTCCCGTCGGTCCGGTTGACGTAGCCGGCCTGGTGGCCCTCGGCGTAGATCGCACCGCCGTCGGAGCGCACCGACATGTAGTCGTGGAACAGGTTGTTGCTGATGGTGTTGCGCTCGTTGATGTTGGTGGAGTTCTGCGGCGTGCTCGCCTGATCCACGTGGCCCTGGATGACGCCCGCGGTGATCGCGGTGTACGGCAGGTCATAGAGCACGTTGTTGGTGATCTTCGTGCCACGCGAGAACAGCAGCGTGATGCCGCAGGCCGAGGAGTAGTCGGTGCCGATGTGGTGGATGACGTTGTCGGTCACCGTCGTGCCGGTCAGGATCTCGTTGGTCCCGATGGTGTCACCGGTGACCGCGGCCGGGTTCGGCGTGCAGTTGTCCTTGATGGTCTGCGCCTGGGCCGCGATGGTCGGCGTCGGGTCGTGGGTGCAGCCCAGCAGCAGGGCCGTCGAGGAGATGTCGGTGAACTCGTTGCCCCGGATGAGAGTGTTCTTGGCGCCGTACATCACGCTCAGGCCCGCGCCGCCGAGGTTGACGAACCTGTTGCCGGACAAGGTGAGGTTCGTGGTCGCGGTGAACGCGACGTTCGCCTTGGGCTGGGTGAGCGCACCCCACGGGCAGGTGCCCGCCGGGTCGGCGAAGGTGCACATGCCCTGGTTGCGGGCGCCGGTGATACGCAGGTTGCTCTGCACATCGGAGAAGCCGTGCGAGCGCGACGGGTCGTTCCAGGTGGCGTAGGAGAACTGCATGCCGTGGAAGGTGATGTCGTGCAACGGGTTCGCGAGCGTTCCCGCGCCCTCCAGCAGCGACTCCAGCCGCGGCAGCTCGACAGCGAGCGCACTCAGCTGCTGACCCGCCGTCGGCTGGTAGTACAAGGTGTTGGCCGCCTTGTCCAGGAACCACTCGCCCGCGCTGAGCAGCGACTTGGCGTTGTCCACCCGGCTGGGCTTGGTGCTCACGCCCATCGACGGCAGGATTCCGCTGCTCTGGCTGTACGCGGCCCGGTTGGTCACGTTCGTCCAGCAGGGCTGGGCCATCGTCAGGGTGCCCGCGCTCGCGGAGAAGCTCGCCACCCGGCACCGCGACTCGGTCCATGGCCCGTTGGCGTTCGGGTAGTCGAACTCGACGCCGGTGATCTCGGCGGCGGTGCGCGCGCCGAACCAGGCCATCGCGGCCGTGTCGGCGGCGATGTTGTAGCCGGTCGACGAACCGGTCCAGGTCCCGTTCCAGCCGAGGGACGAGCGGGACGAGTTCGCGACCGGAGCGGCCTTGCCGTCGATGTAGAGCTGACGGGTCTCGCTGTTCGCGGGGACCGTCGCCTTCCACACGCCGCTGGTGCCGTCCTGCGTCCAGCCGGTGACCCGCGTCGCGCCGGAGATCACCGGCCGGGCGCCCGCCGCGGCCTTCCACACCACGGGGTGGCCCGCGCCGCCGGAGTCCGCCGAGCCGAACTTCCAGGTACTGGACAGGCGGTAGGTGCCGTCGGCGAGGATGACCTGCACGTCGGCGGCGGGATCGGTGGACAGAGTCGCCCGGACCGCGCTTTGGGCCCCGGACAGGGCACACGGCGCCGCCTGCGTACAGGTGGAGCCAGAGCCGGACGGGGAGGCGTAGAAGGTCGCCGAGGTCGCGGCGTCGGCCGGGGCGGCCTGCACGGCCAACGCCGTCAGCAGGCCGACCAGGCCTATCGCGGACTTCCCTTTGGGTGAACGCATCTGCGAGTGCATCCTTTCGAGCCGGTTACCAAGGCGCCTACAGAGACAGACATCCGACTTATAGACCGTGGCGTCGCGGCATTAACCAGCTTTTACAGGTCACATTGGTCTATACCTCTGATGTTTGAGGTCAACCTACGTGTGACGCGTCTCGCAGTCAATGTGGGCGATTAGGCCGGTCGCGGCTGGAGCTCCGCCGACTCGACGACGGGCTCATCCAGCAAACCTTCGCTCCGGGCGACCAGCACTGGCACCGTGATCTGCCCGCCCACGTTGGTCGCGGTCCGGATCATGTCCAGGATCGGGTCGATCCCGTACACGATCGCCACGCCCGTCGCGATCACCTCCGCCGGAAGCCCGACCGTGCTCAACGTCAACGTCAACATCGTGAACCACCCTGTAGTCCCCGCCGTCGCGAAAGCACCGAGAACCGCGACAGCCACAATGCCCACGTACTGCCAGAAGCTGAGCGAAACCCCGAACAGATTGGCGATGAAGATCGTCGCGATAGCGGGGTAGAGCGCCGCGCACCCGTCCATCTTCGTAGTGGTCCCCAAAGGCACAGCGAATCCCGCATACCCAGGTTCAACACCAAGATCCACCGCCGCCTGCCGACTCAACGGCAGTGTCGCGCCCGAGGATCGAGAGACGAAGGCGAACTGCAACGCCTGCCAAGATCGCGCGAAGAACGCCCGCGAGCTCACCTTGCCGAAGACGCGCAGCAGCACCGGATACACGACGAACAGCACAAGCCCAGCCGCGACATAGACCGAGGCGATCAAGGACAGCAGCGGGCGCACGAACCCGTTGCCATACGTCGCGAACGCGGTGCCGATCAGGCCGAGGACGCCCAGCGGCGCCAGGCGGATGATCCAGCCGATGACCTTCTGGATCAGGTCGAACACCGTCTGGTTGAACGCGACGAACGGCGCCGCGCGGTCGCCGAGGCTGTAGGCGGCGACGCCGATCAGGGCCGCGACGAACACGACCTGGAGGACTTCGCCCTCGGTGAAGGCGGTGAACAGGTTGCTGGGGACCAAACCGTTCAGGACGGTCAGCCAGTCGCCGTGGTCGCGGGTAGCGAGTTTGTCGACGGCGGCCTGGCTGGGTTCGATCGTGACGCCCTTGCCCGCGCCGCTGATCAGGCCGACGGCGATGCCGATGAGGACGGCGATCAGGGAGGTGGCGCCGAACCAGAGCAGGGTCTTGCCACCGAGTCGGGCCGCGGTGCGTTTGCCGCCCAAGCCGCGCAGGCTGGTCACGCCGACGACGATCGCGGTGAAGACGAGCGGGATGACGGTGAACTGAAGCAGGCTGGTGAAGACGTTGCCGATGGTCTTGAGCGTGGTGACGAGCCAGGTCGCGTCGGTCTCCTTGGCCACAAAGCCAAGGAGGGCGCCGACCACCAAGCCGGTCAGGACGAGGACGCCGAAAGTCACGTTTCTGCGGGATGCGGACATGCGGGAACTCCAGGGAACAGCGGGGATGAGGGGCGCGGAAAGTGGTCAGCGCGAACAGAGCGAGCTGGCCTGCAGGCACAGGTCGACATGCAGGCGCTCGGTCAGCGCGACACCGCGGTGGATCCCCATCACACCTGGATCCAACCTCGGATCCGGTGAATCCCTTCCCTGATCAGGGTGTGACGCGGTCGACTCTCACGAGGTGGGAGGCGACCAGAAATCGACGACGCTCAGGTTGACGTCGGCCAGCAGCCTGCGCATCAGCGGCAGGCTGATCCCGATGACCCCGGAGTGATCGCCCTCGATCCCGTCGACGAACCAGCCGCCACGCCCGTCGAGGGTGAACGCCCCCGCGACGCGGAGGGGTTCACCGGAAGCGAGGTAGGCCTCCAGTTCGCGGTCGGTCGGCTTGCCGAAGTTGACGACGGTGCTCTCGGTGCCGGTGGCCGTGCTGGTCACCTCGCCGTTGTCGACGCGGAGAACCGCGTGCCCGGTGAGCAGGTGCCCCGAGTTGCCCGCCATCCGCCCCCAGCGCTCCCGGGCGATGTCGACGGTCGCGGGCTTGCCCATGAGCGCGCCGTCGAAGTGGAGCATCGAGTCACAGCCGACGATGACCGCGTCCGGGAACTCGGCGATCACGGAAGCAAGCACCGCGCGGGCTTTGGCCTCGGCGAGAGCGGTGACGACGGTGTCCGGGCGGGCGTCCGGCAGGGACTTCTCGATCGCTTCTTCGTCCACACCGGACACTCGAACGAGCGGCTCGATACCCGCGTCCCGGAGCATGTTGAGACGGGCGGGCGACTGGGAGGCAAGGACGAAGCGCATGAGGTCAAGCGTAAGGCGCAGCGCGGAGCCACTCGCCGCCCGGCCGCCGTGAATGAATTTCACGTACGCTTTCCCTGGCATCTTCGTTTAGTCAACTAACAAACTCCGCCGAGTTCTTTCGCACGTCACAGGGTTGCCCCAAGCCCGAAGGGCTCCGCACCCCTGCCACGAAAGGTCTGCCATGTCCCGACTCCGGCGAAGCGCCACATCGCTCGCTGTGCTCGTAGCAACCTTGCTCTCGTCCGTGATCCTCCTCCCCGCGACCTCCGCGCAGGCCGCGACCGGCAGCGCGGTGAGCGGCGAGACCGTCGTCAGGAGCAAGGTCGACAACCGCGTCCTCGACGTGTTCGGCGGTAACGCGGACACGGGACACTGGATGAACGCCTATCCGTCCAACGGCGGCGCCAACCAGAAGTTCGCGCTCCACCCGCTCGACAACGGCAGCTTCCTCTTCAAGACCCACAGCGGACTCTGCCTGCAGCCGGGGTCCTGGGATGCCTGGCACCGACTGCGCCCGGTCACCCAGCAGCTCTGCAACGGCCAGGAACAGTGGCAGAAGTGGTTCCTGCAGCCGGTCGGCAGCGCCTGGATCATCAAGAACGCCGCGGACTCGCAGTGCATGGATGTCGTGACCAGTCACTACGACGGCGTGAAGTGGCTGAACATGTGGCCCTGCCACGGCGCGTACAACCAGCTCTGGACGTTCGACACCGGAGTCAACTCCTCCTTCAGCGACGCCAACCTGAAGGCACTCGCCGCCAAGTACGGGATGACCCTCTGCCAGCAGACGCCGAGCACCTGCAAGTTCGACGCTACGACGATCTCGACGGCGGCGGCGGGCAACCCGGTCTGCGTCCTCGATGTCAACGGTGGTCCGAACGGAAACCCCGGTTCGACCTACACCTACACCGAGACGAAGGCGACCTCGACCGTCGTCGTCGACCACACCAGCACCGGAATCACCGCGACGGTCGCGGTCAAGGTCACCGGGTTCGACCTGGTGGACGCGGGGCTGGACGTCACCTTCAAGCAGCTGTGGGAGCGCACGACGACGGTCTCGACCTCGGCGAGCGACACGACCAGCCGCACCTACAACACCGGACCGATCCCGGCGAACAAGTGGGGCGCGGTCATCGTGCAGCCGACCGTCAAGACCTACACCGGCAGCTTCCGCTTCAACCCCGGTTCCTGGGACCAGTGGGACTGGGGAACCGGCACCCAGCTCACCGTGCAGGTCCCGTCGACCATGACCCGGGTCACCGCGTCCTGGTTCGAGACCGAGTGCGACGGCAAGGGCAAGTCGTTCACCGGCTGACGTGACGACGCGGTGGGTGGGTGCGATTCGGCACCGCCCACCGCGTTGGTCGGAATGCTAGGCCAAGGCGGTCAGTGCCGCGTGCGCCATGACCCGGATCCCCGTCAGCAACGCACGCTCGTCGAGCTGGAACGTCGGCTGGTGCAGATCATGCGTCGGACCCTCACCCGGCCAAACGCCAAGGCGCATAAACGATCCGGGCACGTTCTCCAGGTACCACCCGAAGTCCTCGCCGCCCGAAGACTGCTTGGTCCCCGCCAACGCGTCCTCGCCAAGGGCGGTCTCAATACCCGCACGAAGCAGCTGGGTGCTCTCCCGGTCATTGATCACCGGCGGAACCCCACGCGTGTGGATCAGTTCGAAACCGACGCCCGTCGGCGCGAGCAGCGACTGGACCAGGCTGGCCACGATCGGCTCAAGATCCGCCCAGACATCGTGGTCCCCCGTCCGCAGCGTCCCGCGCAGCACGCCGTCCTGAGGAACGGCGTTGGCCGCCTCCCCCGCGTGCACCGCGCCCCAGACCAGGACCGTGCCCGACCTCGGGTCGATCCGCCGAGACAGCAGCGCGGGCAGCCCGGTGATCACGGTGCCGAGCGCGTGCACCAGATCGGCCGTCAGGTGGGGGCGGGACGTGTGGCCGCCGGGCGAGGTGAGGCGCAGTTCGAGCAGGTCGGTCGCCGAGGTGATCGCGCCGACCCGGGTGCCGACCCGGCCGACCTCCAGCCGGGGGTCGCAGTGCAGGCCGAAGATCCGCTCGACACCGTCGAGGCCGCCCGCCTCGATCACGTCCAGCGCGCCGCCGGGCATGACCTCCTCGGCGGGCTGGAAGATCAGCCGGACCCGGCCGGGCAGCGCGGGGGCCGAGGCCAGGGCGATGCCGGTGGCCAGCAGGATCGTGGTGTGCGCGTCGTGGCCGCAGGCGTGGCAGGCGCCGGGGGTGGTCGCGCTGTAGGACAGGCCGGTGGCCTCGGTCATGGGCAGCGCGTCCATGTCGGCGCGCAGCGCGACGCAGCGCTCGCCTTCCCCGACGTCACAGACCAGGCCGTTGCCGCTGGGGAGCAACTCGGGTTGCAGGCCGAAGGACTTGAGCAGACCGGCGACCATCTCGGTGGTCGCGAACTCCTGGCGGGACAGCTCCGGGTGCGCGTGGAAGTGCCGGAACCACGCCACGACGTCGGTGACGTTGGCGGCGAGCCACTGGTCGAGCCAGGCGGGCCCGCGTCCGACAGCGAGATCCTCCACAGTGGGAATGGTGACCCCACTTGGCGTGATCAGCACGGCCGGGTCGGCCAGTCGGCCGTCACGGCCGCCTTCCGACGGCAGCTCCGGCCGCGAATCCAGCAGAGTCACGCGACCCCTCCGGCAATGGTCTCGGGATTCATCTCACGACCCATAGTGCCTCATCCGACACCACCCGCCGTAGCCGCGACCACTGGGCGAGACCGCCGGTACCGCCACAGCGGTGAACGGTGCCGGACTCTTCAGCCGCACCCTCAATTGATCAAGGTGACCGGTGGTCTACCCGCGCTGAGCTGCGATCATCCCGCCTTTCGGCGCTTCGCGCGCACCCGATTGCCGTACACGACGATGCCGAGCAGGACGACGGCGGTTACTCCGATGATGAGTTTGTTCTTGTCCCGTGCGGCATCGTTTTCGGTGGCCGGATCGAGGGTCGGGCCGGTCGGGGCGACCGTCTCGGTCGGCTGGGCGACCGGGGCGGCGGTCGCCGCGGACCCTCCGCCGAGCACGACGAGCGCGGTGAGGAAGAGACCGATCAGCAGCCGGGTCACAAGCCCTCCAAGTCGGGTTGGGGAGACGGTGACCAGATTAGTCGGATCGATCACCGTCCGCGAAGGCCACGAGCCCGCCCACCTCGGGTGAGGTGGGCGGGCTCAGCGGTTCCCGCGCCGGTCAGCCGACCGGCGGGGCCATCACGAACCAGTTGTAGTTCTCGATCATCACGCGCTTCGTCTCGCCCTGGAACGGGTTCACGAGCTCCCAGCGCACGGTCTGCTTGTAGGTGCCGGGCTGCGTGCTCTCGTCGGTGGCGGTATCCGGGTCGTCCGCGACGGGCGAGTACTCGTTGAACGTCACCTTCTTGAGGGTGAAGTCGCGCAGCGCGTAGGCCGACTGCGTGTAGAGGTAGTTGCCGTCGCCGTGGTCGGCGGCCGAACCGGGATCGGCGATCTTGATCTGCATGGTGTCGCCGCCGAAGGAGCCCTTCGCCGAGACCACGGTGACGATGTGTCCGCCGTCGCGCTCCCAGCTCCCCGACTTCGGGCCCGCGTAGTAGCGGCCGTAGGACATCTGCAGCGGGCCGACGTTGAGGCGCTTGGCCAGGTCACCGGCGAAGTCCACCGCGGTCGAGGAGTTGACGTTGCCCTGCCCGGTGGCCCAGCCCGCGTCCCTGGCGGGCTTGGTGGCGTTGGTCCACGCGGTCTGCAGGTTGCCCAGGTTGGTGCCGTCCTCCAGGTCGTACTTGGCGTCGGCGCCGATCTTCGCGATCGAGTTGGTGATCACGGGCTGGTCGGCGTAGTCCTGCGGGTCCAGGTTCCCGATCCTGGTGGTGAACCAGCCGATCGGGGCGTTCTTCACGTGCGCCCAGTAGTGCATCACGTTGTAGAGAGAGGTCGGGCCGCAGTACGAGCCGCCGTCGGCCTCCAGGCCCTTCCGGTACTGGTCGACGTCGCTGACCCCGCACAGCTTGACGTCGAAGTCCGGTCCGGTGACATCGCTGAGCCGCACGCAGGGCGCGGGCGTGCCGATGATGATGTCGGCCGCGGCGACCCCCGGAACCGCGGCGACTCCGGCGGCGACGGCCGCGGTGGTGATGACCAGCTTGCGGAACATTTTCCTACCTCCTGTTTTCGCCGCTCCCCTGCGGCTTCCCTGTGGTAGGTCAAGACTCTTCGATCACGCGCCCCGAGGCATGAGGGTCGATCCCTCAACTGCTTCGGGCGAAACTTGGGGGTACCCCCAGCGCAACCTCGACACGATCCCCGGACTGAACTCGGGCAAGGGCCCGATCCCGAGCTTGTGCGATCCAGACTGAACCTCAGGCAAGGACACCGGCGAGATCACGGCGGCCCGCGATGCCCAGCTTGGTGTAGATCCGGCCGAGGTGGTTCTCCACGGTCTTCGGGCTGACGAACAGCTCCTGGGCGATCTCCCGGTTCCCCCGCCCGGTGACCGCGAGGTCGGCCACCCGCCGCTCGCTGGCGGTCAGCGCCTCCAGTCCGGCGAACACGGGTCGGCGCGGCCGGTCCCCCAGCGCCTCCAGCGCGGTGACCGCGCGGGCGCGCAGGACCGGGGAGCCGCACTCGGTGGCCAGGTCGGCGGCCTGGTTCAGTGGTTCGCGGGCCTCGGCCCGGCGCCTCGCCACCCGCAGCACCTCGCCGAGGTCGACGAGCGCGCGGGCCAGTTCCAGCCGGGACGGCGCGCCGCGCAGGACATCCACGGACTCGGTGAGCAGGTCGAGCCGCTGCTCGGCGTCGGCGTGGGCGCACACCCGCAGCGCGATCCCGACCTCGGTCGGCGCGCCCCAGCGGCGGGCCAGGTCGATGAGTTCGGCGGCGAGACGCAGTGCCTCGACGGGCTCGCCGAGCAGCATCAGCGCCCGGATCGCGGGGATCCGCCAGGAGATCGATGCCGGGTCGAAGCCCGCCGACGCCAGTTCGTCGCGCTGCTGATAGGCCAGTCTCCGCGCCTGCTCGGCGTCGCCCGCGGCGAGGGCGAGGGTGGCGCGGGCCTCGTGCAGCCAGATCGTCGGGATGATCCGCGGCGCGTCGGCGTGCTCGGCGTCGAACCTGGCCAGCACCGCCGCGGCGCCGTCGAGGTCGCCGCGCTCGATCGCGCTGTAGGCGGCGAAGTGGGTGGCGGTCGCGCGCAGCGCGGTCACCTGCGGGGTGGGGTCCTCGTTCACCGCGGCGGCGAGGGTCCCCTCGGCCTCGGCTTCCGCCGAACCCACGTTGCCCTGGCGCCAGTTCAGGAAGATCGACGCGTTCGCCACCATGGCGAACTCCACCGGCGAGCCGTGCGCTCGCACCCGCTGCTGCGCGCGGGCGACCTCACGCCGGGCGGTGTCGACGTCGTCGGCCATGATCAGCGCCAGCATCGCGACCACCCAGGCGACCATCGCGTCGGTGCTGCCCGCCGCGTCGTCGAGGTAGGCGCCGTCGGACAGCGCGCGCCGGGCGATGGCGGCGACCTGGTCGGCTGGCCACACCTCGTAGCGGCCGGTCTGGGCGAGCAGCCCGAGCAGGGTGCGCTCGTCCGGGGTCTCACCAGGCAGGTCCGCGTACCCGGCCAGGTGCGCGGAGTTGGCCTTGCGCAGGCCCGGTACGAACGAGCGGATCACCGCGAGCCGGGCCTGCAGGTGCATCCGCCCGGCCTCCCGCGCGCCCGCCGGGCGCGCGGCGATCGCGGCCGTCAGCTCGTCGGCCGCCGCCTCCGGGCCATCGATGAGCACCGTGGCCGACGCGGCGGCGGCGATCAGCTCGGCGTCGGGAAGCCCAGCCGCGGCGGCGCGCAGCTGGGTGCGCGCCTCGGCAGCCTCCCCGGTGCGCAGCAGCGCCCGGCCCCACTCCGCGCGCACGGCCGGGTCCTGCGGGCTTTCCTCGACCGCGCGGGCCAGGTGGGTCGCGGCCGTCGCGGCGTCGCCGGCGGCGAGCAGCGCGGCCGCGGCGGACCGCAGGACCGCCGACGCGCCGGGCAGGGTGCCCCTGGGGGCGTTGACCAGATGCGCTGCGACGCGATCGGCGGGCGCGTTCGCCGCGGCGAGTTCGGTGGCGGCGCGGGCGTGCAGTGCCGCTCTGGCGAGCGGCCCGAGTTCGGCGAGGACGGCCTCGCGCACGACCGGGTGCAGGAAGACGAGGTGATCACCCTCGTCGGCGAACACGTGCCCGGCGACGAGCGCGGCGACGGCGGCGGGCAGGTCGGCGGGATCAAGGCAGGCCACCGACCCGGTCAGCCAGGGGTCGATGCCCGGGCCGAGCACCGCGGCGGCCCTGGCCAGGCGCACCGACTCGGCGGGCAGCCTGCCGAGCGATGCCCGGAACACCGTGCTCGGCCCGAGGCCCGCGATCCGCTCGCCGGTCGCGGGCTGGTCGGGGGCAAGGCCGAGCGCGTCGACCTCGTCGAGCAGGACCGTGGCGAGGAACGGGTTGCCGCCGCTGGCCTCGTGCAGCGCGGCCGCCACCTCGGCGGCGGGCGCCGGGCCGCGCGCGGCGGCGAACTCGGCGACGGCGGCCGGGGTCAGCGGGCGCGGGAGGATCCGCTCGGCCTGCCGCGACACGCTCATCTGGGCCAGCGGACCGGAGTTCGCCTCCAGTGGCCGGGTGGCCACGACCAGCGCGATCGGGAGGTCGGCGATGCGGCGGGAGAGGTAGTCGAGGAACCGCAGCGACGGCACGTCGGCCCACTGCGCGTCGTCGACGGTGATCAACAGCGGTCGGGTGGACGACAGGTCGATGGCGACCCACCAGAGCGCGTGCAGGGTTCGGGCCAGCTCGGCCTCGCAGGGATCGGCGGCGGCGCCGTCGAGCGCGGCCAGCGCGGCGCCGGACGGGCCTGCCAGGATCGCCGCGCGGGTGGGGCCCGAGTAGCGGGAGACCGACCGCTCGACCAGCTGCCGGATGACTCCCCAGGCCATCGCCGCCTCAAGTGCGTCCCCGACAGCCTGGAGCCTGCCGAATCCGCGTTCCTTGGCCAGGTCGCGGCAGTCGTTGACCAGCCGGGTCTTGCCGATCCCGGCGGTGCCCTCGATGACGAGCACCCGGCCCTCGCCGCGCGCGGCCGAGTCCAGGGTGGCGGTGATCCGATCGAGTTCCCGGTCCCGCTCAAGGGTCAGGTCCTCGCGGCTCACCGGGGGATCATAGCTACTCGACAATGACCTGCCGCTGATACCGGAAGACCGACAGGCAGCCGCTCGCGTTGTGCAGGCCCCACCAGCCGCCGTCCGCGGTGCGGCCGTTGAAGGTCTCGCCGGGCGCCAGTTGGTACCACGGCCGCCAGACTCCCGCGTTGTCCAGGTAGTCCAGGATCACCGTCTGGTCGGTCCGGTTGGTGACGGTGAAAACCACCTCGGGGCCGAGGGTGGTCGCCGGGATCTGGTTGGTGCACTTGTAGAAGTCACCGGTGCCGCCGACCTGCGGGGTGGTGTTCCGCGGCGTGGTGGCGCGCGGCGTCGTGGTGGTGGTGCGCCTCGGCGTGGTCGTCGTCCGGTCGGGGTCGGTCGTGGTGGTCCTGGTCGTGGTGATCTTGAACGTCGTCGTCCTGGTGGTCGTCGGCTCGGGTTCGGTGGTCGTCCTCCGGTCGGCGGTCGCGGTGGTGGTCGAGGTCGAGGCCGCCCCGGTCCCGCCCTGTTTGCCGAGCAGCAGGCTGAGTGAGACCGCGGTGGTCACGGCGAGCAGGATCGCGACCGCGACGGCCACCGGGAGGATCCGCGAACGGCGCGCGGGCGGGGGCGGAGGCGCCAGGTACCTCGGGTGGGTCAGCGGATCCGGCAGGCCCAGCCTGGTCGGGTCGGGCAAGCCAAGCCTGGTCGGGTCGGGTGGTGGTCTCGGCGGCGGCGGGGACATCACGGCGCCACCGAGCGCGCGCCGGGCGGCGTCGGCCAGCGCGCCCGCGGTGGGAAAGCGGTCGGCGGGGGACTTGGCCATGCCGATGGCGACGACCGCGTCGAAACCTGGCGGGAGATCCGGGCTGATGGCCGTGGGCCGCGGCGGCGGGAGCGACAGATGCGCGTGGATCAGGGCGGCCATGTCGGTGGTGACGAACGGCTTGGTCGCGGTGAGCGCCTCGTAGAGCAGGCAGGCCAGGGAGTAGACGTCCGACCTCGCGTCGGCCTGCCCGCCTGCGAACCGCTCCGGCGACATGTAGTCCATCGTGCCGATGGCCATGCCCGTCTTGGTCAGCCCAGTGGCGCCGGTGACACTGCGGGCGATGCCGAAGTCCAGCAGGTAGACGTAGTCGGCGCCGTCGACATCGGACACCCGGACGTTGGACGGTTTCACGTCGCGGTGCACCAGGCCCGCGGCGTGCGCGGCGCCGAGGGCGAGCGCGACCTGGCCGATGATCGTGACCGCGCGCGCGGCGCCCAGCGGCCCGCTTTCCAGCAGCTTGTCGAGGTCTTGGCCGGGCAGCAGCGGCATGTCGAGGTACAGCTTGCCGTCGATCTCGCCGAAGGAGTTGATGGGCACCACGTGCGGTGCCTGGAGCTTGCTGAGCAGCTCGGCCTCCCGCCGGAACCGCGCCCGGAACTCCTCGTCGCGAGCCAGTTCGGCGGGCAACACCTTCACCGCGACGTCGCGCTGCAGCACCATGTCGTAGGCGCGCTGGACTTCCCCCATGCCACCTCGCCCGAGCAGTCCGTCGATCCGGTACCGCCCGAACTGCTGCCCCATGCTTGTCCCTTCGGCGTCGGGGTATACCCGACACGTCGGCGCACGGCCCTATGTCGCTACACCTGTCGGTCGCCGAATGCCTTGAGGATCCGCTCGGCGGCCAGCGTCGGCGTCAGGGTGCCGCTCCTGACCTGGTTCTCCAGCTCCGGCGCCAGTGCGCGCACCTCGGGATGGCTGTGCAGACTGCCCAGCAGCGTGTCGGTGACCATCTGCCACGTCCAGTCGACCTGCTGTGTGCGCCGCCTGGCGGCCAGCTCGCCGGACTCCGCCAGGGTCTTGTGGTGCAGCTCGATCTGCTCCCACAGCGTGTCCAGGCCAAGGTTCTCCATGCCGCTGCAGGTCAGCACGGGCGGGCTCCACGCGGCCTCGGGCGCCCGCAGCAGCCGCAACGCACCCGCCAGTTCACGCGCGGCCTTCTGGGCTTCGCGGGTGTGGTCGCCGTCGGCCTTGTTGACCGCGATGACGTCGGCCAGCTCCAGCACGCCCTTCTTGATGCCTTGGAGCTGGTCACCCGTCCTGGCCAAGGTCAGGAAGAGGAAGCAGTCGACCATGTTGGCGACGGTGACCTCGGACTGGCCGACGCCGACGGTCTCGACCAGCACGGTGTCGAACCCGGCCGCCTCCATGAGCACGATCGTCTCGCGGGTGGCCTTGGCGACGCCGCCGAGCGTGCCGGAGGTCGGCGACGGGCGGATGAACGCCGCCGGGTCGACCGCGAGCCGCTGCATCCTGGTCTTGTCGCCGAGGATGCTGCCGCCGGTCCTGGTCGACGACGGGTCGACCGCGAGCACCGCGACCCGGTGGCCCGCGGCGGTCAGGTTCGAGCCGAGCGCGTCGATGAAGGTCGACTTGCCGACGCCGGGGACGCCCGTGATGCCGACCCGGTGGGCGCCGCCCGCGTGCGGCAGCAGCTCAACCAGCAACTCTTGGGCGAGCGCACGATGGTCGGCCCGTTTGGACTCGACCAGCGTGATAGCCCGCGAGAGCAGGCCCCGGTCGCCCGCGAGCACACCTTTGGCGTACTCGCGAACATCGATCTTCTTAACCAAGCGAGTGTCCGTGCTGGTCGGCGAGCTTGCGCAGCAGTTCGGCGGCCGCGTCGGCGATCACCGTGCCGGGCGGGAAGATCGCCGCGGCACCCGCCGCGCGCAGCTCGTCGAAGTCCTGCGGCGGGATGACGCCGCCGACCACGATCATGATGTCCTCGCGGCCGAGCGCGGCCAGCTCCTCGCGGAGCGCGGGCACCAGGGTGAGGTGTCCGGCGGCCAGCGAGTTGACCCCGACGATGTGCACGTCGGCCTCGACGGCCTGGCGGGCGACCTCGTCCGGGGTGGAGAACAGCGGGCCCACGTCGACGTCGAAGCCGAGGTCGGCGAACGCGGTGGCGATCACCTTCTGGCCGCGGTCGTGCCCGTCCTGGCCCATCTTGGCGACCAGGATGCGCGGGCGGCGGCCTTCAGCCTCGGCGAACGCCTCGACCACGGCGCGCGCGTCCTCCACATTGGACACACTGCCGACCTCGTCCCGGTACACACCCGTGATCGTACGGATCTGGGCGGCGTGCCGTCCCCAGACCTTGCCGAGCGCCTCGGAGATCTCACCGACGGTGGCCTTCTTGCGGGCCGCGTCGATGGCGAGTTCGAGCAGGTTGCCGCCACCGTCGGCGGCGTTGGTCAGCGCGTTGAGCGCGCTCTCGACCGCGCCGCTGTCGCGTTCCTCGCGCAGGCGCCGCAGCTTCTCGATCTGCTGGGCCCGCACGCCCGCGTTGTCGACCTTGAGGACGTCGATCTGCTCCTCGTCGGACGAGCGGTACTTGTTGACGCCGATCACCGGCTGGCGCCCGGAGTCGATGCGCGCCTGGGTGCGCGCGGCGGCCTCCTCGATGCGCAGCTTCGGGATGCCCGCGTCGATTGCCTGCGCCATGCCGCCCGCCGCCTCGACCTCGCTGATGTGGCCCCACGCCTTGCGGGCCAGCTCGAAGGTCAGCCGCTCCACGAACGCGCTGCCGCCCCACGGGTCGATCACGCGCGTCGTACCGGACTCCTGCTGCAGCAGCAGCTGGGTGTTGCGGGCGATGCGCGCGGAGAAGTCGGTCGGCAGCGCCAGCGCCTCGTCGAGGGCGTTGGTGTGCAGCGACTGCGTGTGCCCCTGGGTCGCGGCCATCGCCTCGACGCAGGTGCGGATCACGTTGTTGTAGACGTCCTGCGCGGTCAGCGACCAGCCGGAGGTCTGGCAGTGCGTCCGCAGGCTGAGGGACTTGCTGGACTTGGGCTCGAAGCCCTTCACGAGTTTGGCCCACAGCAGGCGGGCCGCGCGCATCTTCGCGACCTCCATGAAGAAGTTCATGCCGATGGCCCAGAAGAACGACAGCCGCGGCGCGAAGCTGTCGACGTCCATCCCGGCGTCGCGCCCGGCGCGGATGTACTCGACGCCGTCGGCCAGCGTGTAGGCCAGCTCCAGATCGGCGGTCGCTCCCGCCTCCTGCATGTGGTAGCCGGAGATGGAGATCGAGTTGTACTTCGGCATGTGCCTGCTGGTGTAGCTGAAGATGTCGGAGATGATCCGCATCGACGGCCGCGGCGGGTAGATGTACGTGTTCCGGACCATGAACTCCTTGAGCACGTCGTTCTGGATCGGGCCCGCCAGCTGGGCCGGCTTCACGCCCTGCTCCTCGGCCGCGACGATGTAGAGCGCCAGGATCGGCAGCACCGCACCGTTCATCGTCATCGACACCGACATCTCGTCGAGCGGGATGCCGTCGAACAGCGTGCGGGCGTCGTAGATCGAGTCGATCGCCACCCCGGCCATGCCGACGTCGCCGCGCACCCGCGGGTGGTCGGAGTCGTAGCCGCGGTGCGTGGCCAGGTCGAACGCCACGCTCAGGCCCTTC
>DATLIA010000228.1:0-12727 GCA_035540215.1 Actinokineospora sp. | reverse complement strand
GGACGCGCGCGCAGCCTCGAAGGGCAGCGTGGGCATGGACTTCGGCTTCACGTCGATGATGTCGAACTTCGACACCTGGTAGCTCGGGATGTTCACCTTGTGGCCGTTGACCAGAAAGTGCCCGTGGCTCGCCAGCTGGTCAGCCACGGGCACTTTCTGGTCAACGGCCACAAGGTGAACATCCCGAGCTACCAGGTGTCGAAGTTCGACATCATCGACGTCAAGCCGAAGTCGCTGGGCACCCTGCCGTTCGTCGCCGCCAAGGAGTCCGTCGGCGACCGCCCGATCCCGGGTTGGCTGCAGCTCGTTCCGTCGAACCTGCGGATCCTGGTGCACCAGCTCCCCGAGCGGGCCCAGATCGACGTCCCGGTCACCGAGCAGCTCATCGTCGAGTACTACTCGAAGTAGTCAATCGGGAGGGCGGCTCCCATAGCCGCCCTCCCGCTTTTCAAGTGGCGTCAAATAGCGGGCGCCCTGGAGAAAGAAGAACCAAGAAGTGCTCATCTCACAGCGACCCACCCTGGGCGAGGAGTCGGTCAACGAGACCCGCTCCCGTTTCGTCATCGAGCCGCTCGAGCCCGGCTTCGGCTACACGCTCGGCAACTCGCTTCGGCGCACGCTGCTGTCCTCGATCCCCGGCGCCTCGGTGACCAGCATCCGCATCGACGGTGTGCTGCACGAGTTCACCACCGTGCCGGGCGTCAAGGAGGACGTCACCGACATCATCCTCAACCTCAAGGAGCTTGTTGTCTCCTCGGAGGAGGACGAGCCGGTGACGATGTACCTGCGCAAGCAGGGCCCCGGTGAGGTCACCGCGGGGGACATCGTGCCCCCCGCCGGTGTCACGGTGCACAACCCCGACCTGCACATCGCCACCCTGAACGGCAAGGGCAAGCTGGAGATCGAGCTCGTCGTCGAGCGCGGTCGCGGCTACGTCCCCGCTGTGCAGAACAAGCAGGCGGGCGCGGAGATCGGCCGGATCCCGGTCGACTCGATCTACTCGCCGGTCCTCAAGGTGACCTACAAGGTCGAGGCCACCCGTGTCGAGCAGCGGACCGACTTCGACAAGCTTGTTCTCGATGTCGAGACCAAGCCGTCGATCACCCCGCGCGACGCCGTGGCGTCCGCGGGCAAGACGCTGGTCGAACTGTTCGGTCTCGCCCGCGAGCTGAACGTCGACGCCGAGGGCATCGAGATCGGCCCGTCGCCGCAGGAGGCAGACACCATCGCCGCCTACGCGATGCCGATCGAGGACCTCGACCTCACCGTGCGCTCCTACAACTGCCTCAAGCGCGAGGGCATCCACACCGTGGGTGAACTGGTCTCGCGCAGCGAGGCGGACCTGCTGGACATCCGCAACTTCGGTGCGAAGACGATCGACGAGGTCAAGATGAAGCTCGTCGGCCTCGGTCTCGCGCTCAAGGACAGCCCGCCCGGGTTCGACCCGACGGCTGCCGCGGCGGACTACGCCTCCGACGGCTGGTCGGACAGCGCGGACACCGGCAATGACGATGGCCAGGACTACGCAGAGACGGAGCAGCTCTGAGCTAGTCCACTTCGGACTGCCTGAGCCGCGGATTTCCACAAGGAGCTAGAAATGCCCACCCCAACCAAGGGTGCTCGTCTCGGCGGCGGCGCTGCCCACGAGCGCCTGCTGCTGGCCAACCTGGCCACCTCGCTGTTCCAGCACGGCCGCATCAAGACCACTGAGGCCAAGGCCCGTCGGCTCCGTCCGCTCGCGGAGAAGCTGATCACCAAGGCGAAGCGGGGCGACCTGCACAACCGCCGCGAGATCATGAAGGTCATCCGGGACAAGGACGTCGTTCAGCGTCTCTGCACCGAGATCGGCCCGTTCTTCAGCGACCGCAACGGTGGCTACACGCGCATCACCAAGACGATGCCGCGCAAGGGCGACAACGCCTCGATGGCCGTGATCGAGCTGATCAGCGAGAAGACGGTCACCGCGGAGGCCGAGGCCGCCCGCAAGACCAAGTTCGTCGAGAAGACCAAGACCGAGGCTGTCGCCGAGGTCGAGGCCACCGAGACGGAAGCTGTCTCCTACGGCGAGGGCTCGCACCTCCCGCTGGAGGACGGCTCGCAGCCCGAGGGCTTCCCGATCAAGGGCAACGCCGACTCGATGCTGTACCACGTGCCGGACAGCGCCTTCTACGACCGCACGGTCGCCGAGGTGTGGTTCGCCACCGCCGAGGCCGCGGAGGCCGCTGGTTTCCAGCTGCCCCCGTCGCAGCGCGAGGAGTCGTCTGAGGACGAGTCCTGACCGAAGCACCGGCCGAGCCCGCTGTCCCCTCTGGGGGCGGCGGGCTCGTCCGCGTTCGGCTCGATATCGCTTATGACGGCACGGATTTCTCCGGCTGGGCCCGGCAGCCGTCTCGCCGGACGGTGTGTGGGGTCCTGGAGGACACGCTGTCGTTGGTGCTGCGCCACGACATCCGCCTGACTGTGGCCGGTAGGACGGACGCGGGTGTGCACGCGACTGGGCAGGTCGCGCACATGGATCTACCGTCTGATGTGGACCTGGCGGTGCTGGTCCCACGATTGGCCCGAGCCTTGCCCGCGGACGTTCGGGTGTCTTCGATCCGCGCGGTACCGACTGCGTTCGATGCCCGCTTCGGCGCGCTGCGCAGGCACTACGCGTACCGCATCTGCGACGCCCAGGCAGAGGCGAATCCGCTGCTGCGCGGCCATGTCGTCACGTGGCCCCGGCCGCTTGATCTGTCCGCCTTGACCGCGGCCTCGGCCCTGCTGGTCGGCGAACACGACTTTGTGGCCTTCTGCAAACGTCGAGAAGGCGCGACCACGATCCGCGAGTTGCAGCGGTTGGAATGGGTGCGCTCGTCCGATGGCCTGCTGACCGCGTACGTCTCCGCGGACGCCTTCTGCCACTCGATGGTCCGCAGTCTTGTCGGCGCCCTTCTGGCTGTTGGTGAGGGCCGCAAACCGGCCTCCTGGCCGTCTTCCATGCTCACCGCCACGGAACGCCCCAGCGCGATCACCGTTGCGCCTGCCCACGGGTTGGCGCTAATCGGCGTGGACTATCCAGTTGATGAGGACTTGGCCGCCCGCACGGCGATTACCCGCAACGTCCGCGCACTCGGCACTGCCTGATCGGAGAGTCGGCTTCATGGCGACGGGCGAGATGAAGCATGTCGGTCTAATGCAGGTAGCGCCTGGCCTTGTCGACACTCTCAGGTGCAGCGCCGCCGACGTGAGGCAGCAGATGGTGGAACGAGCATGCTTGCTGGCCGCTCGACGTGCTGGAGTCAGTGATCCGACGCTGTTCCAAGCGCTGGATGTGATTAGGCGAAGGTGCTCCGGCGATGCGGTGCTCCGGGGTGAGGTCGATCTGTTGGCTCAGGAACTAGACGACCTTGCGTGGGGCATTCAACAAAGCCTTGAGGCCGGAGTGGTTGCGGAGAGCGAGTATCTCCGGGCTTTCGCGAAGGCGCGTGCGGTCGCGGCGATCGGGTTTGCCTTGGATGGATCCTTCGCTTCGTCATGTGACTCGCTTTATGAGGCGTACCACGCAATTGGTGACAAGGACGACTTCATGCGAGCCGTGGTCACGGAGCGGTAGCCTGGGTGCCGAGTCACCCAGGCGAAAGGCGCGCATGGTGGACGAGATCGGATACCGGCTCCGCGAGATCCGCCATGCCCGACGCAAGTCCCTTGAGGTTGTCGCAGGACTCGCGGGCATCTCGCCGTCGTACCTGAGCCGTCTGGAATCCGGGAAGCGGGCGCTGGACCGCCGCTCGCTGATCGTCGCGCTCGCCAATGCGCTGGACGTAGCCCCCACTGAGATCACCGCGGTCGCGCTAGCGGCTCCCGGTGACGCGGAAGAAGAACGTGCGCTGGGCCCGATTCGAGTGGCGCTTCAGGCTGCCGCCTACGGGGAGTTGATGGGTGAAGTCCGGTCGGTCGACGAACTGCGGAACCGAGTCGCATTGGTACTCGACGGCCAGCAGAATTGCGAGTTCGCTGTCGTCGGCGCCACGTTGCCCGCATTGATCAACGACCTGTACTCGACCCTGGCGGCTGGTGTCGGTGATCAGGAAGTTCTACGGCTGCTGATCCTCACACAAGTCCAGGGGACGCAGGCATGGCTCGGGGACATGGGTGCCAGCCCCGACCTGGCTTGGCAGGCGTCGCTCCTGGCCAAGCAGGCCAGCGACCGTCTGGACGAACCCCTCTATCGCGCGGTCAGCGCGTTCGGCACGGCGTTCGGCTTGATCGGCGCGGGCGGGTTCGACTTCGCTGCCCGGGTTCTCGCCGACGCCGACCCCGGCACCGCTGAGTCGGGGGATATGCAGGCCAGCGGAATGCTCGCGCTGGCTGGATCGCTGGTGTCGACCGCACAGGGAACCGATGGTGACGCGGGACTGGCGTACGCGGCGGATCTGGCGCGGCGCACGGGCGAAGGCAACGCGCTGTGGTTCGGCTTCGGCCCGGCGAATGTCGGAGTGTGGCGGATGTCGGTCGCCCTGGAGGCAGGCCGTCCTGCTGATGCCGTTCGGATAGCGGAGTCCCTCGACCCCACGGCTCTCCGATCGCCGACGCGCCAATCCGCCTATTGGCGTGACTACGGACGAGCGTTGGCGCACATCCCGTCTCGCAGAGTTGACGCCGTCATGATGCTCCGCACTGCTGAGCGGATCTCGCCTGCCCGGATCCACCGGCATCCTTTCGCGCGCGCGACCATAGGCGAATTGCTCGCACACGCGCGCGATGACGCGATCGGGCGGGAGATTCGGGCGATGGCGTATCGGGCGGGCATCCGCGGATAACCCGATCGGGCGACATTGCCACGGAGGCAAAGCGCTCGGGCATTCACGATCGATCCTCGTCTCCTCACAGGAGGAGACAGTGATGACGGTCCTGATCATGCTGGGTGCGGTCGCGCTGATCGCCATCGTGGCGGCTGTTGCGCCAGTGTTCGCTCGTCGGCGTCGGAGAAGGCTCGAAGACTGTCGACTTCGGACAGTGGTCACGCTGCTGCGTGCCTACTCCGGGCGGTCTGGGCCGACTAGTCGGCAATGGAGGCGCGACCGATGACTACGCCTGAACAGGTGGACCTCGCCGCGAACCTGGTAGCCCTCGCCCGCAAGATCGAGGCGATTCCGACTCGGCTCCGGCATCACGCCAGTGGGCTCATCCTCGACTGGGCGACAGCCGATCAATCAGACGCACTTGCCGATGTGTTGGAGGAGACCGCACGTCAGGTGCGGCTGAACCCGCCGTGTTCATACAGAGGAACACCCGGCCAGCCCCCAGCAGGGAAGGGCTGACCGGGTGCATTACCCCCTACAGGTCAAGCGTCCAGCTGTTGATGTACCCCGTGTCGTACCGGGCCACATCCTGAACCCGCAGGTTCCACGTCCCGTTCGACGCCTCCGACGACAGGTTCGCCGTGTAGGTCGCGACCACGTTGTCCGCCGAGTCGCTCCCGCTGGAGTTCTTCAGCCGGTACGCCGTGCCGTCCGGCGCGACCAGGTCGATGACCAGGTCGCCCCGCCAGGTGTGGACGATGTTGACCGCGACGGTGGACGCCGTCGACGGTGCGCTGGTGCAGCCGGAGATGGTGATCGGGCTGTTCGCCGTGCCCAGGTCCGGGATCTGCACGTCGGTGCCGTTGGTGACGGCCGCGCAGCCCGTGGGCGGCGGCGGGGTGGTGCCGCTGCCGGTGAAGAGCAGCTTGTTGGGCGAGCCGGTGCCCGGGTTGGTGACCTTGTTCGCCGTGGCCGCGTTGACGATCGCCGCGTTCACCGTGGCCGGTGACGCCGTCGGGTTGGCCGCCAGGTACAGCGCCGCGGCGCCCGCGACGTGCGGGGAGGCCATCGACGTGCCGCTGATGTTGTTGGTGGCGGTGTTGCCGCCGATCCACGCCGACGTGATGCCGACGCCGGGGGCGAACAGGTCGGTGCAGGTGCCGTAGTTGGAGAAGGAGGCACGCGCGTCGGCGCTGTCGCTGGCGTTGACCGAGAGGGCTTCGGCGACTCGGGCTGGGGAGTAGTTGCAGGCGTTGGCGTTGGAGTTGCCGGAGGCCACCGCGTAGGTGACGCCCGCGGTGATCGAGCGGCGGACCGCGTCGTCGGTCGCGGTGGAGGCTCCGCCGCCGAGGCTCATGTTGGCTACGGCGGGCTTCACGTGGTTGGCGGTCACCCAGTCGATGCCCGCGACGACGCCCGCGTTGGTGCCGGAGCCCGAGCAGTTGAGCACCCGGACCGCCTTCAGCTTGACGCCCTTGGCAAGGCCGTAGGCCGCGCCGCCGACGGTGCCCGCGACGTGGGTGCCGTGGCCGTGGCAGTCGGTGGCGTCGTTGTCGTTGTCGACGGTGTCGCGGCCGCTGGTCGCCCGCCCGCCGAAGTCGTTGTGCGTCAGGTTTATGCCGGTGTCGATGATGTACGCGGTCACGTTCGTCGCCGTCGTCGCGTACGTGTACTTCTGGTTGAGCGGCAGGTCACGCTGGTCGACCCGGTCCAGCCCCCACGACGGCGGGTTGAGCTGGTCGGCGATAAGGCTCATGACCTGGTCGGCCTCGACGTAGGCGACCTGGGGGTCAGCGGCGACCTTCTTGGCCTGCTGCTCGGACATCGTCGCGGCGTAGCCGTGCAGCGCGGCGGAGTAGCGGTGGTTGATCTTGCCGCCATATTTGCCTGCGAGGGCGTCGGCACTGGCGATCTGGGCGCCGTCCTTGAAGACGACGATGTAGCTGTCCTTGACGACGTTCGCCCGGTCGGCACCCAGGATCTGGGCCTCCGCGGCGGTTGCCGGTGTTGCGAGGGTGATCGCTGAAGCGACACAGGCCACGGTGGCCAGGCCGACGCCAGCCAGTCGCCTGAGCGACGTGGCGCGAGACATACCCATGTGCACGATCTCCTTAGGCCAGGGGGCACGCGGCCCCGTCCTCACGCCAGGGCCGCGTGGTGGTGTCTTGGAGGTGCTTTTGGTGTTCGCGCGAACGCCAACAACATTGGGTCAACGTGATTCCGCCACGCAAGGGACTTGCAATGTTTAGAAACAGTCCCTTTTCCACAGATGGGCCAGGATGGCAATGAGATGGGCCGAACGGCGGTTGGCAAAGGGCCGTTCGGCCCAGGTCAAACTGGGCTGACCAGGCTAAATGACCAGCTTCGACGGGTGGCGAATAGCGGGTGGCTGGGGTGTCCCATTGGTGCCGCCGTATTCATTCACGCTATTCGCTGGTCTATTGGGGTCGCGATTCCGACGGTAGCCGGACGCCATTACGCCCACAGGGGGTAGCGGCGCTAGGCCGAATGGCGGACGATGACCGGAATGGTGGACCGCGCAAAATGGACATTTCGCCCGAAGGTGCCGCCCCTTGGGGCAGGGACGGCACCTGACTGACTCAGTCGCCGCGGCGGACCGGGCCGAGGATCTGCTGTTCCTTGGCCGTGGTGACCAGTCGCAGTGGCCGCCACAGGTTGCGGCCGAGGGCGACGACCTGGTCGTCGGCCAGCGTGGTGAGCTGCTGGACCATCGGCGGCGGCAGCCGCCAGATCCGGGCCGCGAGCTGCGCCTGGCCCACCGGCAGCCGCTGCAGCAGCACCAGGTCGGCCGCGTTGGCCGTGGCGCCCGCCTGCGGGTGCATGTACGGCAGCACGTACACGGTGGTCTGCCACGGCGACCTCGGCGGGAACAGCTCCTGCGGCGTCGGGCCGCCGTCGTGCACGACGAGCAGCGGACCGTCCTCCGACGGCCGGGGCAGCTCGACCGGGCTGAGCCTGCGGATCTGCACCAGCGGCGCCGGGCGCCCGTCGGGGCCGTTGCCCGCCGCCTTCTGCAGCACCTGCCACGCTGCGGGACGTCCGGTGGCCACGACCACCCACGCGCCGACGGCCATCGCGCGCAGCGCCACCTGGCGGGCCAGGTAGAGCCCGCCGACCAGCACGATCCTGGTCGGGGCGGGTCGCAGCGCGGAGATCGTCAGCGGCTCGCCCTGCAGGCCGGAGCCAAGGACCATGCCGCCGCGGTCACCCGATGGGCTGACCGCGTCCAGCATCTCCGGGGAGACCATGAACTCGGGCGCGATGCCCGCGTTGCCGCTCTGGGAATCGAGAAGCCTTGAGGAACTACTCACGACGCCCCCTCGCAGGCTTGGTGACGCCGCTCGCGATCACCCTGTGACATTGATTCGCTCGCAAGCTCGCTCATGCCTGTCCTCCCAGCGGCAAGGTCGCGGCCAGCCCGGCGATCTGCAGGCCGCGCAGCGGGGTCAGCGTGACGCCCAGCCGGTCGGAGATCGCCGACAGCCGGTCGTCGGCGTCGCTGAGCTCGTCGGGGTTGCGGGCGCTGACCCTGACCAGCCCGCGCAGGCCGACCTTGCCGTCGTCGCTGCCCGGTGAGATCGACATCGCGACCGTCGCGGACAGCGCGCGCACGCCGGTGAGCGAGTTGAGGCTGGTGGCCAGCTTGCCTTGAGGCCAGCCGGTGATCGCGTAGCTGGCGTGGCCGATGCCCGCCGCGGTCACGCCGGTCCACCGTTCCCGCAGCGAGACCTGGGCGTTGGATCCCGCGACAGCCGTCAGCTCGGCCGCCGAGATCCCGGCCTTGAGCAGCTCGTCTGGGTCCAGCGGACGGGTCGGCACACCGCGCGACTCCAATGCGTTGCGCACGCGCGAGAGCGCCCCGATGAGCGCTCGGTGGGCGCCGACGACGCCGCCGCCGCGCTCGCGGACCGCCGCCGGGCAGCGGCGCGGGTCCAGCCGCACGGCCACCCACGTGGTGCGCCGGGCGGCGGCGGGCAGCGGGCCGAGGACCTCCAGATAGGAGGCCAGCGCCGGGGAACTGGGCGGCAGCGCGACGCTGCCGGGGTAGCAGTGCCAGATCACCTGGATCGCGTCGAGCACCACGCCGCGGTCCTCAAGGCACGGCGCCAGCGCACCGAGCGGCAGGCTCGGCGTCGAGCCGACCTGGCTGACCAGCGCGGGCGCCGGGTCGACCAGCAGCACCGCGGTCCACGTGCCCTCGTGCCAGGCCAGGCCGACCGGCTTGCGCTCGTGGTCGACCGCGTGCGCCACGACCAGGTCGGGCACCGCCAGCCGCAGCAGGTTGACCCTGGGGTCATCCGGACCGGTGACCTGGGCGCCGTCCTCGGCGGCCACGGTCTCCATGGTCACCGGGCTCGGCGGCTTGGTCACCCTGGAGTGTGAGCGGAACGTGTAGCGGGTGGTCAGGCCGATCCACTGGGTGAACCAGCGGCCGCGCCAGCGCAGGAACGCCAGGATCAGCGCCGCGCCCGCGACGCCGATCGCCACGTAGAGGAGTTTGAGGTCGATCGCGAGCAGGACGAGCCCGATCGCGATGCCCACCTCGAGGACGACGAGGTTCGACACGGGCAGGGCGCCGAGGCTGGAGCCGCGGTGGCGCCTGCGCGCCGCGACCTTGGTCCGCGGTCCGGTCGGTGGCGGCGCGGCGGCGGGCTGTAGCCCACCGGGCCCGCCTGGTCCGCCCGGCCCCCCAGGGCCGCCCGGACCCGGTCCGCCAGGTCTGCCCGGACCTCCTGGGCCGGGGCGTCCCGGCGGAGGTGTCCTGCCCTGTCGCGGAGGAGTGGTCACGGACATCCGCTCGTTCTCTTCCCCTCGTCATGCTCCGGTACGGCCGCCGGATTCCCCCCGGTTGGTGGAGAACCCACATACAACGACGGCCGTACGGCTATCCTGCGGAACCGTACCGCGACGGGGAGAGCTGCAGGCCGAGAATGCCATCAACACCGACTACGAAGTCACAGGTTCAGGCATACCGCTTCGTGCTGCGCAGGATGCAGTCAGCGCTGGTGCGCAAGGACGCGGTGATGCTGCACGACCCGATGCGGACCCACACCAGGGCCACCATCGTGGGCGTCTGCATCGCGGCGGTCTGCGTCGTCGGCGTGCTGATCCTTGGCCTGCTCAGCCCGGCGCCCAAGGCGCCGAACCAGGACGGCATCGTCATCGCCAAGCCGTCCGGCGCGGTCTATGTGCTGTTGACCAACACCGCCAAGGGCAAGGTGCTGGTGCCGACGTTCAACCTCGCGTCGGCGCGGCTGCTGTTGCTCGCGCGCGGCAACAGCGGCGGCGCCCAGCAGCCCGCCAGCCAGACCGATGACGGTGGCGGCGGTGGCAACTCCGGGCCCGCGGTGCCCGAGGTCATCCCCGACGAGAAGCTGGTCGACATTCCGCGCGAGCGGCTGGCGGGCATCCCCGACGGCCCGCAGATGCTGCCGGAGGAAGCCCAGCGCGTCAGCGGCGACTGGGCGGTCTGCGACGAGTACGGGATCGACCGCAGCCTGCCCGATCCCACCAGCAAGGGCGAGATCCAGACGACCGTCGCCGCCGGGCACACCGAGTTCGGCGCGGAGCTGGCGGAGAACGAGGCCCTGCTGGTCGAGGCGGAGAACAAGAAGGTCTACCTGGTCTACCGCACCCCGGCCACGGCGAACATCAAGAACGCCAACACCGTGCGCGCCGAGGTCGACATGACCAACAACCGGATCAAGTCGGCGCTGCATTTGGGCGGCGACCGGATGCGCAAGATCACCACTGGCCTGCTCAACGCCATCCCGGAGGCCCCGCAGCTCAAGGCGCCCGCCATCCCGGGCCGTGGCGGACCGGGCGAAGTCAAGATCAACGACCTGCCGGTCGGCTCGGTGGTCAAGATCGAGCGTGCGGGCGGACTGTTCGACTACTTCGTGATCCTGCGCGATGGCGTGCAGCAGATCAAGAAGACCACCGCCGACCTGATCCGGTTCGATGTGACGTCGGGTGGTGAGGAGATCGCCTCGGTGCGGCCCGACCAGATCCCGGCGGCCCAGCCGCAGCGTCCGATCGACGAGACCACGTTCCCTCAGGTCGTGCCCGAGGTGCTGGCCCCGGTCAATTTCCCGGTGGCCTGCCTGACCTGGAACGTCGTCGGCACCGGCGCGGACGCCGACGAGCACACCGAGGTCCACGTCGGCACCCAGCTTCCGCTGCCGCGCACCGCGAGCGGCCAGCCCGCCACGGTGCCGATCAGCACGCCGAGCGCCGACGGCCAGCGGCTCGACCACTTCTACATGCCGCCCGGCCGGGCCGCCGTCGTGCGCGGGTCGACGTCCAAACAGGACTTCACCACCGGCCCGATCTACCTGGTCTCCGACCGCGGCGTGAAGTTCGGCGTGCCGGACGCGCGCACCGCGGCGGCACTCGGCCTCGGCAACCAGCGCCCCGCCCCGGACGCGATCGTGCGCCTGCTGCCCAACGGCGCCTCGCTCAACACCCGCGACGTGCAGCAGACGTTCGACACGGTGCCCGCCGCGGCCGGGCAGTTCCCGTCGACCACCCCTAAAGCAGCGGGCGGCTGATCGGTTCGGGGAACCGGCTTCCACCGCCTACCGTCAGAAGGGACAAAGGCGCTCAAGGAGGATGGCCGTCGTGGCTGCGATCAAGATCGACCCCGACTGGGTGAGCGGGTACGCGAAGAAGGTCGCCGCGGGTGCGGACACCCTGTCGACGGCGTCGACCGCGCTCAACACCGCACCGCTGACCGCCGAGTCGTTCGGTTCGCTGGGCCGCACGGTGCGCGTCGCCGAGTCCTACTGCCGGGCCGCTGAGGTCCTGCGCGGCCAGCTGACCAGGGCCGTCGAGTCGCTGGAGTCCGCGGCGCACAGCCTCGGCGAGATCTCCGGGACGTATCGCGAGTCCGATGAGGACAGTCTGCGGACGATCAAGCGCAGCGGCGAGGCGTAGGGGGATCCGATGGACAGCGACCGACTCATGGGCCAAGCCCTCGAACGTCACCATGCCGACCGGGCCCCGCGACCGCATCGGCCCGCCGTCGAGCCGGACCGGGTGCAGGCCCCACCGCCGCCGCCGAAGTCCGGTACGGACGGTACTGACGTCGAGGCCGACGTCGGCGCGTACCTCGACTTCCTGCAGCGGCTGTGCGTCGATCTTGGTGTGCCGGATCCGGTGGAGGAGTACTTCGCCCCCGTCGTCGGCCGCTGGAGCGACCTGCACGCCGAGGCCGCCCGGTGGGCCGCGGCGAGCATCCACGCCGACAAGGTCGCCGACGACCTCACCAAGCCCCTTGGCGGCCTCGACGCCGCCTGGCAGGGTGCCGACGCCGACTCGTTCATCGAGTACATGAACAGCGTCGGCCTCGCCGGCCACGACATGTCCGACGCGATGGCCGCCATGGCCGAGGTCCTCGACGCGACCGCCGACGGCCTGCGCGAGATCGTCACCGACATGGCGGGCCTGCTCGCCGAGGCCGCCGAGACCGCCTCCGAGGCGATGACCCTGCCGGTGCAGGGCGAGGACCGGGCTCGGCAGTACCTCGACCACATGAAGCGCCCGACGAGGGAACTGTTCGAGTCTGTCCGCCAGGTGCTGGAGGCTCTTGTGCGGCTGTGCGAGGGCGTTGACGGCTCGGAGGTCTTCGACAAGATCACGATGCCGCACACCATGCCCGCCGCGAACTGGTCGTACACCCCCGAAATGCCCGCTGTGCCAACGATCGAGGGCCCGAAGCCTGGGCCCGAGCCGGAACCGACGAAGGCCGACGGCCTCAAGTCGGGCGGCGGCGGCTCGATGGGCGGCGGTGGCGGGGGTGCGATCGGCGGTGGCGGAGGCGGCGCTGCCGGCAGTCACGTCAACCCGCCACAGCCGGGCGGCTATGTCTATGCGGGCGAGGCCGGGGGCAGCGCGTCAGGCTCGCCCGCCGCGGCGTCGGC
>DATLIA010000227.1:0-4389 GCA_035540215.1 Actinokineospora sp. | reverse complement strand
CCGGCGGGCGACGTCGACGCCGCCGTCGCCTTCGCCGAGCGCGCCGCCGACGACGCCGTGCGCGGTCTGGCGCACGGCGAGGCGGTCGAGCTGTACACGCGGGCCATGGCGCTGCTGGCCGCCGACGACCCGCGCCGCAGGCTGCTCGCGGTCCGCCGGGTGCTCGCCTACCAGGCGCTCACGCACGCGACGGTGGATCAGCCCCGTCGCTAGTGCGGTGACCATGAACGTTCACCGGGTCGGTGACACGCCGTGCGGCGTCCGAGCGTTGTCGAGTTGTTGATCTCATGCTCGGTGGATGGCTGAACCTGTCAGAGCACGCCGGTTAAGCGATCAGGAGGGGCAACGGCTGACTCAGATCGTGCGCCGTGGTCGCGGGAACCCGATCCGGGTCCGTCGGGCGACGATCCTTCTCGCCTCGTCATCGGGGACGCCGGTGTCGGCGATCGCGCGGCTGGTCGCCGCGGATGAGGACACCGTCCGCGATGTCATCCACGCCTTCAACGAGCGGGGGTTGGCCGCGCTGGACCCTCGGTGGGCGGGAGGCCGTCCCCGCCTGATCCGTGACGAGGATGTCGCGTTCATCGTCGCGACGGCCACCACGCGACCCGAGACGCTCGGGCGCCCGTTCACCCACTGGAGCGTGCGCAAACTCGTCGCCTACCTGCGCCGCAACGACCAGCGGATGGTGCGGGTCAGCCGCGAGCGGCTACGGCAGATCCTGCGCGAAGCCCAGATCAGCTTCCAGCGCACCCGCACCTGGAAGGACTCGCACGACCCGGACAAGGATCGAAAGCTCGACCGGATCGAGGAGGTCACCCGCCGGTTCCCGCACCGGTGCTTCGCGTTCGACCAGTTCGGCCCGCTGTCCATCCGGCCCTGCCACGGCACCACCTGGGCGCCCGAGTCCAAGCCGACCCGGCTGCCCGCGACCTACCACCGCACCCACGGCATCCGCTACTTCCACGGCTGCTACAGCCTGGGCGACGACCAGCTCTGGGGTGTGGTCCGCCGTCGCAAGGGCGGCGATCACACCTTGGCCGCGTTGCGCTCGATCCGCGCTGAGCGCCCCGACGGCGCACCGATCTACGTGATCCTGGACAACCTGTCGGCGAACAAGACCCCCGCCATCCGGGCCTGGGCTGCGCGGAACAAGGTCGAATTGTGCTTCACCCCGACCTACGCGTCCTGGGCTAACCCGATCGAGGCCCAGTTCGGTCCGCTGCGCACGTTCGTGATGGGCGCCTCGAACCACCCCAACCACACCGTCTTGGCCCGCAAGCTGCAGGACTACCTGCGCTGGCGTAACGCCAACGCCCGCCACCCTGACGTCCTCGCCGCGCAACGCCGGGAACGCGCTCGGGTCCGCAGCGAACGCCAACAACGCTGGGGCCGACCCCGCGCGGCATAACCCGGTGAACGTATGTGGTCAGCGCACTAGTGTCCTGCGCCGTTGATTCGGCGTAGAAGTCGTCCCAGTCGTTCGAGGATTTCCTCGGCAGACTTGGTCCAGACGAAGGCTCGAGGGTTCTCGTTCCAGGCCTTCACCCAGGCTCGGATGTCGGCTTCGAGGGCCTGGACGCTGTGGTGATCGCTGCGTTGGAGCAGGTCTTCGGTGAGGTAGGCGAACCAGCGTTCGACCTGGTTGAGCCAGCTGGAGTAGGTCGGCGTGTGATGCAAGAAGAAACGGGGGTGCCCGGCTAGCCATGTCTTGATCGCAGGGGTCTTGTGGGTGCCGTAGTTGTCCGCGATCAGGTGCACCTGCAAGTGCGCGGGCACGGTTGCGTCGATCTTGGCCAGGAACTTGCGGAACTCGGCTGTGCGGTGCCGGCGGTGCAGCGCGGAGATCACGGTGCCGTCGGCGGTGTTGAACGCCGCGAACAGACTGGTGGTGCCGTGGCGGACGTAGTTATGGGTGCGCCGCTCGGGCATGCCGGGCATCATCGGGAACGCCGGCTGGGACCGTGCCAGGGCCTGGACCTGTGACTTTTCATCCACTGAGAGCACGACCGCGCCCTCGGGCGGGTTGAGGTACAGGCCGACGACGTCGAAGACCTTCTCCACGAACAACGGATCGGTGGACAGCTTGAACGTCTCGGCGCGGTGTGGCTTGAGTTCGAAGGCTCTCCAGATCCGTCCGATGCTCGATTTCGACAGTCCGGTCCGTTCGGCCATCTTCGCCCGCGACCAGTGCGTGGCATTGCCCGGTGTGGACTCCAAGGTCGCCACGACGACGTCCTCGACCTGTTCCGCGGTGATCGAGGCCGGCCGGCCGGGCCGGGGATCATCGGCCAGTCCGTCCAGGCGGGCCTCCACGAACCGGGCCCGCCACTTACCGACCATCTGGGCCGAGACCCCCAACTGCGCGGCGACCACGCTGTTCGACCGGCCCTCAGCGCAGGCCAACACGATCCTCGACCGCATCGCCAGCGCCTGCGCCGAGGTGCGCCGCAGCGCCCATCGCTGCAACTGCTCGCGCTCCTCGGCGCTCAACTCCAGCACGGCTTTCGGACGTCCGGTGCGCGCCATGCACCCAGTCTAGGACTTACCCTGCGAAATACTGGCGCAGGACACTAGACCCGGCTGGACGGCGGGCTCCGGCGCGACAGAGACTGTCCGGCATGTCGGGACGAACCCATGCCTGAGCCGTACCTGGCAGGCCTCGACCTCGCCGGGCGCCGCGTCGTCGTCGTGGGTGGCGGCTCGGTGGCGCAGCGGCGGCTCGTCGGCCTCCTCGCGGCGGGCGCGGACGTGGAGGTGGTCGCGCCGGAGGTGACGCCCGCGGTCGAGGCCATGGCGCCCGAGCTGACGTGGACCGCCCGCGCCTACCGGGACGGCGACCTCGCCGACGCCTGGTACGCGATCGCCTGCACGGACGACCCGGCCGTCAACGCCGCGGTCGCCGCCGAGGCCGAGCGCGCCCGGGTGTTCTGCGTGCGCGCCGACGACGCCCCGGCGGGCAGCGCGGTGACCCCGGCCGTGGGACGGCACGACGGCCTCACCGTCGGCGTGCTCGCCAGCCGTCACCCCCGGCGCTCGGCCGCCGTGCGCACCGCGCTGCTGGAGGCGCTGGCCGCCGGGATCGTCGACGGCGCCGCCGAGCCCGTGCGACCGGGGGTCGCGCTCGTGGGCGGCGGCCCCGGCGACCCGGAGCTGATCACCGTGCGCGGCAGGCGGCTGCTCGCCCGCGCCGACGTCGTGGTCACCGACCGGCTCGGCCCGCGCGACCTGCTCGACCAGCTCGGCCCGCACGTCGAGGTGATCGACGCGTCGAAGATTCCGTACGGGCGCGCGATGAACCAGGCGCGGATCAACGAGCTGCTCATCGACCACGCCCGGGCGGGCCGGTTCGTGGTGCGGCTCAAGGGTGGCGACCCCTACGTGTTCGGCCGCGGCTTCGAGGAGGTGCTCGCGTGCGCCGAGGCGGGCGTGCCGGTCACCGTGGTACCCGGGGTGACCAGTGCGTTCGCCGCGCCCGCCGTCGCCGACGTGCCGGTGAGCCACCGCGGCGTGGCGCACGAGATCGTGGTGGTGTCCGGGCACGTCGCGCCGGGCGATCCGCAGAGCCTCGTCGACTGGGACGCGCTCGGCAGACTCCGCGGCACCGTCATCCTGATGATGGCCGTCGAGCGGATCGAGGCGTTCGCGCGGGCGCTGCTCGACGCCGGTCGACCGGCCGACACCCCCGTCGCGGTGGTGCAGGACGGCACGATGCGGATCCAACGGTCGGTGCGGGCCACCCTGGCGACGGTGGCCGAGGTGGTGCGGAGCGCGGAGATCTCGCCGCCCGCGGTGGTGGTGATCGGCGCCGTCGCCGGGCTCGGTGTAGGCGTCACCGAACCGCTCTCCTAGCAGGCGACCGGGTCGCTGCGGGTGTCGGCGAGACGGATGCGCCAGTCGGGGCCGGGGCCGACCATCGTGTAGACGAGGTCCCACTGCGTGCACGTCTGCCCGTTCGGGCCGAGCTCCGCGCTCTGGGTGCTGGTGAACGTCATCTCGGCGTTCACCGAGCCGGTCGGGCCGTCGCTCACCGACCGCAGCCGGGCGTCGCGGATCTGGGTGCTCGACTCGGCGTCGATCCAGGCCTGCACGCCCCGCTTCGCGGTCGGGTTGTCCGGGCTGAGCAGCGCGAACGCGTCGGAGTAGCGACGCTCGTTGATGCCCGTGACGTAGGCGTCGAGCACACGGGCGACGTCGGCGGTCGCCGGGTGCGTGATGCCGGGGGCGATCGCGACCGCGCCGTCGACGGGTGCGGTGGTCGGAGGCGACGCGGGCGTGGTGACGACGGCGGTCGGGGGAGGCGCGGCGGTGGGGACGACCGGTTCGGGCGGCGTGGTGCGGCCGAGCAGCACGAACGTCGTGACGAGTCCGACGACGGCCACCAACGCG
>DATLIA010000226.1:0-9443 GCA_035540215.1 Actinokineospora sp. | reverse complement strand
GACGCGCCCATCAACGACCCGCTGGCCGGGATCAACCTGCCCGCGGGCTGCCAGGAACTCGACGGCAAGAACGCACTGGGCTACGTCCGCACCCGCAAGGGCCCGCGGGCCGACCTCGACCGCGTCATCCGCCAGCGCGCCTTCATCGGCGCGCTGACGAAGAAGGCGACGTCGGCGGGCACCCTGGTCAACCCGTTCCGGCTGTTCCCGCTGCTGGGCAGCGCGCCCGACGCGATCACCGTCGACGACGACACCCACCTGCACAACCTGCCCCCGGTGGCTCTGGCCATGGGCGGGGCGAGCGACGGCAACCTGATCACCACGACCATCCCGATGGGCGGCAGCCAGAACGTCAAGGGTGTCGGATCGGCGATCCTCTGGGACAAGGTCAAGGCGCCGAAGCTGTTCGAGGCACTCAAGAACGACACCGAGGTGCCCGACGAGGTCATCGTCGGCCCCGGCGGCTGACCTCTGGCAATCGCTACCCCCGGTTCGGACCTGTTCCTGTGACACAGCGCGCCCCTACACTCGCTCGCTGCTGTCGATCAAAGGAGAGGTTCGTGCTCACAAGGCTGAATCGGGCTCTGGTCACCACCGCGCTGATCGCGGGGTCCTTGGTGACCTCAGCGGCTGTGGCCACCGCCGAGGACCACCCGCCCAAGGTCACCAAAGGCGCGTGCAAGTACGAGGCGACCCCGGAGGACCCGGCGGCGCGGAAGGTGCCGCTGCCGCCGGACCCGACGCGGACCCCGAACCGGGGCACCGTTGAGCTGACCGTGCCGACCACCCAGGGCACCATCGGGCTCACCCTGGACCGGGCCAAGGCGCCGTGCACGGTGCAGAGCTTCCTGCACCTGGCCCGGCACCGCTTCTACGACGTGACCACCTGCCACCGGCTCACCGCGTACCCCACGCTCAAGGTCCTGCAGTGCGGTGACCCGAGCGGCACCGGCGAGAAGGGGCCGGGCTACAAATACAAGGACGAGCTGCCGGTCGACCTGCCGCCGTGGCCCGGTGACACGACGGGCACCCGCAAGGTCTACGGCCGGGGCCTGCTGGCCATGGCCAACGCCGGACCGAACACCAACGGCAGCCAGTTCTTCCTCGTCTACGGGGACTCTCGGCTGCGCCCGGACTACACCGTGTTCGGCTCGGTCGACGCCGACGGGCTCGCGACGCTCGACGAGGTCGCCGCGGGCGGCATCGAGCCGACCGCGGAGAACCCGGCACCGGTCGACGGCACGCCCAACCTGACCACGACGATCCTCAAGGTCCGCCGGGCCTGGTGAGGTGTCGGCGGCCCTTACGCGCGAGCGCGGAGGGCCGCCAGCGCCTTGTCGGCGTGCACCGCCATCCGCAGTTCGCTCTTGACGACCTCAAGGATCTTGAAGTCGGTGTCGATCACGAACGTCATGCGCCTGGTCAGCAGCGGGCCGAACTTCCTGCGGACACCGAGTTCGCGCGCGACGGCGCCGTCGGGGTCCGACAGCAGCGGGAAGTCGAAGGAGTTGATCGAGGCGAACTGCGCCTGCTTGTCCACCCCGTCCGGGCTGATCCCGATCCGCTGCGCGCCGACCTCGGCGAACTCGGCGGCCAGGTCGCGGAAGTGGCAGCTCTCCGCCGTGCAGCCGGGAGTCATCGCGGCCGGGTAGAAGAACAGGACAACCGGCCCGTTGTCGAGGAATTCACTTAGCGACCTGAGCTTTCCGGTCTCGTCGGCGAGTTTGAAGTCGGGGGCGAGGTCACCGGGCTGCATCGGGGGCTTACTCCTTAGGCGGTAGCGGGAAGAATCCACTCGTGCGGGCGGCGTAGTCGGCGTAGCCGGGCCGGGAGCTCGACAGGTGCTTCTCGGTCATGGGCTTCCCGGTGCCCTTGGCCAGCAGGAACGTCATCAGGATCGGGGCGGGCAGCGTCGCCGCGCCCACCCACGAGTGGCAGGCGATCAAGTACAGGCCCCACCATACGCAGGCGTCGCCGAAGTAGTTCGGGTGGCGAGTGAAACGCCACAGTCCGGTGTCGAGGACCTTGCCCTTGGACGCCGGGTCGGCCTTGAAGCGGCTCAGCTGCCAGTCGCCGACGGTCTCGAAGGCGAATCCGACGACCCAGAGCGCGACGCCGAGGTAGGCGAGCACGCCGAACGAGTCCTGGCCGTATTGGCCGAGTTGGACTGGCGCGGAGACGAACCAGAGGATCGCGGCCTGGGTCAGGAACACGACCCGGAACATGTGCGCCTTGGGGTTTCCCTTGGCCTTGGCCTCGATCGCGGCGTAGCGCCGGTCCTCAGGTTTGCCGTGGTTGCGCAGGTGCAGATGGACCGCGAGGCGCACACCCCAGATGACGGTCAGAGCGGTCAGGACAAGGCGGTAGGCGATAGCGCCGTCGGACAGCGCGAACGTGACCACCGCCACGACCGCGAAGCCGAGGCCCCACACCGTGTCGATCGTGTCGTACTTGCGCCTGCTGACGCTGATCGCGAACGCGGCCACCATCACCGCCAGCGTCACCACCAGGGTGATCACCAGGTTAAGGATCATGAGGTGGCACGCTCCTTGAGGAAGTCACGGGTGGCCGGGAAGCCGCTCGCCCCGGTCGGTGTCGGCCGTACCGCCAAGATCTGGTGTACCCCCATGCGGTTCTCCTGGAACGCCAGCGCCCCGCCCGCCAGGTACAGCCGCCAGACCCGGGCCTGCTGCTCGCCGACCAGGTCGACCAACTCCTCCCACTTGGCCTCCAGGGTCTCGGCCCAGGCGCGGACCGTCCAGACGTAGTGCTCGCGCAGCGCCTCGACGTCGCGGACCTCCAGCCCGGCGTGTTCGAGCAGGTCGACGGTCTGGCCGACCGGCCGCATGTTCATGTCCGGGGCCACGTAGGACTCGATGAACGCGCCGCCGCCCTGTGCCGTCGCGCCGCGCGACATCTGCTGCAGCAGGAGCCTGCCCTGCGGCTTGAGCATGCGGAACAGGGTCGCCGCGTAGGTCGGATAGTTCTCGGCGCCGACGTGCTCGCCCATCTCCAGCGTGCCGATGGCGTCGAACGGCTCGTCGGCCAGGTCGCGGTAGTCCTGCAGGCGCACCTCGACCCGGTCGGCGAGGCCGTACTCGCCGAGCCTGGCCAGGATGAACGCGCGCTGCTCGGCCGAGAGCGTGATCCCGATGACCCGCGCGCCGTAGTGCTTCGCCGCGTGGATCGCCAGGGAGCCCCAGCCGCAGCCGACGTCGAGCAGTCGGTCGCCCTCGCGCAGGCCGAGCTTGGTGCACACCAGGTCCAGCTTGGCGAACTGCGCTTGCTCGACGGTCTGGTCAGGGGACTCGAAATAGGCGCACGAGTAGGCCATCTGGGGATCGAGAACGCGCTCGTAGAAGGCGTTGGACAGGTCGTAGTGGTGGGCGATCGCGGCCCGGTCGCGGGCTTTGGTGTGCCGGTCACCCGCCAGCCGAGCCTCGGACTCGGGGGCGGGTGGTCTGCGGCCGAACACACCCAGCAGGAGGCCGGTGGCGACGACCTCGACCTTGTCGCGCACCGACAACTTGGTGATCTTCCGATCACAGGCCAGGGACCAGAACAGGGACAGCGCCTCGGCGAGGTCGCCATCGACATCGAGTTCGCCGCTCACGTACGCGCGAGCCAGTCCCAGCTCGTCGGGATCCCACAGCAGCCTGCGCAGCGGCCGCCGCGACCGCACGATGACCACCGGCGCGTCGGGTGGGCCCGCTTCGCTATCGTCCCAGGCGCGGATTCGGACAGGCAGCGGCACGCCGAGGACTCGCTCGGCCGTCCGCGCCAGCGTGGAGGCGATGGCCACGGTTCTCCCGTCGTTCGTAGGAGGCTGTCGCACAGTGGCAGCCGTTAGTCATTCGGCGCCACCGCGACTGGGGATGGGTGTTGGACGGGATTCGGCTTCGCCTGGCCAAGGTCACTACTGAGGTGCTCTCGCCCGCGGTGGTGGTGCTCGTGCTCCCGCTCGCGGTGGCGTGGAACGCGACCGGCGGGCGGGTCGGCCCGACGCTGCTCTGGGGCATCGTGGTCGCGCTGTTCTCCAGCATCTTGCCGATGGTCTTCATCATCCGCGGCGCCCGCCGGGGCCGCTGGGACGGCCACCACGTGCGCGACCGGGAACACCGCTTCGTTCCGCTCGCCGTCGGACTCGCCTCGACCGCCGTCGGCCTGGCGATCCTGCTCCTCGGCGACGCGCCTCGGGACGTCGTCGGCCTCACCGTCGCGATGGTCGCCACGCTCGTGACCTGCATCGCGGTCACCCTGACGTGGAAGGTGTCGCTGCACGCGGCGGTCGCGACGGGGGCCGTGGTGATGATCGCCCTGCTCTACGGGCCATGGGCGCTGCTGCTGCTCATCCCGGTCGCGCTGGTGTGCTGGTCCCGTGTCGTGCTCGGTGACCACACCGTCGCCCAGGTCGTCGTCGGCGCGGCCCTCGGCCCACTGGTCGGCGGCGCGGTGTTTCTGCTGATCCGCTGACGCCCCTCGGCCGACGAGGACTGCGCGGGCGGGCGAGCGCGGCTAGTTTGGCGCCATGAGCGATGACCGGCCGTTGATCATCGTCGTCGGCGGACCGGACGCCCTCGACGCCATGGCGGCGGAACTGCGCAACCGCTACGACAACGACTACGCCATCGCGGTCTTCGGCGGCGCGGACGACGCGCGCTGGGGCGCCAAGGCGCTGGTCAAGGCGGGCAGGCGGGTCGCGATGTTCGCCTGCGCGCCGGAACTGCCCGATGACGACGGTCTCGCGCTGCTGCTCGACGCCCACCGCTACGTCCCGTCGGCCAAGCGGGTCTGCCTCATCCCCGCCGTGCAGTTCGGCGTGCACACCGAGCGCCTGCGGGAGGCCGTTGCCGACGGGCACCTCGACGCCTACCTTGTATTGCCGCGTGGGCCGCGTGACGAGGAGTTCCACAGCGCGGTCACCGAACTGCTGTCCGACTGGGGCTGGTCGACCAACACCCCCGAGGTCGACGGCATGCAGATCGTCGCCGACGAGGTGACCCCCGAACTCGCCCGGCTGGCGGACTTCTTCCAGCGCATGGGTTTCCCGCACCGGCGCTACACCTCCGACACCGACATCGGCAGGGAGATCACCGCCGCCGCGCCCGCGCCCGACCAGCCACTGGTCCGGGTGAAGGACGATCTCGTACTGAGCAGGCCGAGCTTCGCCGACCTGGGTGCCCTGGTCTATGGCTCGGTCCGCGATCTGCCGACCGACTATGTGGCCGACCTCGCCGTCATCGGGTCCGGACCCGCGGGCCTCGCGGCCGCCGTCTACGGCGCCTCGGAAGGGCTGTCGACCGTGGTGGTCGAGTCGGAGGCGGTCGGCGGGCAGGCGGGCACCAGTTCGATGATCCGCAACTACCTCGGCTTCCCGCGCGGCATCTCCGGGATGCGTCTGGCCCAGCGGGCGCGGATGCAGGCCGTCCGCTTCGGCGCGCGGATGTTCATCGGTCGACCGGTGACCGAACTCGTGCCCGGCGCACCGCACACCATCGTCCTAGACGACGGCGGTGAGCTGCGCGCGCGGACTGTCGTGGTCGCGACGGGGGCCGCGTACCGGCGCATCGGCGTCGACCCGATCGAGGACCTTGTCGGCCGGGGCGTGCACTACGGCGCCGCGACGAGCGTGGCGCGGGACTGCGCGGGCAAGAGCGTCTATGTCGTCGGCGGCGGCAACTCGGCTGGTCAGGCCGCGCTGCACCTGACCAGGTTCGCCAAGACCGTGACCATCCTGATCCGCCGGGACTCGCTGGCCGCGACCATGTCCGACTACCTGATCCGCGAGATCTCGGCGAACCACCGGATCAGCGTGCGCCCGCACACCGAGGTGGTCGACGGCGGCGGCGAAGGCGCCCTGACCTGGCTGGGACTGCGCACCAAGGGCACCGAGGAGAAGGTCGACTGCGAGCAGCTGATGCTGCTGCTCGGCGCCGAGCCGTGCGTGCAATGGCTGCCCGCCGAGGTCGCGCAGGACGCCCACGGGTTCGTCCTGACCGGGCGCGACGTCCCGGCCGAGTGGTGGTCCGCCGACGTGCCACCCGCCGCGCTGGCCACCAGCCTGCCCGGCGTGTTCGCGGTGGGCGACGTGCGCAGCGGCTCGATGAAGCGGGTCGCCTCGGCCAGCGGCGAGGGCGCCGCGGTGGTCCCGCTCGTGCACGACTACTTGGACTGACCCCGGATCACCGCGGGCACGAACAGCACGAGCAAGGCCGCGGGCACGACGAACGCCAGCACCGGGTTCACCTGATAGATCGGGGTGAACGCGAGTGGTGCCGCCGCGCCGCCGAAGAATCGGAACGCGAGCACTAGGGACACGGCCCCCGCCCGGTTCGGTCCTTGGCCGCCCAGCACGAGCGTGTTCAACCCGACCTGCACGAACTGTGTCGCGGCGCCCGCGAAGGCCCATACCAGCGCGATCGCCGGGATCCACGGCAGCAACCCGACCAGCACCACGGGCACCGCCCCGGCCAGCGCGCCGATCGCGACCGCCCGTCGTGGGCCGAGCCGGTCGATGGCGTGGCCGACCGAGCGGGCGGTGAGCAGGCCGAACACGCCGAACCCGGTCAGCAGGGCGCCGCGCTGGCCGGAGCTGAGCCCGAAATCGTCCTCCAGCCGCAGAGCGACCAGAAACGCCATCCCACCAAGGCACGCCCATCCCACCAGCGCCGCCGCCGCGGGCCGAACCACGTCGGCTCGCCACGCCGACCGCAGCGTCGGCGGTGTTTCCGCTGGTCCATGCACATCGGCGGGCAGGCCTGCCAGCGCCAGCAGCGCGGCGGCGCCTGCCACGGCGGCGAACGCCCACATCCAGTTCACCTCGCCGGCGAGACCGCCCAGCAGTGGCGCACTGGTCGTCCCGGCGGCTTGAACCGCGCCGAACAGGCCCAACGCTCGGCCCAACCGTCCCGCTGGGGTGATTTCACCGATCGCGGCGAGGAGCAGAGGAGTGGTGAAGGCGTTCGCCGCGCCCTGGACCGCGCGGGCAGCCAGGAACAGCTCGAACGTCGGCGCCAACACACACGCCGCCGACGCGACTACATAGACCAGATAGGCCGCGCGCACGCTGCGACCCGCGCCCCAGCGCGCGCCCAGCGTGCCCGAGACCAGCATGAACACCGCGAACGGCACCAGGTACGCCGTCAGCGACAGGGTCGCGGTCTGGCTGGACACGCCGAACTCCGCGCCCAGCTCGGGCAGCATCGACGTGGTGACCGCGCCCGCGAACGGGCCGAGGAAGCCGCCGACGTAGAGCGCGGCCGCCCGGACCCGCCCGGTCATACCCCTGTCGGACCCGGCCCGGACGTCCCGCGACCCGATCCTCCTGGCCTGCGGCGGCGCAGGTAGCGCTCGAACTCGGCGGCGATGGCGTCGCCACTGGTCTCGTTCAGGGTGTTCTCGGCGTCCCCGCGTTCTTCCAAAGCGCGGACATAGTTGCGGACGTCCTCGTACTCCTCGGCCATCTCGCTCACCGTGCGCTGCCATTCCTCGGCCTGCTCCGGCAGCGTCCCCAGCGGCACCTCGACGTCGAGGACCTCCTCGACGCGGTGCAGCAGCGCCAGCGTGGCCTTCGGCGACGGCGGCTGCGAGACGTAGTGCGGCACCGCGGCCCAGATCGAGATCGCCGGGACGCCCGCCTGGACGCACGCGTCCTGAAGCACTCCGACGATGCCGGTGGGTCCTTCGTACCGCGAACGCTCCAGGCCGAACTGGGCGGCCGAGTTGGCGTCGTAGGCGGTCCCGGTCACCGGGACCGGGCGGCTGTGCGGGGTGTCGGCGAGCAGCGCGCCCAGGGTCACGACGGTCTGGATGCCCAGGTCATCGATGTGCTGGAGCAGTTCCGCGCAGAACTTGCGCCAGCGCATGTTCGGCTCGATGCCGTGCACGAGCACCACGTCCCGGTTGGACCCGGGCGGGCGGCACACGTACAGGCGGGTCGTCGGCCAGTCCACCCTGCGGGACACGCCGTCCACCATGCGGACGGTCGGTCTGGTCACCTGGAAGTCGTAATAGTCGTCGGGGTCTATCTCCAGCAGTGGAGTGGCGTCCCACGTGAGCTGCAAATGCTCGATCGCCGTACTAGCGGCGTCCCCCGCGTCGTTCCAGCCCTCGAACGCCGCCACCATAACGGGGTCGACGAGATCTTGCGGCTCGACTTGGGGCTCGGAGTCGGCAGCCATGCTCGGGTCCGGATCGGTCACTGCGCAAGACTACGACCCTACCCGTGTAGACGGAGATCGTAGGCTTGTCGACATGCCGGACAGCATTCAGTCGCCGTTCATCGCCGCCCTCAACGACCGTGTTCTCGTCGCCGATGGTGCGATGGGGACAATGCTGCAAGCCGTGGATCTCACCCTCGACGACTTCGCCGGACTCGAGGGCTGCAACGAGATCCTGAACGTCACCCGGCCCGACGTCGTTCGCCAGGTCCACCGCGAATACCTGGCCGCGGGCACCGACGCGATCGAGACCAACACCTTCGGCTCCAACCTGGCGAACCTGGCCGAGTACGACATCCCCGAGCGGATCTTCGAGCTGTCCGAGGCGGGTGCCCGGCTGGCCCGTGAGGTGGCAGACGAGTTCAGCACCGCCGACCGTCCCCGGTTCGTCCTCGGCTCGGTCGGGCCCGGCACGAAGCTGCCCACCCTGGGCCACGCGCCGTTCGCCACGCTGCGCGACGCCTACCAGGAGCAGGTCAAGGGCATGTTGGTCGGCGGCATCGACGCCGTCATCGTGGAGACCTCGCAGGACCTGCTGCAGACCAAGGCGTCGATCATCGGCGCCAAGCGCGCGATGGCCGCCGAGGGCCGGGTTGTCCCGATCATCACCCAGGTCACCGTCGAGACCACCGGCACCATGCTGCTGGGCTCCGAGATCGGCGCCGCGCTCACCGCGCTGGAGCCGCTGGGCATCGACCTGATCGGCCTCAACTGCGCGACCGGCCCGGCCGAGATGAGCGAGCACCTGCGCACGCTGTCGAAGCACGCCCGGATCCCGCTGTCGGTCATGCCGAACGCGGGCCTGCCCGAACTCGGCCCCAACGGCGCGGTCTACCCGCTGTCGCCGGAGGAACTCGCGGTCGCTTTGTCCGGTTTCGTCACCGAGTTCGGCACCCGCCTCATCGGCGGCTGCTGTGGCACGACCGCCGAGCACCTGCGCCAGGTCGTCGAGGCGGTCCGCGACCTCAAGCCCAACCCGCGCAAAGCCCGGCCCGAGCCGGGCGTGTCATCGCTCTACCAGGCGGTGCCGTTCCAGCAGGACGCGTCGGTGCTGGTCATCGGCGAGCGGACCAACGCCAACGGGTCGAAGGCGTTCCGCGACGCCATGCTCAACGCCAAGTTCGACGACTGCATCGAGATCGCCCGCGCCCAGACCCGCGACGGCGCGCACATGCTCGACCTGTGCGTCGACTACGTCGGCCGCGACGGCGCCGTCGACATGGC
>DATLIA010000225.1:0-5942 GCA_035540215.1 Actinokineospora sp. | reverse complement strand
GGTCGGAGATGGGGCTGTCGGCGGGGATGCGCCAGAGCTCGCCGCCGAGGGTGTCGTGTTCGGGCTCGGGCAGGTCGAGCGCGGCGGCGATGCCGCGGAATGTGGCGGCTGCGATACGGGCGGCCTGGGCGCCGAGGTCGGGGTGGCTGAGGATCGGCGCGAGGAGCGCGGCGGTGGTGTCGAGGACGGCGGGGACGACCAGGGCGAGTTCGCCGGGGATGTCGAGTCCTGTGGCGTCGAGTTCGGCCTGGACGGCGGCGAGGAGCGTGGCGGTTGTCTGGTCAGGCATCGGGAGTGACCTCCGGTTCGGTGGGTGGTCGGGAAAGGACGGCCTGGACGAGGGCGCGACCTCGGGCCGCGCGTTCGGGTGCGGTCGGGTCGTGGTCGCAGAGCTGGGTTCCGGCGTAGCCGCGTTCGTCGCACAGTGAGCAGCGGGCGATGGCGGCGGCGCGTTCGCGCGCGCCCGCTGGGACTGACGTAGTCAGTCCCTCTCTCCCTTTAGGGAGAGGGACTGGACTGGATTGGGAAGCGTTAGTCACGGCGTTGGAGACACCGTGACTAACGCGTTCGTCACGCGTTACGGACTTGGGCTTTGACCTGCGGAACTTGTCCTGTCGGTCGCGTGCCGCTTCCCGTTTTGCTTCCACGTAGGCGCGGCTGGCGAGCTTGGGCCAGACGGCGAATTGGAAGCCTCCGCGAGTCCGCTTCCAGATTCCGCGTTGCACCAGGTGTGCGGGCGACTGCGGGTCGCACTGCTGGAGTAGGAGCGGGATCATGTCGGCCTTGATGGCACCGTCGGTGCCTTGGTGGGCGGACCATGACCCGGCTCGAATCCAGAGCGCGATCGCGTCGCCGGGTAGCCCAGCGAACTTGGGATCGGCGTAGAACTCGTCGGGAGTAGGGAAGAAGGTCATCGGGTTGTGCTGTCCACTTCGGTGTGGTGGTCGTGGCAGGCCGGGAACCACGCGGCCACGTCGGTGCCGGGGCCGTTGGTGACGCGCGGGTAGGTGGTGTCGTGGCGGCCTCGCATCGGGCCGATGGCGCACTTGACGTAGGAGCGGGAGTGTCCGCCGAACGCGCGGCGGTGGACGCAGGAGCCGCAGCGCAGGCCGGAGGCGTCGCGGTCGTCTCCGGGCGCCGCATCGGCGTGTAGAGGGATCGGCGCGCGCAGGGCCACCGACAGCGGGTGCTTGCCGTGGGCGATGGCGACGGCCTGCCGCGCGCGGCGGCGCTCACCCGGTGTTGGGGTGGGCACCGCCGCCGCGGCCAAGTCGTCGAACAGTGGCGTCACGCTGCAGCCCGCCAAGCGCTGCGCGGGAGCAGGTCGACGGGCGCCTTCTCGGGGGCGTGGAGAGCGCCGCCCCAGACGCCCCACTCCTTGCCGATGTAGCCCTTGGCCCAGCACCCGCCGCGCATCTCGCACAGCAGGCAGTAGGCGACGGCGAAGCGCTCCATGCGCTTGAGGTAGCTCTCGGGGCGCTCGCTGTCGCGGACATGGAAGTCGTCGAAGTCGGTGCCGTGGCACGCCTCCGGGGGCGGAGGCGCCTGGGGCAAGGGCAGGAGCGGCGGAGCGGCGGGCTCTCCCGGGTCTGGGTCAGGCTCGGTGGCCTCGTCGGGCGGTACCGGTCCGGTGGTGAGTAGTCCCAGCTCGAAGCCGATGCGGACGGCGTGCGCACGGTCCCGGGCGTTGAGTCCACGGAAGAGCCGCTGCGTGTAGGTCTTGATCGTGTTCTCCGCCAGGTGCAGCGACCGTGCGATCTCCGCGTTCGGCATGCCGAAGCTGATGCCGCGCAGGACCTGCAGCTCCCGCTCTGGCAGGTTGATCGTCATCGCGCGGCCCTCAGAACGGCGGTTCGTCGTTGAACCCACCGGAACGCTGCGGCGGGTTGCTCCACGGGTCGTTGTCGGCGGGTCGCTGACGCTGCGAGCCGATGTCGCCGTTGGACGACCGGGTGACCTTGTTGACCTTCGTGGTCGCGTACTTCAGCGACGGGCCGATCTCCTCGATGTCCAACTCGACGACGGTGCGCTTCTCGCCCTCGCGGGTCTCGAAGGTCCGCTGCTTGAGGTTGCCCGTGACGATCACTCGCGCGCCCTTGGTCAAGGACTCGGCCACGTTCTCGGCGGCCTGCCGCCAGATCTGGCCGCGCAGGAACAGCGCCTCGCCGTCCTTCCATTCGCCGCTGGCCTTGTCGAAGTTGCGCGGGGTCGAGGCGACGGTCACGGTGGCGACGGCCGCTCCGGACGGGGTGAACCGCAGTTCGGGGTCGGCGGTCAGGTTGCCGATGATCGTGATCGTGGTTTCGCCGGCCATTACGCGGCCTCCTGCTCGGTGATGGCCGCGCGGGCGGCGTTGATGGTGTCCTGAATGGACCCGGCCTCGACGAGCTTCTTGATGTCGTCGAGCAGGCCGGACGCCTCGGCCTTGGTGAGCTGCCGGGTCGTCGTGATGCGGTCTCCGATGAGCAGGGATACGAACGACAGGCGCAGGTCTCGGTCGGTGACGCCGTGCTCGCCGAGGGTGGTGGCGATGGCGGTGAGCTGGGCGTCGTTGGCGGCGGGCTTGGCGTTGGTGACGTCGGCCGTCGGGGCGGGCTGCGTCTTGTCCTCGACGATCTCGGCGTCGACCGGTTCGGTCTCGGCGTCGGCCTTGGCGACGCGGACGGCGTCCCGGATTCGGCGCGCGAGGACGTCGTTTTCCGGGTCGACCGCGCCAGCCTTGTGCCACAACACCTTCAGGGCGTCGAGGTTTCCTGCGGCTTTGCGCAGTTCGGCATCCCAGTCCACACCGGCCGATACGGGCGGAGCGGTGGTGGCGGCGGGAGTAGGCGCGGCGGAGGGCGTATCGGTCCGCTCGGACTCGACCCGGACGACCTCGTCGGCCCGGCTCATCTCCTCGTCGGTGTAGATGCCGCTGAGGTCCTGCGGGAAGGCGCGCCGGAATGCCAGCGCCTCGGCGCACTTGGCGATCATCACCGCGCCCTTTTCCCGCCACATCTTCGTGAGCTGGGTCTGGCCGTTGTAGGTGGTGGACTGCGCGTACTCGTGGAAGTGCGCGACGGCGTAGATCGGCTCCGGCCAGTCGGAGCGCTTGATGCCGACCTTCGCGGCCAGCGGGGGCGCCTTCTTCAACCAGACGTCGCGCCAGACGCCGTCGTCGCCACACCAGTACGGGCCGTCCTGGCCGATGTAGGGGCTGGGCTTGCCCTGACGGGGTCGCTCAGCGACGACGCGGAAGCCGTCGATGCCGGTCTGGATCGTCCACTTGATCTCGCCGGACCGGCCGTCCTTGCGGCCGATCATGTAGATCTGCTTCGTGAACGGGTCGAGCCCGGTGCGCTGGCACTGGTGCAGGAAGACGGCCTGGTCGCCCGCGGTCGCGCCCTGGACGCCGAGCTGAACGAGGGCGGCCTGCTGACGTTCGGTCCAGTCGCTCTGGGTCGGGTCGAGCGCGAGGGCGCCGACGCGGACGATCTCGGTGCTGGTGGTCATGCTGCGGTGTCCTTACGTGCTGCGGTGATGGATGCGGCGGCGCCGCTGTAGCTGTCGATCCAGGCGAGGCCGTCGCGGTCGAGGGCGAGGCGGGCGCGGGTGACCGCGACGTAGGCGAGCATCGCGTCGGCCGGGTCGATCGGGCCTGGCACGCCGTCGACCATGCGGGGCTCGTGGAAGTCGTCGGCGATCTGGACGCGGTCCCACTCGCGTCCCTTGGACTTGTGGGCCGTGGATACGACGAGGTCCGCGTGGCGCTCGTCGACCGTCTGCGACAGCGCGGTGACGATCGCGCGGGGGCCGTAGGTGTCGACGAGGTCGACGAACACCTTGAGGTCGGCGCCGGACTCCTCGCCCGCGTACTCCTGCACTGCGGACCACGACGTGAAGGCGAACAGCTCAGGGTGCGACGTACGGCCGTCGCGCTGCAGTTCCTCCGCCGCCTCGGCGAGCTGTAGGAGGTCCTTCGCGCCACCGACTAGGGCGGGACGCTGCCCGGCTTCCAGCGCAGCCATTACGCGGCTGACCGCACCAGCGTTGGAGCGGCACAGCACGGCGTCCGGCTTGGCGATCGGGCCGATGACGGTGGGCAGGTTCGGGTTGCCGCGCACGCGCATCGTGGTGCCGAGCTGCGTGAGCCACTTGTTCGCCTCGGCCGCGACCGCTCCGCCGAAACGCCACGACTGCGTCAGGTAGAGGCGCACATCGGCAGGCCAGGACGCGAGCGCGTCGACCGCGCCCTGCCAGGCGTAGAGCTGCTGACAACCGTCGCCGATCGCGATGCGCTGCGCCTGCTCCTGGCCGACCACGATGCTGCTGCGGCACGGGTTGGAGTCCTGTGCCTCGTCGAGCATCACGACGTCGTAGCGCAGGACGGGGTCGGTGAGCTGCCACGCCTTGAGGTAGTGGTCGTGCTCGTAGGGCACCTTGTCGCCGCGCGGATCGGACAGGTCGTCCCACGCCTTGCGGGCGATGGGCAGCACGATCTCACGCAGGTCACGGTTTGCGCGCAGGCCGTTGTCCCACAGGGTGTGGACGTCGGACGCAGCCTGGTGCTCCCCGGCGGCGCGCAGGCGCGGGATCTCGCGGTGCATCCGGCCCAGCTCGGCCGGTGAGTACATGCCCGATACCCGGGCAAGGTGCTGCTCGCCGATCTCGTGGTCGCCGCTCTGACAGAACCGCTTGATCGTGTTGAGCGCGAAGCGGACCTGCTGGGTCGGGGTGAGGACCAGCGCTGAGCCGATCGTCGCCTGCGCGGTGACGCGCAGCTTCTCTGCAGTGACCTTGGCGGGCTGGCGGCCGCCCCCGAGGCGGTGAGCGAACTCCCGTCCGACTGCGCCCATGGCGAGACCGTGGATGGTCGAGCACCGGACGTGACGCGGGAAGGACGCCTTGGCCTCGTCTGCGGCGGCCTTGTTGTATGCGACGTACAGGACACGGCCGCGCATCTGCCCGGCGGCCAGGCGCAGCGTCGAGGTCTTGCCCGCTCCGGCTGCGGCCTCGACGACCACGGCCAGGCCGTCGCGGCAGGCGTCGATGACGGCCTGCTGCTCGGCGGTGGGCGTGTAGCTCATGGACGCACCGCCCAGATCATGAGGTGGGCGACGAGGTAGACGGCGCCGACCGCAAGGCCGACGACGCCGATGAGGAGGGTCGCCTGCGCGATGCTCGCGGCCTTGGCGTGTTCAGGCATTGGGGAACTCCTGCACAGTTGTGGTGGTGTGAGGGCGGCGGCGGAGGGTCCACGCCGAGAGCCCGGCGCCGATCGCCGCCGCGAGTCCGGCGAACAAGCCCGTCCCCGCGGCGTCGCCGTGCGCCTGGTTGACGGCCAGGGCGAGGAGGAGGTCGCCGCCGAAGAGGACGACGGCCCACACGAGGGCGTGCAGCGTGCGGGTTGCCGCGGCGGCGGCGACCGCCGCCCGTGCCGCGCGGGTGCGCGGCACGGGGGCGGGCCTGACGTCGATGCGGACGCCCATCACTCGACCTCGAACTGGTCGGGGTCCGGGTCGTCGGTGGGCCACTCGGGGCCGTCGATGGCGCGGTGGCGGCCGGGCGCGCTGAACGCCTCGGCGATGGCCGCGCGCTGCTCGGCGAGCTGTTCGGTCTCGGTCATCGCTGCCCACCGACCTTGGCGGGCTTGACGTCCAGCGCGGCGGTGATCCGCGTGTGGAACTTGCGGAGGTCGGCTTTGGTGTAGCTGCCCGCAAGGTAGGCCGCGACTGCCGATTCGAGGTAGCCGTACGCGAACGCGGTTCGCTGGCCGGGGTCGTCGCCCAGCTTTGCCGCGAGGTCGGTGATCCACGGGTCGATGTCGTTCACCGGACGCCTCCGGCGAGGTCGATGATCGGCTCGTCGGCGGTCTCGTGGCGGGCGATCTCGTAGCCCTCGATCAGGGCCATCTTGATCCGCGCGACCTCGGCCCATGCGGTGGCGGCGGCGGTCGCGAGCAT
>DATLIA010000224.1:0-34099 GCA_035540215.1 Actinokineospora sp. | reverse complement strand
CCCCAAGCCGCTCAGTCCATTCCCCCATGGCGCGCTCGGCGGCCACGGCGGAGAGGCCGTGCAGGCGGGCCAGATAGACCAGCTGCTCACCGACCTTCATCTTCGGATAGAGCCCCCGCTCCTCCGGCATGTACCCGATGTGCCTGCGCGTCTGCAGCGTGATCGGCCGCCCATCCCACCTCACCTCACCCGCATCGGCCGCCAACACCCCGAGCGCGATCCGCATGGTGGTCGTCTTACCGGCGCCGTTGCTGCCGACGAACCCGAACAACTCCCCCGCCCGCACGTCGAACGTCATCTCGCGCAGTGCCACTACGTCCCCATAACGCTTGGAGACCCGATCGATCTCCAACCTCCGGTCAGCCACCGCGGCGTCTCCCCTCCGTGTGCGCCCCATCCTGCCGTCGCCCCTTGATCGAAGCATCCGGGACCACCCCTAGGTGGCGCGCGGGCCGAACGGGCCGACCGGGTATCGTGTCGGCGCACGCCCTCGTAGCTCAGGGGATAGAGCATCGGTTTCCTAAACCGTGCGTCGCAGGTTCGAATCCTGCCGGGGGCACCACCTTTCGCCGGGTGAAATCAAGCCCTGACCAGCGTAAAGCCGGTCAGGGCTTGATCTTGTCTTGGTCCGGTACGCGTATGGCCGGAACCGGTCGTGGCCGGATTCACCGCTGCCGAATGGCGCGCGACCCACGTAGGTTTTCGCCATCGAGGAGTCGGGAGAAGGAAAGCCATGGTCAAACGGATGTTCGCGGCGCTGATCGCCGCCCTCGCGATCCTTGGGACAGTGGCGGTGGTGCCCGCGTCGGCGATCGACCCCAAGCTCCAGGTCGGCTGCGTCTGGGAGTGGGGGACCGACATCGACGACATATGCAAGCCCCCCACGGGGCCTATCGTGATCGCGCCCTGAGGTCAGGTCAGCCAGCCCAGCCGGGTGGCGGCGTATACCGCTGCCACCCGGTTGTCGGCGTTGAGTGCTTCCAGCAGGCCGGACACATGTCTTCGTACCGTCCGTTCGCTCACCTTGAGGTGTCGGGCGATCGCGCCGTCGGTCATGCCCGTGGCCAGTAGGTCGAGCACCTTCGCCTGGGTCGGGGTCAGCCAGTGTCGTTCGCCGCCCTCCGGTTCGATCAGCGGCACCGCCTGGCCCCACACCAACTCGAACAGCATTCGTAGCGCCGCGACCACCGTTGGTGACCGGACGAGTGCCGCTCCGCCCATTCCGCTCGGGTCCATCGGCACCAGCGCGCTGTGGCGGTCGGCGATGACCATCTTCATCGGCAGCTCCGAGGTCACCCGCAGCTCCCAGCCCGCTTCGGCGCACGCGTCGACCACCTCGCGCGCACTGTCGAATTCCAGCGCCGCGCGCTCGTAGACGTTGCGCAGCCGCACACCCCGGTCCGTGACGGCGGTCGGCAGCCGCATGACCGTGCTCGCGTCCGGCGTTTTCTTGAAGTGCCGGGTGGTGAACGAGAGAAACTCCTCCCGCGCCGACAGGCACAGCTCGACGGACGCCGCCGCGATCCGACTCGGCTCGGTGAGGACCTCCAGGTCGGCGTGCCCGGAACCGTAGGTCTCGCGGTAGGTCGCCTGCAGCGCATCGAGTTCCTGCCGTGCCGTGACGATCTGCTGCTGTCGCGCCACGAGTCGCCGCTGCTCGGCGAGGATCGCGTGGTCGACGGCCCGCGCGGGCTCGACGGGGGCGATCATGGGCGCTCCGTGGTTGTCCCTGCGGACGAATCCACTGTCGAACAATTCGGCCATCGCCGGCCAGAACGCGCGCGGGTCGTCCGCGGGAATCGCACCATCGCGCAGCAATTCGCCGTAGAGGGCACCCGCCGCCTCGGTCAGCAGCCCGTCGAGCATCGCACCCCCAGGTCTTGTCGGCTGAGCTTACGTCCGATGACCGGGACCGGACAGTGGCCGCCTTGTCGCCTACCGCTGTGGACGCCTGCCCATGAAGCTGGGTTGCGTCAGCCACCTTGACGAGGGGAAACCATGATAAAGCGCGTTTTTGCCGCTGTTGCCACCGCCGGACTGACACTCCTAGCGGGTGCGGGTTCCGCAGACGCCGCGACGAATCCTTACACAGCCCAGCAGGCGTGCGGTTCCAGCTACTACCTCCAGCACAGCATGCCGGTGACGACCGCCTCCGGTGCCACCTACGGCCGTGTGTACCTGATGTACAGCAACACGACCAAGAAGAACTGCGCGGTCACTCTCAAGTCCGCTTACGTTGGTGCTTCGACGCTCACCGAGGTCTACATCGAGTCGAAGAACGGCGCCGTCGACGGCGAGTTCGACCACACCCACCTGTACTACGCCAACGCCTACGTGTACTCCCCGAACGACTGCGTCCGGTACCAGGGCTTCATCTGGAGCGGCGCCACCACAAGCTCGACCCTGGCTGCGTCCGCCCTGAGCGGCTGGCACGGCTGCGGCTGATCTGGGGGTTGACTCGCGGGGCGAGTGGTTGGTCACCCGCTCCGCGAGTCAGGCCGAGCCTGCTGGCCGAATTTCGCCACGCTCCGCGACGATCAGTTACACCGGATAACACCGTCTCATTGGAATGTCCGATTTAGATCGTGCGTGTAGATCAGTGACCAGCGCGCGAAGGGCAGGCGTCAACATCTTGCAAACGGGTGACGCGCGGGACGTTTCGCGGAAAGTGATCAAGCGCTCACGAGGCGCGCCCGACGGGAACCGCCGTAGCGGGCCGCCTGGTCGTGTCCGAAGTGGAGTGTCGGGACATCCTGTGGTCGACAACCAGCTAGCGACCGACCCGGTGGTCCATCCCACGCAAAAAGGCCAGAGCGGCCAGTACCCGCACGTTCATGCCACGGCGCTGCGGCTGGTCGATCGCGGACAGGCCGAGTTTCGACGTGATCGCGGACAGGTGCTTCTCCACGGTGCCGACCTGGCACGCCATCTGTTCGGCGATACCCAGGTTGGACCGCCCTTCGGCGACCATGGCCAGGATCCGGCGTTCGTGCGGGCTCAGCGAGTCGAGCGGGCTTGCGGCGCGCCTGCGCGTCATCAGGCCGTTGATCAGGTTCGGGTCGATCACCACGTCGCCGTCCGCGACCCGACCCAGCGCTCCGACCAGCTCGTCGAGGTTGCCGACGCGCTCCTTGAGCAGATAGCCGACCGCGCGTGGTGGGTCCTGCAAAGTGAGCAGTCGTTCGGCGAGATCGAGTTCGCCGAACGACGATAGAACTAGCAAGCCGATCTCTGGATGACGCGCACGAGTGGCCTGAGCGATCTGCAGCCCTTCGTCGGTGTAGTCGGGCGGCAGGCGGACGTCCAGCAGGAGCGCGTCAGGTGGGTCGCGGTCGAGCAGCGCGGCTACTTGACCCGCGTCGCGCGCCAGGAACGCCACGACGACCCCACGACTTCGCAAACCCTCGGCGAGCACGTCCTGCAACAGCGGTTGATCCTCGACAATCCCGACCCTCATCGCCCCTCCACCGGAAGCTCCACCCGGATCCGCGTGCCGGCGCCGGGTTCGCTCACCACCGTCAACTCCCCACTGACCGAGGCCGCCCGTGCCCGCAGCGCGGCTGGATCGGTGGCCCCGCCCAGTCCGTTATCGACGACGTCCAGGACGAGGTGGTGGTTGCGTTGGCGGATAGCGATCTCCACGTGTGAAGCGCCCGCGTGGCGGTAAGCGTTAGCTATCGCCTCTCGGACAAGGAAGTAGGCGACGAGTTCTACGCGCGGCGACCACCGGTCCGGCGGCACGTCGACGGTGAGCGGAATCGGGGACAGTTCGGCGATCTGGGTGAACGCGGCGGCGAGTCCGTGTTCGCCAAGGGTCTGCGGGTAGACGCCGCTGGTCAGGTCGCGCATGGCGGTGATCGCGTCGCGCAGGAGCCTGTTCGCGCGGTCGAGTGTCGGACCGATCGGGGCGGAACCGGTGCGGGCAAGGTCCAGCAGGAGCATCGCGGCGTAGAGCGGTTGCTGCGCGCCGTCGTGCAGGTCGCGCTGGATGCGGTGGCGCTCGACGAAAGCGGCGTCCGGCAGTTGGCGCAGCCGCGTGTGCAGACTCGCGTTGTCGATCGCCAGCGACGCGATGTCCAACGCGGCCGCGGTGACCAGTCGCTGTTCGCTCAGCGCCTCATCGTGCTCGACGATGGCGACGAGACGGGCGCCGCGCTCGACTCGCGTGATGGCGCGGCCAGGTCTGGCCTGGGGTTCTGGGGTGACGCGGCCGTGGATGTCGACCCAGGTGCCGTCGTCCTTGGGGTAGTGCAAGGTGAGGCTGGGATCCCCGACGGCGTCGGCGATAGCGCGCCGCAGTCGGGCGGGCGGCACGGTGTCGGTGCCGGTCTGGATGTCGAGCACGGCCCGCGCGGCACGGCCTTGCGCAAGAACAAGGTGGATGCGTCGCAGCAGCAGGCCGATCGGCATTACCAGCACGATCAACGCGGCTGCGGCGAGCAGGATCCGGGTCCGCGCCTCGATTCCCGCGCCGAGCGCGCTGGCCAGCGCGGCGCTGATCGCGGCGACACCCGCCACGATCGAGCACGCCCAGATGGCCGCGATCTGCCTGCGGCGCACCGTGGTCGAGCGGACCCAGCGGCGGATCAGGACCGCGAGCACGACAGCGGAGATCGCGATGTAGATCAGGCTGCTCGCCATCGCCCACGGGGTCTGTTCGCCAGGGTCGTAGTTCCACCACCACGGCGGTTCGGGCTGGTCGGCGAGGTACCGGCCGATCTGCGTGCCGACGGCGGCGAGGTAGGACGCGGCTTGCAGCAGCCGGATAGAGGTGCTTCCGAGCCGGTCGGAGGGTAGGGACAGGACGACGTGGGTGATCATCGCGGTCCACAGGTAGGCCAGGCAGAAGCCGATCGCGAAGACGGTCTGGTTCGGGCTGACTCGGAGATCACCGAGGTAGAAGGCGGCGCCGGTGAGCACGATGAGCCTGCCCACCCTCGGCACCCGGCGGGCCAGCACGAACCCGATTCCGATCGCCACCGCGCCGATGCAGTGGAGCAGGACGTCGGTCAGCGACCTGTGCGCGAACGGTGCGGAGTAGGCGAAACACGCCGCGGCCAGCGCGCAGGCGGGCAGGGCGTACACCTGTCTTCGGATCACCCCAACTCCTCGCCGTCCACATCCAGCGTAGTTGTCCACAGGCTGGTGCCGGGGTGGTTCGGCGGACGGATCTCTTGTGCTGCACTGGAGGGGCGGCGATCAAGGGGGTTGAGGGTGGCGGTCGAGGAGGCACTGAATGAGTTCTTGACGATGGAAGGAGTCTTGCGGGAGGGGCGCGTGCTCACTCACGCGGTAGTGGTGTTCCGAATGGTGGAGATCGACGACGGCGGGCGCGCGATCACACGAAGAGGCCGCTGCTACCCATTGGGCGAGCTAGACCCAACCTTGGAACGAGGAATGCTCGACGACGCGCTTTGGGACGCGCGTAGGGAACGGGGGTGACGATGGGAGTTGCCGCGCGGGGTTAGACCTAGTCGGGAGTTTCACGAAGCCGATTGCGTCCTGGGCAATGACTGAGTGAATCCGGATAGGGGTCTACGAGCCGCGTCGAAACGACGGGGCGTGCCGCGGCGAGTGATCGGCAGTGGCGGAATTGGTTGGCATCGGTTTGGCGGGCTTGGCTAGTGGCCGTCTTAGGGCAGGGTGGACCAGCACGCGTTCGAGCATCCCCGCACGGACGGCACGACAGCCCGCCGACGGGACCGGGGAGCGCGGTTGGCCGGGCGAGCCGCACGGGTCTGGCCAGACCGAGAGCCACACCAAGGCCGTGGGCGACTCGGGGTCGCCAGCCAGCGGCAGGTCGCCGGACGCAGGTCACAGGTCGCCAGCCGCTGGCAGGTCGCCCTTCGCTGGCAGGTCGCTGGACGCCGGTCGCAGGCAGGTCTGCGAGCGCGAGACGCCAGTGCATGAAATATGGCGCACCGGGCGTGGAGCGAGGCGATAGGTGAGAAGGAGAAGAAGCGCGCAGGCGGAGATCAGGAAACGCGGCCCGCGCCGTGAGTCACGGGCGGGGAGTCACAGTCGGGCTGTACGCGATTTCGGGGTGGCCATTGACTCCGGCTCGGACGCGCTCGCCGGGCGGCCACCGCGGAGTGCTTGATCCGTGGCGGCCGCGTCGGGTCCAATCGCCAACCGGCACAGATCACAGGCTCATCGCGAGCCGGGTCCCCTGGTCGATCGCACGTTTCGCGTCGAGTTCCGCCGCGACGTCCGCGCCGCCGATGAGGTGGATGGGGACGCCCTTCGCGCGGAGGGCATCGGCTAGGTCGCGGACGGGTTCCTGGCCCGCGCAGATCACCACATTGTCTACGTCGAGTACGCGGGCGCGTTCGCGGTTCTTGCCGAACGAGATGTGCAGTCCCTCGTCGTCGATGCGTTCGTAGTTGACACCTGGAATCTGTTCGACGCGCTTTGACTTCAGGGCGGCTCGGTGGACCCAGCCGGTCGTCTTGCCGAGGCCCGCACCGATTCGGCCTTCCTTGCGCTGCAAGAGGAAGACCTGGCGGGGTGACGCCTCGGGGCGCGGCTTGGTCAGCGTGTTCTCGTCGTCGACGCCCCATTCGGCGCGCCAGGTGGTCAGGTCCAGGGCCGGGGACTCGGCGTGGGTGAGGAACTCGCTGACGTCGACGCCGATGCCGCCCGCGCCGATGACCGCTACCTTCGCGCCGACCGGGGCACCGTGTCGCACGACGTCCACATAGGACAGCACCTTCTCGTGTCCGATGCCCGGGATCGACGGCACCCGAGGTGTCACGCCGGTGGCGAGGATGACTTCGTCGAACCCCGCCAGCCCGGCCGCGTCAACACGCTGTCCCAAGTGGACCTTGACGCCGGTCACCTCAAGCTGGCGCGCGTAGTAGCGGATGGTCTCGTCGAACTCCTCTTTGCCCGGGATCCGCCGGGCGATGTCGAACTGCCCGCCGATCTCGGACCGCGCCTCGAACAGCTCCACGTTGTGGCCGCGCTGCGCCAGGGTGACCGCGGCCGACAGGCCTGCCGGGCCCGCGCCGACGACCGCGACGCGCTTGGTCCGTCGGGTCGGCAGCAGCACCAGTTCGGTCTCGCGGGCCGCGCGGGGATTGACCATGCAGGACGCCTTGCGGTTCTGGAACACGTGGTCCAGGCACGCCTGGTTGCACGCGATGCACGTATTGATCTCGTCGGCGCGGTCCTCCTGCGCCTTTCGCACCCAGTCCGGGTCGGCGAGCATCGGCCGCGCCATCGACACCAGGTCGGCGTCGCCGCGACCCAGCACCTCCTCGGCCACCTGCGGCATGTTGATGCGGTTCGACGTGACGACCGGGATCGACACGTGCGGCCGGAACCGCGCGGTGACCGACGTGAACGCCGCGCGCGGCACCGACGTGACGATGGTGGGCACCCGCGCCTCGTGCCAGCCGATGCCGGTGTTGATGATCGTGGCGCCCGCGGCCTCGATCTCCTTGCCGAGGGTGACGATCTCGTCCGAGGTCTGGCCGTCCTCGACGAACTCCGCCATCGACAGCCGGTAGACGATGATGAAGTCGGTCCCGACCGCCTCCCGCGTGCGCCGCACGATCTCGACGGCGAGCCTGCGCCGGTTCTCCGGCGAGCCACCCCACTGGTCTGTGCGCTTGTTGGTACGCGGGGCGAGGAACTGGTTGATGAAGTAGCCCTCGGAACCCATGATCTCGACGCCGTCGTAGCCCGCGGCCCTGGCCAGCACCGCGCAGCGGACGAAGTCGCGGATCTGCGCGCGCACCCCACGATCGGACAGCGCGCGCGGCCGGAACGGGTTGATCGGGGCCTTGATGGCCGACGCGGACGCGCTGAACGGGTGGTAGGCGTAGCGGCCCGCGTGCAGGATCTGCAGGGCGATCTTGCCGCCCGCGGCGTGCACGGCGTCGGTGACGACGCGGTGCCTGGCGGCCTCGGCGTCGGTGGTGAGCTTGGAGGCGAAGGGCTTGAGCCAACCGGTGCGGTTGGGCGCGTAGCCGCCGGTGATTATCAGGCCGACGCCGCCGCGGGCGCGCTCGGCGAAGTACTCGGCGAGCTTGGGGATGTCGGCGGCGCGGTCCTCCAGGCCGGTGTGCATCGAGCCCATGACGACCCGGTTGCGCAGGGTGGTGAACCCGAGGTCCAGCGGGGACAGCAGGGCCGGGTAGTCAGTCATCAGGATTACCTCTCTCTCGCCGCAGGGCCGCGGACACCTCGTCGCACCACGCGACGAAGCCCCGCTCGGCGCTCACGCCGCCGCGCAGGACAAGGAACTGGTGCAGTGCCGAGCCGGTCAGCCGGTCCGGGTCGGGGAAGTCGCGGCGCTCCATCGCCTCGTACAGCGCGAGCCGCTCGGCGTGGTGCGCCCCGTGCCGTTCGACCTCGGCGATCATCGCCGCGAGGTCGCCGTGCGCGGCGGCCCGCAGCTTGACGGCGAGTTCGTCGCGCAGTTCCAGCGGCGCGCTCGGCTCGCCGACCCAGCGCTCGATCTCGGCGGCGCCGTCGGGGGTGACCGTGTAGACCTTCTTGTCGGGCTTGCCGTCCTGTGGGACGTGCTCGACGTGGACCCAGCCCGCCTCGTCCATCCGCTTGAGGACGCGGTAGATCTGCTGGTGGGTGGCGCGCCAGAAGAACCCGATCGACTTGTCGAACCGCCGGGTCAACTCATAGCCGGACCCGGCCCGCTCGGTCAGCGAGACCAGGATCGCGTGCTCCAACGCCATGCCGACCACTCTAGATATGCACCTAGTTGCATTGCAACGCGACGCATAGCACACGCAAACGTTTGCCTACAGGAAGGCGCGCACGTGGGCGGCGAGTGCGTTGGCCAGCACCGGCGGCACCGCGTTCCCGATCTGCCGGGCGATCTCGATCTTGCTGCCGCACCATTCGAACGTGTCCGGGAACGTCTGCAGCCGGGCCGCCTCAAGGTGGGTGATCGGCCGGTGCCAGCGCGGGTGCAGGTACTGCCCCTTCTCCGGCTTGTAGAACTCGGTGCGGATGGTCAGCGACGGCTGGTCCCACCGCATCCGGCCCATCACGTCGGTCGTCCCGGTCTTCTTCTCCCGCCAGCACCTGGGCAGCAAGTGGTCAGGCAGGTCGAACCGCCCTCCCCCGGGCGGAATGTGCCGGTAGCGCTCCAGCGACAACTCCGTCGGGTTCCGGCCCAGGTGCAGGTCCAGGCTCTTGAACCGACCCGCGACCCGGGTGCCGAACACCTCGACGGTCGACACCGGCAGCGTGGTCGTCGCGGGCCGCTCCGGCAGGTCGCCCAACACCGTCCCCACCCCGGCCCACGGCAGCGCGCCGACCGGCAGCGGGATCGGGCCGACCCGCGAGCCGATGACGAACGCGCGCTTGCGCCGCTGCGGCACACCGAAGTCCGCGGCGAGGAGCGTCCCGCTGCTCAGCGTGTAGCCGAGACGGCCTGCCTCGGCGAGCAGCAGCGCGAACTCCGAAGACGCCAGGAACCGGTCGACATTCTCCACCACGAACACCGATGGCTGGGCCGCGATCACGACCCGCAGATACTGCTTCCACAGCTGGTTGCGCGGGTCGTCGACGTCGCGTGAGCCCAGGTTCGAGAAGCCCTGACACGGTGGCCCGCCGATGACGACGTCCGCGGTCGGCACGTCCGACACAGTGGCGATGTCCGCGCACAGTGTGTGGTCCTCGCCGAAGTTGGCCGCGTACGTGGCCGCGGCGTGCAGGTTGTGCTCGACGGCGAGGACGGGCCGGAAGCCCGCGGCGGCGAACCCGGCCGTCATGCCCCCGCAGCCCGCGAACAGGTCGATCACGGTGTGCGCCACGACGGTCAGGTTAGCCGGCCCACCCGGCCGGTGACCGCGTCCGACACGCGAACCGCCGCCACGGCCGGCTCCTCGTGTTCCCAGACCCGCACGACCGTCCAGCCCGCGGCTGCGAAGACGGTGTCGGTGTCACGGTCGCGCACGCGGTTCTTCTCGATCTTCGTGCGCCAGAACTCGGCGTTACGGCTGGGCCAGGTCGCGTGATCCGGGCAGCCGTGCCAGAAACAGCCGTCGACGAACACCGCCACGCGCGCCCGGACGAAGACCACGTCGACCTCGCGCCGGACACCGGGCAGGGGACGGCGGTGGACCCGGTAGCGTAGGCCGAGCGCGTGCAACGCCCGCCGCAGCGCCAGTTCCACCTCGGTGTCCTTGGAGCGCTGTCTGCTCATTCGCGCGCTGGTCGCGGGCGTGGTGTCCAGCGAGCCGCCGTCGGGTTCGGCCACCGCGACATCATAGGTAGCCGTCGTTCCCGCGGGCTGGATCATAAAGTCCAGTACCCCTACGGATGCCGACCCTGATTGTTCCTTACCTGGCGTCACTCGAAAGTGACGAGCAGCGAACCGCCGTCATCCCTGCCCTGAGACGAGCGTTCGCCAGATCCGGAAAGGAACCATCGTGAAACGAACAGCACGGTCCTGGGGTGTGGCCGCACTGGCCGCGGCCGCGGTGCTGGTGCCGCTGGGCACCACCATCGCGACCGCGGCCGAGACGGCGAACGCGCCTGCGGCGAATTTCGAGGGCGCAACAGTTCCGACCGACCTGGGGGACGCGAGCGCTCAGCACTACGGCGGCACCCCGGCCCACGTCAGCGAGTTTCCCGGAATCATCGGCGGCCTGCGCGCGGGCGGTCCCCGTCCCGAGGGCCAGACCTGCACCGGCACCCTGGTCGCCCCCACGAAGGTCCTGATCGCCGCCCACTGCGCCGACGCGGCCGGGGAGAAGACCTTCGTCTACGGCCTCGACGACCTCAAGCAGTACGCGGGCGGCTCTGGCACCGGCTTCCAGGCGTCCAAGGTCGTCAGCTACAAGAAGCACCCGAAATACGTCAACTTCGACCAGGGTTACGACGTCGCCGTCGTCACGCTGGAGAAGTCGATCACCCTGCTCGGCGGCGCGTCGTTCCCGACCTACGCCACCTCCGCCGACGCGAACGACGTGCTGATCGGCAAGACCGGTCTGAGCTACGGCTATGGCAAGAAGGACTTCAACGACACCACCAAGGACGTCACCCTCACCAAGGCGAACATGCCGATCGTGAACGGTGACTCGGTCTGCCAGGGTGTCGGCGCGGGCTTCAAGTCGGCGACGATGATCTGCGCGGGTGACCCCAACGGCAACCCGACGATCCTGCCCGGCGACAGCGGCGGCCCGCTTGTCGTCAACAACAAGATCTACGGCGTCGCGTCGTGGAGCCGCTCGGACTTCAAGTGGTACGGGGTCTGGGGCAGGCTCAACAACGACATGGGCGACTGGGTGAAGACGGAGGTCGGCACGACGCCAGTCCCGACCGACTTCAGCCTGTCGGCAAGCCCGGCCAGCGGCTCGGTGAAGGCGGGTTCGTACATCTCCTCCACCGTGACCACGGTCGCGGGCAGCGGCGGCGCGGAGAACCTGAAGCTGACCGCGAGCGGCGTGCCCTCCGGCGTCCAGGCGGTCTTCCAGCCGACCGACGTCGCCGCGGGCGGCACCGCGAAGGTCACCTTCGACGCGTCGACGAGCGCGCAGAACGGCACCTACAACGTCACGATCACCGGGACCAACGCGGGCGGCAAGACCGCCACGACGGCGTACTCCCTGACCGTCACCGACGGCGGCAACCCGACGGGCGACTTCAAGGTCACGATCGATCCGTCCAGCCTGACGATCAACGCGGGCGCGGGCGCTTCGACCGCGCTGTCCTCGGTGGTCGGCGCCGGTGGCGCCGAGCAGATCAAGCTCACCGCGTCCGGCGCGCCCTCGGGTGCGACTGTCTCGTTCGCGCCGGACACCATCCAGACCGGTGACGGTTCCAAGGTCATCGTCGAGTCGGCGTCGACCACCCCGGCAGGCACGTACACCGTGTCGATCACGGGCACGAACACCGGCGGCAAGACGTCGACGGCGACCCTGAGCCTGACCGTCCAGGGCGACACCGTCCCGGCCGACTTCAAGGTCGCGGTCAACCCGAGCAGCCTGACCGTGGCGAAGAACGCGTCGGTCTCCGCGGGTGTCACCACCACCGCGGGCCAGGGCGGCGCCGAGAACATCAACCTGACCGCGTCCGGTCTGCCGACCGAGGCCCAGGCCACGTTCCAGCCGTCGTCGGTGCAGACCGGCGCCCCGGCCAAGCTGTCGATCAAGACCGCGGCGACGACCCCGTCCGGCACGTACACCGTGACCGTCACCGGCACCAACTCCGGTGGCAAGACGGCGACGGCGACGCTGTCGCTCAAGGTCGAGGGCACCGACCCGCCGCCGCCCGGCGACGTGAAGGTGACCCTGTCGCCGTCCTCCGGCACGGCTCAGCAGGGCCAGATCGCCCAGTTCAACGCCTCCGCGACCGGCGGCACGGGCAAGCTGACCCTCACCGCGTCCGGTGTCCCCGCCGGTGCCCAGGTGTTCTTCAACCCGGCGTCGATCAACCAGGGCGCCAGCTCGCTGATCTGGGTGTTCACCAACTTCCAGACCCCGGCGGGCACCCACCCGATCACGATCAAGGCCACCTCGGCCGACGGCAAGTCGGGTACGGCGACGTACACCCTGACCGTCACCGCCTTCGGCTTCCCCATGGGCAGCGCCGGCCGCATCTAAATCCGTCCGATACCGCGGCCGAGCAGCCACACCGCTCGGCCGCGGTGGCGTATCGGGTGCGTGAACGCGCCGACGAAGTCTGGCGTGTTCGCGTGCCCGATACGCCACCTAAAAGCGGCCGAGCCGCATCCCCGAAGGGGAGGCCAATGACAGAGTCGTTCCCAGTTGCGCTCAGCCGCGCCATCGACCGCAGCGGGATGAGTCTGGAACACCTGCAGCGGCGACTGGCGCCGCACGACGTGCGGGTCAGCCTGTCGACCCTGAGCTACTGGCGGCGCGGCCGGACCCGGCCGGAGCGGCCGGAGTCGTTGCGCGCGGTCAGCGTCATCGAGGAGGTCCTCGGACTCCCCAATGGGTACCTGATCTCGTTGCTAGGCCCGCGAAAACCGCGTGGCCGGTGGGCCGCGCGTTCATCGGCCAAGTCGCATGACGTGCTGTGGGACGGCGCGAGCGCGCTGCCCCCGCTGCTGGCCGAACTGGACGAGCCGGGGCCGGGCGAACTGACGTTCCTGAGCGTGCGGGAACAGCACTTCGTGAACCAGGACGGGATGGACGACCGGACAGTCGTGCACTGCGTCGTGCGTTCGGAGGTCGACTGGCGCCGTACGTGTGTCGTGCTCAACCGGGCCGAGCCCGCTGACGCCGAGCTGCCGCTGATCACCGCGGCCAGCGGGTGCGCGATCGGCAGGACGCGGACGCACCAGCCGAGCGGGTTCGTGCTCGCCGAGATCCTGCTTGACCGGGTGCTGCGCGTCGGCGACACCGCGGCGTTCTCCTATGAGGTCAAGTGGTTCGGCACCGAGCGCTCCACAAACTTCACCCGCGCGATGCGCCAGTGCGCCCGGGAGTACCTGCTGGAGGTGGTGTTCCACCAGGACGCGGCACCCGCTTCGTGCCACCAGTTCCGCCGCGAGTCGGCACGGCAGCCCGAGATCGACCACGGCGGGCTGCGCCTTGGCTCCTACCAGAGCGTGCACCTGCTCGCCCACGACGAGAAGTCGGCCATCGTGGGCATCCGCTGGGCCTGGTGAGCGCACCACTCAGGGAGGTGTCCGAAATGGACACCTCCCTGAGCCTTATTCGGTTGTCACACGGTCACATCGGGACGGTCAGAAGGTGAGCGTCCAGGCGTCGATGTTGCCGGTGTCGTAGCGGTAGACGTCGGTCACCCGCAGCTTCCAGGTGCCGTTCTTGGCCGTCTCCGAGCCGGTGTTGACCGTGTAGGTGGTGTGGATGCCACCCGCCGAACTGGCGCCACCCGCCGCCTTCAGGACGAAGGCCGCGCCACTGGGGCCGACCAGCTCGACCTTGAGGTCACCGGTGTAGGTGTGGTTGATGTCGACCTTGACCGAGGTGGCCGAGGTGCCGCTGCCGGAGCAGCCGGAGACGGTCACCGACGAGGTGATGGCGGTGTTGTTGTCCGGGATGGACACATCGTCGCTGTTGGACGCCCCGGAGCAGGGCGGATCGACCGGGCCGTTGAGGAAACCGGTGTACAGCAGCCGGTTCGGCGAGCCCTTGGTGTCGGTGATCTTGCCGGTGGTGGCGTTGTCGACCAGCGCCTTGGCCACCTCGGCCTGGGTCTTGCCGCTGTTGCCGGAGGTCCCCAGGTACAGCGCGGCCGCGCCCGCGACGTGCGGGGTGGCCATCGAGGTGCCGCCCATGCTCGCGGTGCCGCCACCGTTCTTGGTGGAGATCACGTTGCTGCCGGGGCCGAAGATGTCGACACAGGTGCCGTAGTTGGACTCCAGGCTGCCCGCCTGCCAGATCGAGCGCTTGTCCGCGCTGTCGCTGGCCGCGACGGTGATGGCCTCCGGGGTGCGCGCGGGCGAGGTCTGGCACGCGTCGCCGTTGTTGTTGCCCGCCGCGACGACGGTGATGATGCCCGCGTTGATGGCCTTCTTCGCCGCGTCGTCGAGCACGGAGCTGGCGCCGCCGCCGAGGGACATGTTGATGACGGCGGGCTTCTGCGCGTTCTGGATCACCCAGTCCAGGCCCTGGGTGATCGAGCTGCCCTTGCTGTAGCCCGCGCAGTCGAGCACGCGGACGCCGACCAGGGCGACCTTCTTGGCCACGCCGTAGGTCGTGCTGCCGACGGTGCCGCCGACGTGGGTGCCGTGGCCGTGACAGTCCGCGGAGTTGCTGTCCATGTCGATAAAGTCGTAGCCGCTCTTGGCTCGGCCGCCGAAGTCAGGGTGCGTCGTGTCGAGTCCGGTGTCGACGATGTAGGCGGTGACGCCGGTGCCCGCGGTCGACGGGTAGGTGTAGGACGTGCTGCCCGGCAGGTCGCGCTGGTCGATCCGGTCCAGGCCCCAGGTCGGGTTCTGCTGGGTGTCGGTGATGTGGAAGATCTGGTCCTGCTCGACGTAGGCGACCGACGGGTCGGCGGCGAGCTGCCTGGCCTGCGCCTCGCTCAGTTCCACGGCGAATCCGCCGACGGACTTGAAGGTCTTGGTGAGCTTGCCGCCGTGGCGGCCCGCGAGCGACTGCGCCTTGGCGACCACCGCGTTCGCGTCCACCGCCGAGTCCTTGAACTTGACGACGTAGCTGCCCGAGACGGAGTTCGCCTGGTTGGCGTGGCGGATCTCCGCCTGCTGGGCGGCGGCCGGGGTCGAGGTGACCACCGCGAGGGCCAGTGCGGACGCACCGGCTGCCACGGTGGCCACGAGGACCCTCCGGCGGGTCTGGCGATCGTGTCGCATCTCTAGGGTCTCCATTTCACTCCACCGAGCGGGACACCACTCGGAGGTGTGGCTGTCGGGGCAGGGTGAGTAACTGACAGCCACCTGCGGATCACCTTCAAGCCGGCCAGGATCGCGAACAATCCGGGTATCGGTACGTAGGGATACCCGTCTTTCGCGCGGGGTCCGCGGTTGAGATCATTTCTCCGCCGCCGCAGGCAAGTGAGTTCCGGATCACTCCCGTACGGCCTAGGCTCCGAAGACCGCCGGTTCCCGTGACCAGTGCGCAGAGGCCCAGGAGGCTGTGGATGGCCCAGAAGTCGAGGCAGCCCACGACGAGCCTGGTGCGCACCACATCGCCGGTGCTCGTCGGCCGGGGCGCCGAGCTGGACGCCTTGCGCGACACGGTGGCCAGACAGCCGTCGGTGGTGATGGTCGAGGGCGAGGCCGGGGTCGGGAAGAGCAGGCTGATCCGGGAGCTGGTCAGGAACGGCGATCTGGGGCCGCTGCACGTGCTGCTGGGGCAGTGTCAGCCGTTGCGCGAGCCTTTCCCCTACGGCGCGGTCATGGAGGCGCTGCGGGGCTGTGCGGACCGCCTCGCCCACCGGCCGCCGCTGAGCAGGGTGGCTGGCGTGCTCGGCCAGCTGCTGCCGGAGCTGGCCGATCTGCTGCCCGAAGCGCCCGCCCCATCGGGTGACCCCCGATCGGATCGACACCGGATGTTCCGCGCGGTGCGTGAGCTGCTCGACGCCACCGGGCCGGTGCTGATGGTCGTGGAGGACCTGCACTGGGCCGACGACGGCTCCCGGCAGCTGCTGCGCTTCCTGATGGCCGACCCGCCGCCGAATCTGTCCATCTTGGTCACCTACCGGCGCGAGGACGTGCCCGGCGGGGTGCCGCTGGGCACCGCGTACCGCCCGCCCGCCGGGATCACCAGCCTGCTGATGCAGCTCGCCCCGCTCGACGCCGACGGTGTGCGGGCGCTGACCGCGGCGATCCTCGACGAGGACGGGGTGTCCAACGACTTCGCCGCGAAGTTGCACGAGCGCACCGCGGGCATCCCGTTCGTCGTGGAGGAGACCCTGCGGGCCATGCGCAACCCGGCGGGCGCGGTGCACGCCGATGGCGCGACGGCCCGCAGGCTGCTGGAGAACGCCGAGGTGCCGGTCCTGCTGCGCGACGCGATGGCCGAGCGGCTGGCCGGGCTGCCGATCGCGGGCACCCGGCTGGCCCAGGCCGCCGCCGTGCTCGGCGTGCCGACCTCGGCCGACGTGCTCGGCGAGGTGGCGGGCGTCGGCGAGCAGCGGGTGCGGGCCGCGCTGAGCGCCGCCCTGGCGGGCCATGTGCTGCACGAGACCGAGAGCGGCCGATACGCCTTCCGGCACCAGATGGCCAGGGACGCCGTCTACGACACGCTCAGCGGGCCCGACCGCCAGCAGCTGCACCTGCGGGCGATCACCGCGCTGGAGCGGGCCGACCCGCGCCCGCTGCTGCAGCTCGCCGAGCACAGCAAGCGCGCCGACCGGGTCACCGACTGGCTGCGCTACGGCGAGGCGGCGGCGGACCGGGCCACCGAGGTCGGCGACGCGGCCACCGCGACGTCGCTGCTGCAGCGGCTGCTCACCGAGCCCTCGCTGAGCACCGCGGACATCGACCGGCTGGCCGTGAAGCTCGGCCAGGTCGCCTTCACCGGCCTCGACCAGATCAACCCGGCGGTGACGCTGCGCCGGATGCTCGCCGACCGCAGGCTGTCCACAGCGGCACGCGGCGAGGTGCGGCTGTTCCTCGGCCTGCTGCTGATCCGCCAGGCGGGCGGGCTCAAAACCGCGCGCGGCGAGATCGAGCTGGCCATCGCCGACCTCGACGAGCGGCCGGACCTGGCGGCAAGGGGCACCGCGGTGCTGGGGCAGCCGTTCATCGGCGACACCCCGCGCGCGGAGTTCGAGCCGTGGCTGCGGCGAACCGACGAGCTCATCGAGGCCACCGACGACGTGGAGCTGCGGATCTCGCTGCTGGCCAACAACCTGGGCTCGCGGGTGCACACCGGGGACCGCGCCGTCGGCGCCGAGGTCGACCGGCTGCCGCGCACGGTGGAGACGGCGGCCGCCCAGCGGCACCTGGCCCGCGTGCACTGCAACATGGCCGACGCGTGCGTGTGCGTCGGCCATTTCGCGCGCGCCGAGGAGTACCTGCGCACGGGCCTGCGCCTCGCCGACGACTGCGGCGCGCCCTACGTGGTGAGCACGGCGCGGGCGACGAAGGTTCGGCTGGACTGGTTCACCGGCGAGTGGAACGGGCTGTCCGACCGGGCGGGCAGGCTGCTGGAGGAGTACCGCGACCTGCTGCCGGTGGCCAGCGAGCTGTGCCTGGTGCTCGGCGGGCTCGCCGTGGCCCGCGGCGAGTGGACCGAGGCGCTGAGCTACCTCACCGAGACCGGCGCGTACGCCCCGCAGGAGTCGATCACGCAGATCGCGCTTGGCGGGTGCGCGGGCCTGGCGCGCACGTGGCTGGCCCAGGACGAGCTGGCCAAGGCGTGCGCCGACGTCGACCGCGGCATGGCGCTGCTGCGCCGCAAAGACGTGTGGGGCTGGGCGGGCGAGATCGTCCCCGTCGCCGTGACCGCCTACCTGCGTGCGGGCAGGCACGATGACGCCGCGCGGGTGGTCGAGGAGACCGCGGCGAGTGTCGCGGAACTCGACGCGCCGATGGCCGCCGCCGCGGTCGACGGCTGCCGCGGCGAACTGGCCGAGGCCGCGGGCGACGTAACCAGCGCGGTCGAGCATTACCAGGCGGCCATAGCCGCCTACGAGAAGCTGAACGCGCCCTACTACGCGGCGATGGTGGCCGAGAAGCAGGCGCTGTGCCTGCTGCCCGCCGACGGCGTCGGCGCGGCCGACCAACTGTCCACTTTGGTCGACACCTACGACGGTCTCGGCGCCACCCGGGACGCGGCCCGGTGCAGGCACCTGCTGCGCGGGGTCGGCGGCGCCAAGCCGTCACGGCGTGGCAGACGCGGATACGGCAACGAGTTGTCTCCCCGTGAGCACGAGGTCGCCCGCCTCCTCGCGGGCGGGCACACCAACCGGGAGATCGCCGACGTGCTGTTCCTGTCGCCGCGCACGGTCGAGCAGCACGCGGCCAGGGTCCTGCGCAAGCTCGGCGTCACGTCGCGCGCGGAGCTGCAGGCCGAGGACTTCGGCTGACGCCCTTGCCCTCCCGCCGAGGATCCGACGGAAGGGCAAGGGTTCTGCGTCAATCAATCGGCTTTCATCAAGCTGTGTTCATCAAGCGATGGTCAGGTTCCACGAGTTGATGTAGCCCGAGTCGAACGAGTACGCGTCGCGCACCCGCAGCTTGAACTCGCCCGAACTCGTCTCCGAGGACAGGTTGACCGTGTAGGTCTCGTTCACGTTGGCCGCGGCGTCGTCGGCCTTGGCCGCCTTGAGCGGGTACACCGAGCCGTCCGGCGCGACCAGCTCGATCACCAGGTCACCCCGGTAGGTGTGGACGATGTTGACGGCGACCTTGGAGGTCGCCGACGGGGTCACGGTGCCGTTGGCGTTGACCGACGAGGTGACAGCGGTGTTGTTGTCCGTGATCTGGACGTCGGTGTCGTTGGACCACGAGGTGCCGCCGGGCGGCGGGGTGCCACCGGAGACGCACTTGGTCGCGTCGGGCAGGCCGGCGCCGTAGTACTTGGCGTCGGTGTAGGTGCCCGAGCACTCCTTCATCTTCTTCTCGATGTCCTTGCCCTTGAGGCTGGGGAAGGCGCTCTTGATCAGCGCGGCGATGCCCGCGGCGTGCGGCGACGCCATCGACGTGCCGGTCATCTGCTGGTAGCCGCCGCTGACCGAGGTCGAGTTGACGTTGACCGCGGCCGCGGTCACGTCGACGGCGCCGTTGGTGTCGTAGTTGGAGCCGCTGTAGCGGTTGCCCTGCTGGTCGATGCCGGAGACGACGGTCGAGCCCTCGGCCTCCTGCGGCATCAGCGGGCAGCCGGTGACGGTGCGGTTCTTCGGCGTCGAGTCGTTCGGGCTCAGCGAGGTCGAACCCTTGTTGGCGTAGTCCTTGCTCTCATTGCCCGCGGCGACCAGGTTCACGATGCCCGCGTTGCTGGCGTGGTTGACCGCGCGGCGGACGCCGACCTCGATGGCCTTGAGGTCACCGTCGTTCTCGTTGGCGCACAGGCCGTACCACGGGTCGGTCCAGTAGCTGTTGTTGGTGACGTCCACGCCGACCTCGACGGCGTACATGAACGCGCAGACCGTGTTCTCCGGGAAGAAGAGTTCGGCGGCGGGCTCGGCGACGCGGATCGAGGCGATCTTGGCCCCGGGCGCGACACCGACGATGCCACCGTTGTCCTTGGCCGCGGCGACCGAGCCCGCGACGTGCGTGCCGTGGCCGCTGGAGCCGACACTGCGCCAGGCGCCCGAGCGCTTGTCGACCTTGCCGTAGGCGCAGGACGCGGACTTGGCGGCGTCGAAGTTCGGCGCGAGGTCCTTGTGTTGGTCGTTGACGCCGGTGTCGAGGATGGCCACGGTCGCGCCGCTGCCGTTCGCGGTGGACCAGGCCTGGTCGGCCTTGAGCTGCTTGACGTCCCAGCCGACGGCCTCGGTGCCCAGGTTCTGACCCGCGTTGTTGCTCGGGATCGGTGGGTTGTCGGCGTTGGTCGGCACGTCGGTGGTGCGGGTGGCGCCGACGAACTGCACGCCGGAGACCGCGCGCACCTTGGACTTGAAGTCACTCGCCGTGGCGTGCGCGACGATGACGCCGATCGCGTCCCACGAGTTCCACACCGTGCCGCCGCTGTTGGTGACGGCCGTCTTGCCCGCCTGGATGTTGGCGGGATCGGTGATGACGAAGTACGCGCGCGTGCCGGTCGGGATGGCGGCCGCCGACGCGGGCGCGGCCAGGCCCGCCGCGCCCGCTGGTGTCGCCATCGCGATACCGGCGGGCGTCACCACCAGTCCGAAGGCGATGGCCGCGGCCGCGGCGGAGCGCCGCAGCCGGGTGTTTGAGCGCAGGAACACGGATTCCTCCGAACAACTCAGGGGGCGTCCGCGCCGGGCGGCGCGGTACAGGGTAGCCCCAGGTGCACTGCCGATAATGTGCGTTCCCGGCCGCCGAAACCATGCCCTGACGCTATCTCGGGGATAAATTGCGCCGACCGGTCCATAAACTCGCAAATACCGCGAACCGCAGGAATTCTTCCGATTTATGGGAAATGGGAAAACGGGGAGGCCGCCCCCTGCGATGGAACGGCCTCCCCGCCATATCGATCGCGGGGCACGGGACCTGACCCCCGCATCTGGGCAGGTCCGCGCATGTCCGGTGCCGAAGGACACAATCACCGCGATAGGAATGCCGCGAGCGTGAGGACCGCGCGGCTTGGATTGTCAAATGGTGAAGAAATAGTGCCCCAGCGGGGAGGGAGACGAGGGCGTGTGCGTCCCCCTCCCCGCTCTATTGACGTTGTCACCGGGGTTATCCGGTGACAACGCCACATCTATCCTCACTCGCCCGGTTCAACGGACGGGCGAATCACGGAGCAGGGTTTGCGATCCGCCGGGGACAACGATGCTGCGGCGGTCGGACCGGAACAACCCAGGGAGCACTACGTATCCCTACCTATCTTTTGAAGCGGCTCGACGCTGGCAGACGAAACTAGTGGCACGGCACAGAACCTTGACGGGGTCTCGACCGGCCCACGACACCGCTGACCGCGTTGCAGGAACAGCCACGTACAACCAGTACGCGACTGTCCCTGCGCCTTGTCAGCGGCGCCGTGGACCGGCCGATACCCACCAACGTTCTGTACCGCACCACTAGAACGGGTTACGTTTCTGGTCTGGTCCGACGACGAGGAGCGGCCGATGGCGCGCGAAGCACGTCCACTGATGGGCAAGGTCGCCGTGGTCACCGGCGGTGCCCGCGGCATCGGGGCGGCCGTCGCCGCCGAGCTGGTGCACGCCGGGGTCAAGGTGGTGATCGGCGACCTCGACGGCGATCTGGCGGTCCGTACCGCGGCCGAGTTGGGCGCCAACGCCCACGGCCTGCGGCTGGACGTGTCCGACCGGCCCGCCTTCACCGCGTTCCTCGACCAGGTCGAAGCCGAGATCGGGCCGGTCGACGTGCTGGTCAACAACGCCGGGATCATGCCGATCGGGCTGATCGAGGACGAGTCCGACCAGGTCACCACCGCGCAGCTGGCGGTCAACCTGCACGCGGTGATCCACGGGACCCGGGAGGCCGTGCGCCGGATGCGGCCGCGGGCCACCGGGCACGTGGTCAACGTCGCGTCCGTGGCGGGCAGGCTGCCGGTCGCGGCAGGCGCCACCTACTGCGCGACGAAGTTCGCCGTCGTCGGGTTCACCGAGGCCGTCCGCCAGGAGATGCTCGGCAGCGGGGTCGAGGTGTCCTGCGTGCTGCCCGGCATCGTGCGCACCGAGCTCGCCGCGGGCCTCAAGGACAGCAAGGGCGTCAAGGTGGTCACCGCCCAGGACGTCGCCGCAGCCGTCGTCGGGGTGCTGCGCTCACCCCGACCTGAGGTGTACGTGCCCAGGTCGGCGGGGCGGGCGGTACGCGCGTCGGCGTTCGTGCCGCGCGGGTTCACCGAGTGGCTGGCCCGGCGGATGGGCGCCGAACGACTCTTCCTCGACGCCGCCGGGTCGGCCGACCGGCGCGACTACGAACAGCGGGCCGCGCACAGCGCGCCCGGAGCGGAGGAGACCGCATGACCCCGCCCGCGACCGTGACCCCGGAGCTCGTGGCCCGGCTGTCCCGGCACGTCGCCGCGTCGACCGACGCGACGGTGTCCACCGTCGAGGTGTTCACCGGCGCCACCCTGGCGACCCTGCCGTGCTCCACCGAGCACGACGTCGCCGACGCGGTGGCCGCCGCGCGCGGGCCGCAGGCGGCCTGGGCCGCGACGGACCCGCGGGAGCGGATGGCGGTCTTCGAGAAGTTCCACAAGCTCGTGCTCGACAACCGCGAGACCATCGCCGACCTCATCCAGGCCGAGACCGGCAAGGCCCGCCGCTACGCCTTCGAGGACCTGATCGAGCCCGCGATCACCACCGCGCACTACCTCAAGGCCGCGCCCAGGCTGCTGCGGCCGCGCAAGCGCAAAGGCATGATGCCCTTCGCCATCCAGACGACCGAGCTGCGCGTGCCCAAGGGTGTCGTCGGGATCATCTCGCCGTGGAACTTCCCCTTCGCGCTGGGGATCTCCGACTCCATCCCGGCGCTGATGGCGGGCAACGCCGTGGTTCTCAAGCCCGACACCCAGACCGCGCTGAGCCCGCTGTTCGGCGTCGATCTGCTCTACCGCGCGGGCCTGCCGGACGGCCTGATCACCGTGGTCATCGGAGACGGGCCGGTCGTCGGCGGCGCGCTGGTCGACGCGGCCGACTACGTAGGCTTCACCGGGTCGACCAGGACCGGCGCCGAGGTGGGCGCGCGGGCGACCGGCAGGCTCATCGGCTGCTCACTCGAACTCGGCGGCAAGAACCCGATGGTCGTGCTGCCGGACGCCAACATCGATCTGGCCGTCGCGGGCGGGGTGACCAGTGCCTTCGCCAACACCGGCCAGCTGTGCATGCACATCGAGCGGATCTACGTCCACGAGTCTGTCTACGACACCTTCGTCGGCCGCTTCGTCGCCGCGACCGGGAAACTCAAGGTCGGCGCCGGATACGACTACCGCTCCGACGTCGGCTCGCTGATCTCCACCCGGCAGCGCAAGGCCGTCGCCGAACACGTCGACGACGCGCGGGCCAAGGGCGCCACCGTCCACATCGGAGGGACGGCGCGCGACGACATCGGGCCCGCGTTCTACGAGCCGACCGTTCTCACCGACGTCACCCCGGACATGCTCTGCCATGCCCAGGAGACCTTCGGCCCCGTGGTCGCGATCTACCCCGTCCGCGACGACGACGAAGCCGTCGCCATGGCCAACGACACCCCCTACGGTCTCAACGCGAGTGTCTACGGCCGCGACGTCGACCGGGCCAAGGCCGTCGGCGCCCGGTTGCGCGCGGGAACAGTCAACGTCAACGACGGCCACGCCGCCGCGTACGCCAGCATCGACGCCCCGATGGGCGGCATGGGCAGCTCCGGGCTCGGCAGGCGCCACGGTGTGGAAGGACTGTTGAAATACACCGAGTCGCAAAACCTGACGGTGCAGCGGATCCAGGTCATCCCGCCGCCCAAAGCACTCCCGTACAGCCGCTACACCGCGATCATGACGCGGTCGTTGCGGCTGCTTCACAAGCTTGGCGTGCGCTGACCGGCGTAAAACAAGTGTGAAATAAACGGGAAGAATGGCATTCATTCGTAGCCTTGTGATGGCCGTCGCCACCAGTGGATATTCGACAGGTCATACCGGACAGAAGGGTCGTGAGGGCACCCACCTGGGTTTCGTCCCGACTGTCCGGCACACCTCCAGTGTCGGCGCGCCGGCACTCCTTGCAGGAGGCACGCGTGAATCGCAAACGTCTGTCCGTCACGGTCGGGGCGCTCGCCGCCTTCGCCATGGTCATCTCGATGAACGGCGGCTCCGCGACCGGTGAGAAGGCCGACAAGGCCGCCCGCGCATCCGCCGAGTACCACGTCAACGGCGTCAAGACGGCCCAGCAGCGCAGCGCCATCGCGGCGACCGGCGCGGCCGTCAACGGCACTGAGGACTCCCGGCTGCTGATCACCGCGACCCCGGGCGAGGTCGCCAAGATCCGCGCGCAGGGCTTCACCGTCGAAGCCGAGGCCGCCCCCGCCCTGACCCAGGGCACGCAGGGCGCCAACGGCATCAACGACTTCCCCGGCGCTGACGCGAATTACCACAACTACGCCGAGATGGTGTCCGAGCTGAACACCGCGGTGGCGACCTACCCGAGCATCATCTCCAAGCAGGTGATCGGGAAGTCCTACGAGAACCGCGACATCCTGGCGTTCAAGATCTCCGACAACGTGGCCACCGACGAGGCCGAGCCCGAGGTCCTGTTCACCCACCATCAGCATGCTCGCGAGCACCTCACGGTGGAAATGGCGCTGTACCTGGTGAAGACCTTCACCCAGGGCTACGCCACCGACGCCCGGATCAAGGGCCTGGTCGACACCCGCGAGATCTGGATCATGCCGGACGTCAACCCCGACGGCGGCGAGTTCGACATCTCCACCGGCTCGTACAAGAGCTGGCGCAAGAACCGGCAGCCCAACGCCGGTTCCTCCTACGTCGGCACCGACATGAACCGCAACTGGGACTACAAGTGGGGCTGCTGTGGCGGTTCCTCCGGCAGCACCAGCTCGGAGACCTACCGCGGCACGGCCGCCGAGTCGGCCAAGGAGGTCAAGGTCCTCGCCGACTTCGTGCGCAGCCGGGTTGTCGGTGGCGTACAGCAGATCAGCGTCGCGATCGACTTCCACACCTACAGCGAGCTCGTGCTCTGGCCCTTCGGCTGGACCTACGACAACACCGCGCCCGGCCTTGACGCCACGGAGGAGCAGATCTTCCGGACCATGGGCACCGCCATGGCGCAGAAGAACGGCTACACCCCGGAGCAGGCCTCGGACCTCTACATCACCGACGGCACGATCGACGACTACCTGTGGGGCGTCTACAAGATCTGGGGCTACACCTTCGAGATGTTCCCGGCCAGCGGCAACGGTGGCTTCTACCCCGGTGACGAGATCATCGCCCGCGAGACCTCCCGCAACAAGGAGTCGGTGCTCTACCTGCTCGACTACGCCGACTGCCCGAAACGTTCGATCGGCCAGACCTGCGACGGCACCCCGCCCCCGCCGCCGGGCAAGGTCTTCGAGAACGCCAACAACGTCACCATCCCCGACTCCCCCGGCGCCGCGGTGTTCAGCGACGTGGCGGTCTCGGGTGTCACGGGGAACGCCCCGGCGACGCTGAAGGTCGACGTCGACATCAAGCACACGTGGCGCGGTGACTTGGTCATCGACCTCGTGGCACCGGACGGATCGCTGTACCGACTGAAGAACTCTTCGTCGAGCGACTCTGCCGACAACGTGATCGCCAGCTACACGGTCAACGCGTCCACCGAGGTCGCCAACGGCACCTGGCGGCTGAAGGTCCAGGACGTCGCCCGCTACGACACCGGCTACATCGACAACTTCAAGCTCACCTTCTGATCGAACGGAGTTCCCCCGCAGCACCGTGATGTGCCCCGGGTCGATGCGTGATCTCGGCCCGGGGCACCTCCATATCGGGGTTCCGTTCCCCTTTGGCGACCACCAGTCCCAGGTGGTTGGGAAGTAAACGACAAACGCGGCCGCCCACACCCCTGCGTTCCACTGTGGACGGCCACGGAAGGATCAACGTGCGAAAGACTCTCTTCAAGGCGAGCCTCTTGGCAGCGGGCCTCGCCACCGCTCTGGCGACGACGGTGGGCCAAGCGGCCGCCGCCCCGCCGTCGTCGCAGCCCGGCGACGTCTCCCCGCAGGTCGTCGGCGGCACCCTGGCCACCAAGGGCGAGTTCCCCTGGCTCGTCCACCTGTCCATGGGCTGCGGCGGCGCGATGTACACCGAGCAGATCGTGCTCACCGCGGCGCACTGCCTCGACGGCACCGGGCCGGACACCAGCATCAGCGTCATCTACGGCGTCGTCGACCGGCAGGACCCGGCCCGGATCACCCGGACGTCGACCTACGTGCACTCGGCGCCCGGCTTCACCGGCGTGACCACCGGCAAGGACTGGGCGCTGGTCAAGCTCAACGCCCCGATCACCGGTGCGGCGCTGCTCCCCATCACCACGACCACGGCCTACAACAACGGCACGTTCGACATCGTGGGCTGGGGCGGCACGTCCGAGGGCGGCAACGCCATGAACCGCTACGCCAGCAAGGCGAAGGTGCCGTTCGTGGACGACACCACCTGCACCGCGCAAGCGTCGTACCCGAACCTCGTGAAGTCCGACAGCATCTGCGCGGGCTACAAGGAAGGCGGCGTCGACACCTGCCAGGGTGACTCCGGCGGCCCCATGGCCCGCCGCGACGCCAACAACAACTGGGTCCAGGTCGGCATCGTGTCATGGGGCTCCGGCTGCGCCCGCCCCGACAAGTACGGCATCTACACCGAGGTGAGCACCTTCGCCGCGGCCATCGCCGCGGCGGCGGCCGACCTCGGCGGCGGCACCACGCCCCCGCCGACCGGCAAGGTCTTCGAGAACGCCAACAACGTCAACATCACCGACGCGGGCGCCGCGGTCACCAGCAGCGTCACCGTCTCCGGCGTCACCGGCAACGCCCCGTCGACCCTCAAGGTCGACGTCGACATCAAGCACACCTGGCGCGGTGACCTGGTCATCGACCTCGTCGCGCCCGACGGCACGGCCTACCGGCTGAAGAACTCGTCGTCGAACGACTCGGCGGACAACGTGATCGCGAGCTACACGGTCAACGCGTCCACCGAGGTCGCCAACGGCACCTGGAAGCTGAAGGTCCAGGACGTCGCCCGCTACGACACCGGCTACATCGACAGCTGGAAGCTGACGTTCTGAGCTGATCGCTGAGTCACGTGTCTGATCCCGCTCCGGGGTGGGGCCGCATCCCCGCCCCGGGGCGCCACGAACGAACCGGGCCCCTGACGACCCGGTTTGGCACCACAACCCGCATCAAGTGGTCGTGTGAAAGGACTCCACCGTGATCGAGCGCAACTGGGTGAGGAAGTTACGCAAGACACTCCTGGTCGCCATAGGTACGGCGGCCATGGTCGGCACCGCCTTCGGGCAGGCGCAGGCCACCCCGCCGTCGGACCAGCCGGGCGACGTCAGCCCGCAGGTCGTCGGCGGCACGCCCGCCGCGCAGGGCGAGTTCCCGTGGATGGTCCGCCTCTCGATGGGCTGCGGCGGCGCCATGTACAGCGAGTCGGTCGTGCTGACCGCCGCGCACTGCGTCAGCGGCACCGGCAACAACACCTCGATCACCGCCACCTACGGCGTCGTCGACCTGCAGAGCCCCAGCCGGGTTACCCGGACCTCCTCCTACGTCTACCGCAACCCGGGCTACTCGACCTCCGCGGGCGGCGACTGGGCCATGATCAAGCTGTCCAGCCCGATCACCGGCGCGGCCACCCTGCCGATCGCGATGACCAACGCCTACGACAACGGCACCTTCGACATCATGGGCTGGGGCTCGGCCACCGAGGGCGGCGCGCAGCAGCGCTACCTGCTCAAGGCCAAGGTCCCCTTCGTCTCCGACGCCACCTGCAAAGCCTCCGGCGGCAGCTACTCCGGCCTGATCGACGCGGTCGAGATCTGCGCGGGCCTGGCCCAGGGCGGCATCGACACCTGCCAGGGCGACTCCGGCGGCCCCATGGTCCGCCGCGACGCGAACAACAACTGGGTCCAGATCGGCATCGTCTCCTGGGGCGAAGGCTGCGCCCGCCCGAACAAGTACGGCGTGTACGCCCAGGTCAGCGCCCTGTCCGCGGCGATCAAGGCCAAGGGTGACGAACTCGGCGGCACGACGCCGCCCCCGCCGCCCGGCAAGTACTTCGAGAACCTCAACAACGTCACCATCCCCGACTCCCCCGGCGCCGCGGTCTTCAGCAACCTGGCCGTCTCCGGCGTCACCGGCAACGCCCCGACCACCCTCAAGGTCGGCGTCGACATCAAGCACACGTGGCGTGGCGACCTGGTCATCGACCTCGTGGCACCGGACGGGTCGCTGTACCGGCTGAAGAACTCCTCGGGCAGCGACTCGGCGGACAATGTGATCGCGACGTACACGGTCAACGCCTCGACCGAGGTCGCGAACGGCACGTGGAAGCTGAAGGTCCAGGACGTCGCGTCCTACGACACCGGCTACATCGACGCGTTCAACCTGACCTTCTAAGAGTTCCCACCAGAACCCTGCTGCACGCACCAACCCGAAGGCCCCGTTCCCCCGGACGGGGCCTTCGGCCTGTCTAACGGGACGCCCGGGCAAGGCGTGCGTCAGCCCATTGCTTTGCGGCGTAAGCCATCCGCTGTTTCCACGGTTCAGGGTCGGCGTTGGCGATGTCAGCCCACATATCGACATTCGCGCGAGCGAAAACATCCAGCGCTGGTCGCGTGCCGCTCGCCCAGGCGCGGGTTCGGCTGACCCACTGCTCGGCTTGAACCACCGTGTGCCCGGCGGCGATGAGCGAGTGCACGGGCTTCTCCCTGTCCTATATCGGATTGGCGAGGTAGTCAGGCGGCAACCAACTCCCTCGGGACGAGGTCGTGGCCGCACAAGAGGCTGTACCGGTCACCGACCGGACCCATAGACCGGCGCAGGTTCGCGCGATCATGCTCCGCACTGGCGCGCAGCGACGCGACTGTCGTTGCCGCACCGGTGGGGTTTCCATGCGCACCACGAGACGGGCGCAAGTAGTAGGCCAGCGTGACCGCCACTGCGACCACCAGAAACAGAACCGCGACGTCGAACAGCGACATGTTGACCTCACATCAGGGAAACGGGACCAGACCGAGCAGCAAGGACGCGCTATCAGCGGGCGTCCACAACTGGCTTGGCGCGCGGATGATTCGAGCCGGAGCGCCGGGCGCGCCGGGCGCGGGGAGTGCAAGCAGGTCGGCGACGACCTCAACGAGGTCGCCCTCCGCCTTCCACACCAAGGCATCGGCCGCGAACAGGTCACCGTCGGCGTCACAGTCGGACGAACGAACCGCCGTCACGTCGTGCTCGCCACGCACCTGGACAACGTCGGTAAAGGGCGCGTCCCAGCCCCGAGTGAACATCATCTGCTCAGGCAGGGAGATCGAACGGAAACCGCCGCGTACCAACGCTCGCAGGGCATCGTCGGTGCTGTTCATCGCACCCGTCCTGTGAACTGGGTGCACTCGGCGGCTGCCATCGTCTCGTCAGACTGTCGATGACGGCCCCTCAGGACCTGCTCCACGACCTCCGCGAAAGACGTCGCGCCGTATCGAGCACCGTCCGTCGAAGCGAACGGCCTCGACCAGTCCCGATCTCTTGGTGCGCGGGCAGCGAACGCGAGTTCGTCCGACCAGGCCGTCACCAGGACGAGAGCGAGCGGATCACGTCGCCAGGCGACAAGGCCGGTGTCGCCGCCGTGATGATTCAGCACGGGCACCACACCGAACCCTGCTTCACGCAGACGAGCCAACACCGGGTGCGGGCTCACGGCTCGACTCCGTCGGCTACGCGCGTGTCCAGCGAGAACTTGCGCCAGTCGCACAAGGCCATTGCGAGCCGACCGAGAAACCACAGCGCGACCACGGCAACCGCCACTATCTCGAAGACAGAAACAGCCATCCCCACTCCGTCCAAGGTTGACCGGCAAGCTCGACTCACCTGAACTTACACTTGAAATTCAAGTGCAACTTGCCAGCAATCCGACTTGCACTCGAAAGGGGTAGGGGTTATGTACGGGGAGTCACGGAGTTCGGGCAAACTTGCCCACATGACCCAGAGCGATCCCGGCCCAGCCGTCCAGCGGATCTTGCTCGGTGCGAATCTTCGTGATGCGCGGGAGGCGTGCGGACTGTCTACTGCCGACGCGACGAAGGCGCTTGGGTGGTACGCGGGCAAGCTGTCGAAGATCGAGCAAGGCGACCTGCTCGTCAGTTCGAAAGACCTTGGGATCGCTGTAAAGATCTACTCGATCGGCCAAGAGATCGAACAGCGCCTGCACGCACTCGCGAGTGAAGCCCGCCGAAAGCTGCCGCCCTCACGTGTACCCGAATGGGCGGCGAAGTACGTATCGTTGGTCCGCGCGGCCGCTGAGCTGAAGATCTTCTATGGCGACACGTTTCCGGGCACCGTTCAAACAGCCGACTACGCCCGCGCCATCCTCACTCGGTCCGTCACCGTCTCGCCCGCCGAGGTCGACCGCATGGTCGACGAGCGAGTGCAGCGTGCCCAGCGGATCACCTCAACGGAAAGCACGCGGCTGTGGCTCGTGGTCGGAGAGGAAGCGCTACACCGCCAGATCGGCGGACCGGAGACTCTGCGTGGCCAACTCGAACACATCATCAAGCTGGCCGAGTCATCGCGGGTACATGTTCAGGTACTCCCATTTGAGGCAGGCGCGCACAGCGTGCACGGCGTCACCTTCACGATCGTGACCTTGATCGAGGGCCGTCCAGGCCTGGTGTATGTCGAAGGACTCACCGGCTCGGACTACCTGGGCCGCGAGCACCTACACGTCTACACCCTTGCCTTTGACAACCTGCGCGCCGCCGCGTTGTCGCCCGAGGCGACACTGTCGCTGATCCGTCGCCGAATCACCGAACTGTAGGAGGACGAACCATGCCGACCCTGTTCCCCATTGATGCGACTTGGCGCAAGTCTTCGCGTAGTTCGGGCGCCGAGAACTGCGTTGAGGTCGCCGACGTTCACAGCCTGCGGGCTGTTCGGGACTCGAAGAACGCCACAGGCCCCGCGCTCGTGTTCGACGGCGCCGCATTCGGGACCTTCCTCGAAGACATCCGCGAAGGCGACCACTGAGACGGCCGACAACGGCGCCTTACGAGGGGTCGAGCCCTGCCGGTTCCGGTGACCCGTTCAGCCCCGACGCGATCACCGTCGATCTCGGCTACGTCGACGGCGACGCCCTGCGAGCCGCCCACGAGCGGATGAGCAACGGCGCGCCGATCGAAACGAAGGTGTTCGCGGTGCTGTCGCTTGAACTGGCCTTGCGCGCGCTCACCGACACACGGGGCGTCGACCGAGAGGGAACGCTGTGTTCGTGATGCGACCGGGAGAGCCCGGCGACCGCGACCCGCTCGCCGCGCTCGTCCGTCGCCGTGCCGAGTGGATGCGCGACCACGGACATCACCGTTGGCGAGGACTCGCCGACGCTGCTGATCACCATGGGCAACAGGTCGCCGAGCCTGGCACGGATGTCTGGGTGCTTGTCGACACCGATGGCGTCATCCTCGGCTGCACGACGGCCTCGACGGACACACCCACATTGGGATGGACCGAGCAGGAACGCGCCGACCCGGCAACGTTCCTCCTGTCCACCATCACCGACCCAATTCGGGCGGGGCAAGGCGTCGGCATGGTCATCGCGTTCTGGGCGCTCGACCACGCCGCACGCCAGGGCCATCACTGGGTGCGGCGCGGGGTGCTCACCGACGATCAGGGCGCTAACCGTGGGCTGATTCGCTACTACCGCCGGCAGGGATGGAGAGTGGTCCGGGCGGTAGCCCATCCACGCCGGGCCGACATCACTGTCTGGTCGCTCGCGCGCCCGGCCGAACGCCAGCCGCTCGACGCCGTATTCGGCGAGGGAGATCTCCGAGCCGCGGCCGAATCCGCGTGGGTCGAGGTCGACAACGCAGCCCTCGAACCAACCTCCGCCCGCCAGGTCACTCTGCCCGTTCGCGCCCACGAGATGGGTATCTACAAGCGGTACTTCGACCTCATCGCCACCGGCCGCAAGACCACCGAGATCCGCGTGAACGACTCCAGCCGCAAGAAGATCAAAGCCGGGTCACTCATCCGTTTCCGCTGCCAAGGCGACGAGGTCCTCACCCGCGTCACCCGCGTCGCCCGCTACACCAGCTTCGACGAGATGTTCGATCATGAGGCCGTCAGCTCGGTGAATCCCCTCGCGACCCGCGAGGATCAACTGGCCAACATCCGCCAGATCTACCCGCCGGAGCGCGAAGCCCTCGGAGTCGTGGCGATCGGCATCGAACTTGTCGACCCACCTCGGTCCGCCTGAGCCCGCTACGGGGTGAACGGGTCGAGGTCGACCACGTGGCCCTCGAACTCGCCGTCGCCCGGGTCGTGGCCGTTGGCGTAGCGGACGGGGATGAGCCTGCCGGTTCCGGGGACCCGTTCAGCCCATCGGGTATTCGGGTCGATGGTGTGCTCGCAGACCAGCACCTGGATCCCGATCACTCGCGCCCTCGTGGCCGCGACACCATCGCCATCCCCGTGGTGTTCCTCGGTCCACTGCGGTTCCTCGACCTCGGATCCGACGAGTTCCCGCAGGTCGAAGGGCAGATCGGACGCTACGAGCCGCCAGGAGACCTCGTCGCCCACCTGGAACGGATCACCGCAGCACTCCAGCTGCCAGGCCTCGTAATACACCCGGATCGTCACCGCACGAGTATCGCCGCGGCGATGCCTGAGATATACCGATTTGTCATCATCCTCTAGCCGTCAGAAGGTGTGACAGGCAAGATACCGACAAAGTTACCGATAGGTAGCCGTCCAGGCCGGGTGCCGGTGACCTGGACGAGCCCCTCGGTGTGTGCCCGGAGGAGTAGCTCATGCGCGAGTTCGCCGTCCCTGCTGTCGCTTGGCGAGAAGAGGCGGGCGGCCTGGCCGACCTGATCTACACCAACGCCAAGGAGGCGCCCAACGGTGTCGCGTTCCGGCGCAAGGACGGTGGCCAGTGGCGCGATGTCACCTGGACGCAGTTCGTCGCCGAGGTCGACGACGTGGCCAAGGGGCTCATCGGGGCGGGCATCGGCGCGGGTGACCGGGTCGCGATCCTGGCGGCGACGCGCTACGAGTGGACGCTGCTCGACTTCGCTGTCTGGGCCGCGGGCTGTGTGCCGGTGCCGATCTACGTGACGTCCTCCGCCGAGCAGATCCAATGGATCCTGTCGGACTCGGGTTCGGTCGCGGTGATCGTGGAGACCGACGAGCACCTGGGCCGGGTGGAGAGCGTGCGCGCCGACCTGCCCACGCTCACGAACGTGTGGCAGATCGAGAACGGCGCCATCGACGCGATCGTCGCGGCGGGGGCCGAGACCGGTGTCGACGCCGTCGAGGCGCGGCGGGCCGCGGTCAAGAAGGCCGACGTCGCCACGATCATCTACACCTCGGGCACGACCGGCCAGCCCAAGGGCTGCGTGCTCACCCACGACAACTTCTTCGCCGAGTGCGCGGGCGCCACCGACGTCCTCGGCCCGCTCTTCCGCGGCATCGGCAGCGACGAGGAGCCGACCACGCTGCTGTTCCTCCCGGTCGCGCACGTCTTCGGCCGCATGGTCGAGGTCGGCTGCGTGTACGCGCGGGCCACCATGGGCCACGGCCCCGACGTCAAGAAGCTGCTGGAGGACCTGGGCAGCTTCCAGCCGACGTTCATCCTCTCCGTGCCGTACGTGCTGGAGAAGGTCTACAACGGCGCGCGGCAGAAGGCGCACGCGGCGGGCAAGGGCAAGATCTTCGACGCCGCCGCCGCCACCGCGATCGCCTACAGCGAGGCCGAGGGCAAGGCCGGACTGGGCCTGAAGATCAAGCACGCCGTCTTCGACAAGCTCGTCTACAGCAAGCTGCGCGCCGCGATGGGCGGCAAGGCGAAGTACGCGATCTCCGGTGGCGCGGCGCTCGGCCTGCGGCTCACCCACTTCTTCCGCGGCATCGGCCTTGTCGTGCTGGAGGGCTACGGCCTGACCGAGACCACCGCGGCGTCGACGGTGAACGCGCCGGGCAACTTCAAGGCGGGCACCGTCGGCCACCCGCTGCCCGGCGTGACCATCCGCATCGCCGACGACGGCGAGATCCTCATCAAGGGCGGCGTGGTCTTCGACCGGTACTGGAACAACGAGACCGCCACCGCGGACACGATGCGGGACGAGTGGTTCGCGACCGGCGACATCGGCTCGCTGGACGCCGACGGCTTCCTCGCGATCACCGGACGCAAGAAGGAGATCCTGGTGACCAGCGGCGGCAAGAACGTCGCGCCCGCGGTCATCGAGGACCGGATCGCGTCGCACCCGCTGGTCGGGCAGGCCATGGTGGTCGGCGACGGCGAGAAGTACATCGCCGCGCTGGTGACCGTGGATCCCGAGTACTTCACGCACTGGAAGAGCACGGTCGGCAAGCCCGAGTCCGCGACCATCTCCGACC
>DATLIA010000223.1:0-10023 GCA_035540215.1 Actinokineospora sp. | reverse complement strand
AGTTGGAACAGCGGGCGCTCCGGCGCCGCCTCTCCCCTGGCCTCGGCGCGCAACTGGGCGACGAGGAGCTGGGAGAACACCAGGCCCGCGGTGTTGGAGCTGCCCGCCAGCGCGTCGGCCAGCCTGCGCAGCGCGAGGATGCCGAGTTCGCGGCCGCCCGTGCCCGAGTAGACCGCGAGCGACAGGTTGATGGTCTTGCGCTTCTCGGCCATCAGCAGGCCGATGGTGCGCACGCCGCGCACGTCGGTGACGATCAGTTCGAGGCGGTCGACGACGTGCAGGTCGACGGCCTTGCTGCCGATCGTCTTGGCGACCACGCGGTGGCCGTCGAGCCAGATCGAGCGGCGGGCGGTGGCCCAGGTCAGCAGGCCGAGGAGGCCCGCGACGACCGCGGCCGTGATCAGGCCTGGCACCCGGCCGCCGATGAGGCCCACGACGCCACCGAGGGCCGCGCCGATGGTCAGCGAGATGGCGACCGCGGCGCACCCGCGACGGCGGGAGGTCTCGGCGAGGGTGAGTGGGATGCGCGCGGGTTCGGGGGTGGGGCCGGTCATTCTCAGATGCCCCGGCCCCGGCCGCGGTGGGCGGCCGACGGGTCGGTGAGGTCGACCATGCCGGTGAGGAACGGGTTGCTGACCCGCTCGCGGCCGATCGTCGTGGCCCCGCCGTGGCCGGGCAGCACGACGGTCTCGTCGTCCAGCGTGAGGATCTTGGTGCGCAGCGACTCGGTCATCCGGTCCATCGAGCCGCCGGGGAGGTCAGTGCGGCCGATCGAGCCCGCGAAGAGCGTGTCGCCCGCGAACAGGAGCTGACCGCCCTCCTCGGTGGCCGAGCGGAACACGACAGAGCCCTCGGTGTGTCCTGGCGTGTGGTCGACGGTCATCTTCAGGCCCGCCAGGTCGAGCTCGACGCCATCGGTCATCTCGCGGACCTCGCGGGGCTCGCGGAGCTGCAGGCCGCCGAAGAACGCGGCCGACTCCCGGCTCAGGCCGCGCAGCGGGTCGCTGAGCATGTAGCGGTCGTCCGGATGGATCCACGCGGGCACGTCGTTGCCGTCGCACACCGGCGCGACCGAGTAGACGTGGTCGAGGTGTCCGTGGGTGAGCAGCACGGCGACCGGCGAGAGCTTGTGCTCACGCAGGGCGTCGGCGATGGGTTCCTCGGCGTCCTGACCAGGGTCGATGATCACGCACGGGCCACCCGCGGCGGGGGCGACAAGGAAGCAGTTGGCCTGGAAGGCCCCTGTCGGGAACCCCACGACAAGCACGGCGGACCTCCGGTCGACGGAATTCTTGGCTGACTCTCAGCCTAGTCGGCGGTACCTCCACACGGTTCTTACCGGGGTCACCCATAGACTGCGCGCCTGCCAGGAACGTGTAGGTCAGGGAGGGTGCCAGGTGCCGAGCAACGAGCAGCGCAGAGAGGCGGCCAAGCGCAAGCTGGAACGTCAGCTGGCGAACCGGGCCGAACGTGCGCGCAAGCGTCGGATCTTCGGTGTCGTGGGCACCGTCGTGGGCGTAGTGCTGGTGGTCGGCCTTATCTATTGGCTGGCCAACCGCAGCGACGACCCGACGATCGACCCCGCGGCCAGCGATGCCCCGACCACGGAGCCGGCTCCGGACGCGGTCGCCACCCCGGCGAACATCCCGACCGAGTCGGTCCCGCTGCCCAAGCGCCCGACCGCGCTGCCAGCGAAGGCCACGTGCGCCTACCCGGCTGAAGAGGGCAAGCCCGCCTCGAAGCCCGCGCAGGCCCCGCCGACCGACAACGTGTCCGCCGAGGGCACCGTCGCGGCGACCATCGGGATGTCCGTCGGCGACGTGAAGATCACCCTGGACCGCGCTTTGGCGCCGTGCACGGTCAACAGCTTCGTGAGCCTGGCCAAGCAGGGGTACTTCAACGACACCACCTGCCACCGCCTCACCACCGAGGGCATCCAGGTCCTGCAGTGCGGCGACCCGTCGGCCACCGGCAGCGGCGGCCCCGGCTACAGCTTCGACGACGAGGTCTTCCCGGAGATCAAGTACGGCCGCGGCATCCTCGCGATGGCGAACGCGGGCAAGAACCCGCAGACGAACAAGGGCACCAACGGCAGCCAGTTCTTCATCGTCTACGGCACCGCCGAACTGCCGCCGAACTACACGGTGTTCGGCTCGGTCGAGGCGGAGAGCCTGAAGAAGATCGACGAGATCGCCAAGACGGGCACCGTCAGCAAGGGCTCCCCTGGCGACGGCTCGCCGAAGAACCCCGTCAACATCAAGACTGTGACGGTCGCCTGACATGTCTCGTATCGTGCTGACCGGGCTGCTGCTGCTCGCCCTCACCGGCTGTTCGACGGCCACCAGCGGCAACCCGGTCGGCACGGACGGGTCGGCGTCGGTCGCCCCTGGGTCGACCAGCGCCAGTTCCCCCAGCTCGGCCTCCGCAGCTGACGGCAAGGCGTGCCGCTACGCCACCGCCGCGGGGCAGCCCGCGCCGGACGGGCGCGATGTCGGCAAGCCCGCCGAGCGGGCCAAGGACGCGCCCGCGTCGGTCACGCTGAAGACGAACCTCGGTGCCATCGGGATCACCCTGGCCACCGACACCGCGCCCTGCACCACCCGCAGCTTCCTGCACCTGTCGTCGAAGAAGTACTACGACGACACGCCGTGCCACCGGCTCACGTCGGCCGACAGCCTCAAGGTCCTACAGTGCGGCGACCCGACCGGCCAGGGCACGGGTGGCCCGGGCTACACGGTTCCCGACGAGAACCCCGGCGACCTAGTGCCATCGGGCGTCGCCGAGACGGTGATCTACCCACGCGGGACGGTCGCGATGGCCAACACCGGCAGGCAGAACAGCGGCGGCAGCCAGTTCTTCCTGGTCTACGCCGACTCGAAGCTGCCGCCGACGTACGCCGTCTTCGGCAAGATCGATGAAGCGGGTCTCGCTGTTCTGGACAAGGTCGCCGCAGGCGGGATCACCCCGCAGGGCAGCGAGCAGGACGGCGCCCCCACGGTCCCGGTCAAGATCCAGGCCGCCTCCGTCAGCTGACGTTGTCGGTGGCGCGTGGCATCGTCGGTGTCATGTCCTATCAGGAGTTTCCGGCCGCGCGACCAGGCATAGCCTGTGTGTGGCAGCGAACCCTGGACGTGCCCGCCACGCACCGGATCGTGCCTGACGGCTGCGCCGACGTGATCTGGCATCGAGAGACCGGCCGCCTGTTCGTCGCGGGTCCGGACACCGTCGCCCAGGTCGGCGCCAGCGCGCCCGGAACGCTGGTGGGGCTCCGGTTCGAGCCGGGCGCCGTCGCGGTCGGGGTGCCCGCTGACGCGATCCGCGACGGGCGGGTGGACCTCGCCGACTTCCGGCGCGACGCGGCCGAGCTGGCCGAGCGGCTGGCTCACTCCCCCGACCCGCACCAGGTCCTGCTCGACGCGTTCCCCGCTCAAGTGGACCCGACCGTCGCCGCCATCCGGAGATTCGCCCGGCGCGGCGGGAAGGTGCGGGAGATCGCCGACGTGATCGGCATCGGCGAGCGGCAGCTCCACCGGCGCAGCGTGGCCGCCTTCGGCTACGGGCCCAAGGTCCTGCACCGCGTCCTGCGGTTCGACCGGGCGCTGCGGTCCATCCGGGCCGGGAGAGCCGCGGCGAACGTGGCCTACGACTGTGGTTTCGCCGATCAGGCGCACTTGGCCCGCGAGGTCAAAGCCCTCGCGGGGACGACGCTCACCGGACTTCTCGGCCGTGGGCGCGCAGCGTCTTGAGTGCGTGCACGGTCATCCAGCCCGCCCACTCGAACTCCGTCACCGGGGTCCACGCGGGCCAGCGGACCCGCCAGCCACCGTCCTCGCCCTGGGCGGCTGCCAAGGCGTCCAGGCTTGAGGTCATCTCCGCGTCGGTGAACCACGCGTAGGCCAGGCTGTCCGGCGACGGCGCGTAGTCGTGGGGATCGTGCAGTTCGCCTTCCGCGTAGCCATCGGGCACCGTCGCCACGCCTCCTATGCGGACCAGGCCGCGTGACCGCACGATCGACCCGACCGCCTCGGCCGCGCGGGCGGCCCGAGCACGATCCGGCGCGTGGTCGAGGAACTCCACGCAGGCCAACGCCTCATACGGATGGGTGTCCGTCAGAGCTTCGATTCGGGACCAGCAGAACTCGGCCGCCGTGGCCACCCACGGGTGGTCGACGCGGGCGCGCCACAGGGCACCGACCAGGTTCGCGGTCGGCAGGAGCGAACCCTCGTAGGCCGCGGGCACTTCCCACCACGGCGCGCGCGGGTAGTCGGTCGCGTTCGGATGGACGAAGGGGACACCACCGTCCGGTGCCGTGACCGACGCCAGGTAGTCGCCGACACCCTCCGGCGTGGCGCCGACCTCGTGCAGGACGTTCAAGGCCGTCAGGACCGTCACAGGCTGGCTTCCCGGGCCGCGGCCGTCCGGCTCCAGGGCGTTGCCATAGCCCCCGTCAGAATTGCGATAAGCCGCCAACGCGGCCAGGACGGCATCGGGCGTGCCGGAGCCGAACAGGAAGTCGAACCGGCGCCGGTCGATCAGGCGGGCGGTGCGCAGGACGAACGTCGAAGCGAGCGAGAAGGAAGTCACCAGGCAAACGTAGAGCGGCCCGGCGACATCGTCTTGAACGAAACGGACAGTTGGATAGGACTAGGACGCGGACGTCACTCGGTAGACGTCGTAGACGCCCTCAATACCCCGGACTGCCTTGAGCACGTGCCCAAGATGCTTGGGGTCGCCCATCTCAAACGAGAAACGGGACACCGCGACCCGGTCGCGCGACGTGGTCACCGTGGCCGACAGGATGTTGACCTTCTCGTCGGCCAGCACCTTCGTCACGTCCGACAGCAGCCGGTGCCGGTCGAGCGCCTCGACCTGGATGGCGACCAGGAACACCGATGACTCCGACGGCGCCCACTCGACCTCAAGCAGCCGCTCCGGCGAGTCCATGAGGTCATCGGCGTTCGTGCAGTCCGTCCGGTGCACGCTGACACCGCCGCCACGGGTCACGAAGCCCAGGATGTCGTCGCCGGGGACCGGGGTGCAGCAGCGGGCCAGCTTCACCCAGATGTCGCTGGCGCCCTTGACGATGACGCCCGCGTCGCCCGAACTGCGGCGCCGCGTGATGGTCGACGGCGTGGACCGCTCGGCCAGCTCGTCCTCGGCGTGCTCCACCCCGCCCAGCAGGGCGACGAGCCGCTGCACGACGTGGCGGGCGGAGGTGTGGCCCTCCCCCACGGCCGCGTACAGGGCGCTGACCTCGGGATACCTCAGTTCACGGGCCAGCGCGTTGACCGACTCGGCCGACACCAGGCGCTGCATGGGCAGGCCGACCCGGCGGACCTCCTTGGTGATCGCGTCCTTGCCTGCCTCGATCGCCTCTTCCTTGCGCTCCTTGGCGAACCACTGCTTGATCTTCGCCCGCGCCCGCGGCGACCCGGCGAAGGCCAGCCAGTCGCGTGACGGGCCCGCACCCTCGGCCTTCGAGGTGAAGATCTCGATGACCTCGCCGTTCTCGAGCTTGCGCTCAAGGGCGACGAGCCTGCCGTTGACCCGCGCGCCGATGCAGCGGTGGCCGACCTCGGTGTGCACGGCGTAGGCGAAGTCGACCGGGGTCGACCCGGCGGGCAGCGTGACCACGTCGCCCTTGGGCGTGAAGACGAAGATCTCCCGCGCGGCCAGGTCGTAGCGCAGCGACTCCAGAAACTCGCCGGGGTCGGCGGCCTCGCGCTGCCAGTCGAGTAGCTGGCGCATCCAGGCCATTTCGTCGACGTCGGCGCCGCTGTGGGTGCCCCTGGTCTCCTTGTAGCGCCAGTGCGCGGCGATGCCGTACTCGGCCGTCCGGTGCATCTCGTGGGTACGGATCTGGACTTCCAGCGGCTTGCCGTCCGGGCCGATGACCGTGGTGTGCAGCGACTGGTAGACGCCGAACCGCGGCTGGGCGATGTAGTCCTTGAACCGGCCGGGCATCGGCTGCCACAGCGCGTGCACCACGCCCATGGCGGCATAGCAGTCGCGCACGTCGTCGACCAGGATCCGCACGCCGACCAGGTCGTGGATGTCGTCGAAGTCGCGGCCGCGGACGATCATCTTCTGGTGGATCGAGTAGTAGTGCTTGGGCCTGCCCTCGACCTTCGCGGTGATCCGCGAGCCGCTCAGGTCGGCGCCGAGCTGGTCGACGACAGTGCGCAGATAGGTGTCGCGCGACGGCGCCCGGTTCGCCACGAGGCGGACGATCTCGTCGTACTTCTTGGGCTGCAGGATGGCGAACGCCAGATCCTCCAGCTCCCACTTGACCGTCGCCATGCCGAGGCGGTGGGCCAGCGGGGCAAGCACCTCGAGCGTCTCGCGGGCCTTCTTCGCCTGCTTCTCCGGCGGGAGGAAGCGCATCGTGCGCATGTTGTGCAGCCGGTCGGCGAGCTTGATGCCCAGCACGCGCGGGTCACGCGCCATGGCGATGACCATCTTGCGGATCGTCTCGGCCTCGGCGGCCGACCCGAGCTGCACCTTGTCCAGTTTGGTGACGCCGTCGACCAGGTGGGCGACCTCGTCGCCGAAGTCGGCGCGCAGCCGGTCGATGGAGTAGTCGGTGTCCTCGACGGTGTCGTGCAGCAGGGCAGCGACCAGCGTCGTGGTGTCCATGCCCAGCTCGGCCAGGATGGTCGCCACGGCAAGCGGGTGGGTGATGTACGGGTCGCCGGACTTGCGCCGCTGCTCGCGGTGCGCCTCTTCCGCGACGTCATAGGCGTGCTGGAGCAGGGCGAGGTCGGCTTTGGGGTGCAGTTCGCGGTGCACCGCGGCCAGGGGTTCGAGTACCTGCTTGACCGGGGCCGCGCGCTGCGCGGTGATCCGGCGGGCCAGGCGGGCACGGACGCGACGGGTGGCCGACGGCTCGCGGCCTGCGGGCGTCAGCGGCTCACCGGCCCCCGTCGCCGCGCTGTCAACGTCGTGGGTCACCCAAGCTCCCGGCACTAGGTCGCCGGGTCACTCATGTGGCCCGGGTATCGAGAATAACGCCGGAACGGGTGTCGAACTTCCGCTGGGGCGCTTAAGTGCCCTCGTCAGACGCTCAAGAGCGATCTCAAATTAACAGCGCCTAGTCGCTCCCGACCGCCCAGCGCGCCGATTTCCAGGACGACGGACACCTGGGCGACCTTCGCCCCCGCCCGCTCGACCAGCCCGATGGCTGCCTCGGCGGTACCGCCCGTGGCCAGCACGTCGTCGACCACGACCACCCGCTCCCCGGCGCGCAGGGCGCCTTCGGGCAGCTCGAAGGTGGCGGTGCCGTACTCGAGGCTGTAGGTGACCCGGTCGGCCACGGCGGGCAGTTTGCCCGGTTTACGTACCGGGACCACGCCGTAGCCGCGCAGGGCGGCCAACGCGGCGCCGAAGAGGAATCCGCGGGCCTCCAGCGCCACGACCGTGGTCACGTCGGCCGGAATGTCCTGGCCGAGGGCCTCCACGACCGCGCGGAAAGCCTCCCCGTCGGCCAGCAGCGGGGTGAGGTCGCGAAAGAGAACGCCCTGGTCCGGGAAGTCAGGGACTTCCCGAACCAGGGCGAGTGCGTTCTCCAGGAGCACGCGGTCAGCGCTTCCGCTTGCCCGACGGCCTTCCACCGGGCTTGCGCTTGGCGTCGCTGGCCTTGGGAGTGCGCGACGGCACGCTCGAAGCGATGGCCATGGCCTTCTCGCGACGCAGCTCGGCGTTGACCGCCTCGTCGTCGGACAGGTCCAGGTCGGCCTCGGCCCGCTCGGCGGTGTCGAGGCTCTCGCCCAGCTCGGCCTTGCGGGCCTGGTTGGCCTTGCGCTGCGCGACCCGCTCGGCCTGCTGCTTGTACTTCGGGTCGCGCATCTTGAGGTCGACCAGCAGCGGGGTGGCCAGGAAGATCGACGACAGCACGGCCGCGAGCATGCCGGTGGCCTGCACGAGCGCGAGGTCCTGCAGCGTGCCGACACCGAGGACGCCGACGCCGACCACGAGCAGGCCGATGACCGGCAGCAGCGCGATGAGCGCGGTGTTGATCGACCGCAGCAGGGTCTGGTTCAGCGCGAGGTTGGCGGCCTCGGCGTAGCTGCGGCGGGTCAGTCCGAGCAGGCCCCGGGTGTTCTCCTTGACCTTGTCGAACACGACGACAGTGTCATAGAGGGAGAAGCCGAGGATGGTCAGCAGACCGATCACCGTCGCGGGCGTGACCTCGAAGCCGATGATCGAGTAGACGCCCGCCGTCACCACGATGTCGTGGAGCAGCGACAGCATCGCCGCGATCGCCATCCACTTCTCGAAGTACAGCGCGAGGAAGATCGTCACCAGCACGAGGAACACGGCCAGCGCGATGAGCGCCTGCCTACTGATCTCCCCGCCCCAGCTGCCGGACACCGCGCTGTCGCTGATCTGCGCGACGCTGGATTCCCCGCCCGGTCCCTGCGGCTTGAGCTGCTCGAACAGGGCGCCCTTGATCTTGGTGACCTCGGCGACCGACAGCGTCTCGGACTTGATCTGGATCGTCGCGTTGTCGCCGGCGCCGACCTGCTGGACGGCCGACGGGTCCTTGCCCGCGGCCTCCTTGAACACGGTCTCGACGCGCTCGGTGGAGATCGGACCCGTGGCGCTGGCCGCGGGCATCGAGATCTTCGTGCCGCCCTCGAAGTCGATGCCGAGGTTGAACCACCGGAACGTGATCGACAGCAGGCAGATCAGCACGAGGCCGCCGAAGATCATGTACCAGCGCTTGCGCTTGCCGACGATGTCGAACGCGCCGTTGCCCACATAGAGGCGGGTGAACACGCTTTCCTTGCTAGACACGTCGTCACACTTCCTTCGCGGCGGCGGTGCCCGCGCCGACCCGCGCCGTGGGGCGCGCGGTCGGCCGCTGGACAGCCCCGAGGCCCGACAGCTTCGAGTTGGACAGCAACTTCGACTTCGAGGCGATCACCAGCAGCGGGTGCGTCACCAGGAAGACGACGACCAGGTCGAGCACGGTCGACATACCCAGGGTGAACGCGAAGCCGCGCACCTGCCCGACGGCCAGCACGTAGAGCACCGCCGCGGCGAGGAACTGCACCGCGTCGGCGGACAGGATCGTCCGCCGCGACCGGACCCACGCCTTGGGCACCGCGGACCGGAACGACCGGCCCTCTCGAATCTCGTCCTTCAATCGTTCGAACAAGATGACAAACGAGTCCGCTGTGATACCGATCGCCACGATGAAGCCCGCGATACCGGCCAGGTCGAGGGTGAACCCCATCCAGCGGCCGAGCAGCACCAGCACCGCGAAGACCACAGCGCCCGAGAGCACGAGCGAAAGGATCATCAGCACGCCGAGCAGGCGGTAGTAGAACAGGCAGTAGACGAAGACCAGCAGCAGGCCGATGGCACCCGCCAGCAGACCCGCCTTCATCGAGGCGAGGCCGAGCGTGGGCGAGACGGTCTCAGCTTCCGACGCGTCGAACGACAGCGGCAGCGAACCGTACTTCAGCACGTTGGCCAGCTTCGTGGCCTCCAGGCTCTTGAAGCCGCCCTCGCCGCCGGTGATCTGGGTGTCGCCGTTGATGACGCCCTGGATGGTCGGGGCGGAGACGACCGCGGTGTCGAGCACGAACGCGGCGCGCTGCTGCACGTGCGCGGCGGTGTACTTGGACCAGATCTCCGCGCCAGTGTTGTTGAAGCTCAGGCTGACCACGTAGCCGACGCCACTCTGGTCGATCTGGGCGCTGGCGTTGCTGATGTCCTTGCCCTCGAGGAACGACGGGCCGAGGATGAACTTCTCGTTGCCGTCCTGGTCGCACGCGGCCACCGGCAGCTTCGGGTCGTCATTGCCGACCAGCGGGTCCTTGGTGCCGGGACCACACTGCAGCGTGGTCAGCGCGGCGAGCTGCGCGGACTGGTCGGCCGGGACCTCGGCGCCGTCAGCGCCCTTGGTCGGCGCCAGCTTCGGGTCCTGACGGCAGGCCTTCGCGGCGGTGATGATCGCGCCGTCCTCGGCCTTCTTGTCGTCGAGGAGCGTCGTGTACTTCGTGCAGGCCTCGGTGG
>DATLIA010000222.1:0-9384 GCA_035540215.1 Actinokineospora sp. | reverse complement strand
GCAGGAATCAACTGTCGACATCTACGGGGCCGCCGTTCCCCCGGCCGCCCCGTCACTGTGCGAGGGGGTCGAGCCATGGGGCGCGGCCGAGCTAAGGCCAAGCAGACGAAGGTGGCCCGGGAGCTCAAGTACAGCTCACACGCCACGGACTTCGACGCCCTGCAGCGTGAGCTGTCGGGCGGCAACGACGACGGTCACGACAACCGTGACCAAGTCGACGACTCGTCCGACGACGAGTACGACGAATATCGGCGATGACTCAGGGTCCGTCACGAGTTGACGGACCCACAAACTCGCCGCACTCCCCCTCCGTAACCCGTGAAGGCCGCCCCACGCGTGGAGCGGCCTTCACGGTCCGACTGTGCTCACCCACAGGCGGGGGCTTCGCACCCACCGTCTCTTTGGCGCGCCCTCAGTACGACACGCGCCGGTACTGGGCGGGCACCGACGCGTCGACCCCCAGCTCGGTCGCCGCGCGCAGCGGCCAGTAGGGATCCCGCAGCAGCTCGCGACCGATCAGGACCAGGTCAGCGGCTCCATCGGCGATGATCCGATCAGCCTGACGCGCCTCGGTGATCTCCCCGACCGCCCCGGTGGGCACGTCAGCCTTGCGCCGGACCGCCTCGGCGAACGACACCTGGTACCCGGGTCCGGTCTCGATCTCGGCATGGGGCACGCTGCCGCCGCTGGACACGTCGATCAGGTCGGCGCCCGCCGCGGTCAGCGCCCTGGCGATCTCGACGCTGTCGTCTACGGTCAGGCCGCCGTCGGTCCAGTCGGACGCCGAGATCCGGACGAACACCGGCACGTCGACCGCCGCCCGCACCGCGGCCACGACCTCCAGCGCGAACCGCAGCCGACCCTCTGGCGACCCGCCGTAGCCGTCGGTCCGGGTGTTGGACAGCGGCGACAGGAACTCGTGCAGCAGGTAGCCGTGGGCCGCGTGCACCTCGACCACCCGGAACCCGGCCTCCACCGCCCACACGGCAGCCTGGGCGAAACGCTCGACGATCGCGGCGATCCCGGCCCCGTCCAGCGCGACCGGCTCCCGGTACGCGGACACGAACGGCTCGGTCGTCGGCCCCACCGGGGTCCACCCGCCATCGGCGTCGGCCACGCCGCCAGAGCCTGCGAACGGGCTGTAGGTGGAGGCCTTGCGCCCCGCGTGGGCCAGCTGGATCCCGGGCACCGACCCCTGCGCGGCGATGAACTCGGCGATCGGCCGCCACGCGTCGCGGTGTTCCGGCGACCAGAGTCCGGCGTCCTGCGGCGAGATCCGGCCAACCGGGTCGACCGCGGTGGCCTCGGTGAACACCAGCCCGGCCCCGCCGACGGCGCGTGCGCCCAGGTGCACCAGGTGCCAGTCGTTCGGGAGGCCGTCGCGGGATGAGTACTGGCACATCGGGCTGACCGCGATCCGGTTGGGCAGCGTGACCGACCGCAGGGTCAAGGGTGTGAACAGCACGAGAGTCCTCCGAGCATTGTTCGTATTCTGACGAACTGCTCAGCGCTCGTCACCGGGCGCGTTGTTCCCGTCTCAGTCCGTGGGCGGCGTCTTGCGGCCCCGCTTGATCTCCCCGCGCTGCTTCTTCGCCGTGATCCGCCGTTCCTTGGCACCCCGCGACGGCTTGGTCGGCCGACGCGCGGGCGGCGGCGGCTCGGCGGCCTGGCGGAGCAGCACGGCCAGGCGCTCACGGGCGGCCTGCCGGTTGGCCAGCTGCGCGCGGTACTCGCTGGCGGCGATGGTGACGACGCCGTCGACCAGCCTGCTCGCCAGCCTGGCCAGCATCCGCGCGCGCAGCTGATCAGGCACCGACGGCGACTGGGCGACGTCGAAGGACAGCTCGACCCGGCTGTCGGCGGTGTTCACGCCCTGCCCGCCAGGACCCGACGACCGGGAGAATCGCTCACGCAGTTCGGCCGCCGGGATCACCAGCCGCGCGGACACCACCAACTCTTCGTTCACATCAGAAAGGATGCCCTACCAGCGCAATCGAGTTATTTCAGCACCAAGCCGGGCTGGGTCGCGAGCCCGATCAGGGCTTCGTCGCCAAGCACCCGCGACTTGCGGTGCTCCGGCCCGTCGCCCGCGGTCTCCAGCAGTTCGACAGCGGTCCCGTCGGGACGCAGGGCGTTCACGCTGACAACCGCGACCGCTCCCGGCGGGGCGGAGACGTCCAGGCGCACCCGGGTTCCGTCCTCGAGTGTGCGGGTCGAGCAGTCCGGCAGCTTGCGGCCGTTTTGAGCGCTGACGCAGTCCATGGCAGGCCGACGCTGGTCGGTGACCCGGTAGACGGCGACGGTGACCGCGCGCTTCCCCGAGACGGTGTCGACCCACGTGACCGCCGTCCCATCCCGCCCGAAGACGAACTCGGGGTCGGGCACCTCGACACCTGGCGGCCACAGCAGCACTCCCGCGTTGAAGGCCTTGTTCAGCGCGGCCACATCGGCCGGATCGAGTTCGACGCCGCCGGGAGCGGCGGGCCGCCGGGTGGTCGACGTCCCCGTCGGAGTTGGACTCGTCGGGGCCGCACTCGGCGAAGTCGACACGGTCGTCGGCTGGACCGCCGGACCGACCTGTCCGGCCGCGCCACGCCCGGTGAGCGACGTGACCCCGAGGACAGCGCCGATCACCACCGCGGCCACCCCGCTGACGGCGACCGCACGCCTGCGCTTCAGGGTGCGCCGACCCGCGCTGATCACCGCGTCCTTGTCGAGTCGCAGCGGCGGCTCCTGATCAAAAGCGCGGCTGAGGACTTCCTTCGCGTCCGTCATGGCCGACCCTCCACGAGCACCCCGCCGAGCAACTCGCGCAAGGTGGCCAGGCCCCTCGACGCCTGGCTCTTGATCGTGCCCTCGCTCTTGCCAAGGGCCTGCGCGGTCTCGGCGACCGACAGGTCCTCCCAGTACCGCAGCACCACGACCGCCCGCTGCCCAGCGGGCAGCGCGCCCAACGCCCGCCGGACGTCCACCGCTTCGTCCATAGTGGACGAATAGGGCGTATCCGGTACGGTGCCGACCTTCTCGCGTCGGCGGAAGCCGCGGCGGGACTCGTCGATCGCCGCGTTCACCATCACTTTGCGGGCGTAGGCGTCCACCGTTCCGCTCCGGTGGATACGCGGCCACGCCACGTACACCTTCGTCAACGTGGTCTGCACAAGATCCTCCGCACGATGCCAATCACCGGCACTGAGGAGAAATGCGGTCCTGCGCATGACGACGGCGCGGCTTTCGAGGTACTCCTCGAACTCCGTGTCCCGGTCAGCCACATGTCCTCCCTTGGTCACCCCGTAGTACGGGGCGACCAAGGGCGAGGTTGCGTCAGAACCTGGGGTGGTCGCCGACCAGCACCGCGCGCGGGGCGTCGGTGTCCTCGGCGGGACGGATGGTGCCCAGGACCCAGGACGGCACGTGGCGGGCGGTCAGCACGGCGAGTGCGCGGTCGACGTCCTCGGGCGCGACCACGGCGACCATGCCGACGCCCATGTTGAACGTCTTCTCCATCTCCGGACGCTCGACGCGGCCGCGCTGGGCGATGAGCTGGAAGACCGGCTTCGGCGACCAGGTGCCGCGATCAAGCTCCGCGTGCAGGCCGTGCGGGATGACCCTGGCCAGGTTGGCCGCGAGGCCGCCGCCGGTGATGTGGGCGAAGGTGCGGACCTCGGCCTCGGCGGCCAGGGCAAGACAGTCCTTGGCGTAGATCTTGGTCGGCTCCAGCATCTCCTCGCCGAGGGTGCGGCCGAACTCCTCGACGTGGCCCTCCAGCGGCATCCGGCCGATCTCCAGCAGCACGTGCCTGGCCAGCGAGTAGCCGTTCGAGTGCAGGCCGGTCGACGCCATGGCGATGAGGACGTCGCCGGGGCGGACCTTGTCCGGGCCGAGCAGCTGGTCGGCCTCGACCACGCCGACACCCGTTCCGGACAGGTCGTAGGCGCCGTCGGCCATCAGGCCGGGGTGCTCGGCGGTCTCGCCGCCCAGCAGGGCGCAGCCAGCCTGGACGCAGCCCTCGGAGATGCCCTTGACCAGTGCGGCGATGCGGTCGGGAAGAACCTTGCCGACGGCGATGTAATCCTGCACGAACAGCGGTTCGGCGCCGCACACGACGAGGTCGTCGACGATCATCGCGACCAGGTCGATGCCCACGGTGTCGTGGATGTCGAGGGCCTGGGCCACGGCGATCTTGGTGCCGACGCCGTCGGTGGACGAGGCGAGGATCGGTTCCTTCCACCGGTCGAGCTTGAGCTTGAACAGACCGGCGAACCCGCCGATGCCGCCCATGACCTCCGGGCGGTTCGCCTTCAACGCCCACGGCTTGAGCTTCTCGACAGCCTCGTCGCCTGCCTCGATGCTCACCCCCGCGGCGGCGTAGGTGGCGCTGGCGGTCTCGACCTGGGGCTCGTTGGTGTCAGTCATCGCTCGAATTCGTCTGTCGTGGGTGGTCAGGGACGCTGCAAAGCGTCCTCGGCACCGTACCCGGCGCTGAGAACAGGGGCCGCGCTGCCCGTGATGCCCTTCTCGATCCCCTCGAGCAGGTGCTTGCCGATCCGCGCGTCGTCCGGCAGCGGGATCGGGTACTCGCCGTCGAAACAGGCCGAGCAGAGCCGGGTCCTTGGCTGCTCGCTCGCGGCGACCAGCGCCTCCAGCGAGACGTAGCCGAGCGAGTCCGCGCCGATGGAGCGGCGGATGCCGTCGAGGTCGAGTCCGTTGGCGATCAGCTCGGCCCGGGAGGCGAAGTCGATGCCGTAGAAGCAGGGCCAACGGACCGGCGGCGACGCGATGCGGACGTGCACCTCAAGGGCACCGGCCTCCCGCAGCATCCGCACGAGCGCGCGCTGGGTGTTGCCGCGCACGACGGAGTCGTCGACCACGACGAGCCGCTTGCCCCGGATGACGTCGCGCAGCGGGTTGAGCTTGAGCCGGATGCCGAGCTGGCGGATGGTCTGCGACGGCTGGATGAACGTCCGGCCGACGTAGGCGTTCTTGACCAGGCCGGAGCCATACGGGATGCCGCTGGCCTGGGCGTAGCCGATGGCCGCCGGGGTACCGGACTCGGGCACCGGGATGACCAGGTCGGCGTCGGCGGGGAACTCGACGGCCAGCTTGCGGCCGATCTCGACCCGGGTGGCGTGCACGCCGCGGCCGGAGATCGTGGTGTCCGGGCGGGCGAGGTAGACGTACTCGAACAGGCAGCCCTTGGGCTCCGGGGTGGCGAACCGCGACGAGCGCAAGCCATCGGCGTCGATGGCGATCAGCTCGCCGGGCTCGACCTCGCGGACGAACGACGCGCCGACGATGTCGAGTGCCGCGGTCTCGCTGGCCACGACCCAGCCGCGCTCCAGCCGACCGAGGACCAGCGGACGCACGCCGTGCGGGTCGCGGGCGGCGTAGAGGGTCGACTCGTCGGAGAAGACCAGGCAGTAGGCGCCGCGCACGGTCGGCAGCAGGCGAAGCGCGGCCTGCTCGATGCCGATGTCGGCGGCGGTGGCCGCGAGCAGGCCGGTGAGCAGGTCGGAGTCGGTGGTGGCGCCGTTGCGCGTGACCACCTTCATCTCGATCGCCTTGTCGCGCAGCTCGGCGGTGTTGACCAGGTTGCCGTTGTGCCCGAGCGACAGGCCGCTGCCGGTGGCCGTGGTCTTGAACGTGGGCTGGGCGTTCTCCCAGGTGGTCGAGCCCGTCGTGGAGTACCGGCAGTGGCCGACCGCGACGTGCCCGCGCAGTGAGGAGAGGACCTGCTCGTCGAAGACCTGTGAGACCAGGCCGAGGTCCTTGAAGACGACGATCTGCTGCCCGTCGGCCACGGAGATGCCCGCGGCTTCCTGCCCACGGTGCTGCAACGCATACAGGCCGTAGTAGGTGAGTTTCGCGACTTCCTCACCCGGGGCCCAGACACCGAACACGCCGCATTCTTCGCGGGGTTCAGGTTCCGGTTGGTCGGCGTTGGGGTCGGATGACGCAGGGCCAGTCAAGAACTGGTCGGTGACCACCGAAGCGCTCCCTGTGGACGGAGTGAGGCTGCACCATGAAGTGTAGGTGCTCTTCAGGGTGACACCGACCATCCGACCGTGGGGCGCGTCACGTGCCGCGGGTTGCCATTACCGTGTGCCGGGTGTCCGGACGCGCAGCGGTGATCATCGCCATCGGGGTGCTCGCCGCCCTTGTCGTGGCCGGTTCGCTCGTGCCGATCCCCAGCCCGGCGGAGGTTCGCGCATGGGCGAGTCAGGCGGGCTGGGCCACGCCGGTGCTGTTCTTCGGGGTCTACACGGTGTGCACGGTGGCGCCGATCCCGCGCTCGGTCTTCAACCTGTCGGCGGGCCTTCTGCTCGGCGAGGCCATCGGCGTCGCGGTCGCGATGATCGCCACCGCCGCGGCTGCCTGGATCGCGTTCACCCTGGCCAGGGGCCTGGGCAGGCGCTGGATCGAGCGGCATCTGGAGCGCGACGCGGTGCGGGCGGTGAACGCGCGGCTCAGCGGCGGCGGGACGGCCGGGGTGGTCTCGCTGCGGCTGATCCCGATGATCCCGTTCGCGCCGGTGAACTACTGCTGTGGAATCTCGGCGATCGGGTTCCGGCCGTTCCTGGTCGGCACGATGGTCGGCAGCCTGCCGGGGACCGCGGCCGCGGTGATCTTGGGTGACGCGCTGACCGGCACGACGCCGCCCGCGCTGCTGGCCGTCTACGCGGGGCTGGCCGTCGTCGGCGGAGCCGGTCTTTACGTCGTGCTGCGGGTGAGGAAGCCGGAGACGGTCGAGACGAAGGCGCTGGCGTCGTCCACCCACGGGGAGTGACTCGCTCCGGGCTGCACCACGAATTCCGCGTTCGGGAACAGGTCGGCCAGGTTCCGGCCCGCCGCGGGTGACGGCGCCGGGTCCAGGCCGCCGACCAGCACCAACACCGGCGCGGTCACCGCCTGCAGACCCGCTCGGATCGCCGCGAAGTCCGGGGCGAAGTCCGCGTAGTAGCTCGCCGCGGCCTCTTCATCTCGTTTGGGCTCGGCCGCGAAGTGGGCTTGGGCAGCGGCGTCCCACCGCCCGTAGGCGAACGGGGCCGACCTCGCCCGGAGCGCGAGTCGCTCGCCCGGCTCGAAATCACCCGCGAGGAGCGTATTGATGGCCGCCCGCGCGTCGGGGTACCAGGGTTCGCCCGCGCGCGCGTCGAGCGCTTCCGGTGCGCCGACGAAGTCCAGCCCGACCCCGCTCACACTGGGCGCGATCAGCACCAACCGGCGCAGCCGGTCCGGGAACCGCGCGGCGTAGAGGCAGGCGAGCGAGCCGCCCGCGGAGTGGCCGAGCAGGTCGAACTGGTCCAGGCCGAGCCGCTCGCGCAGCGCCTCGACGTCGTCGACGAGATCTTCGACCCGGCCAGGCCGCGGTTCGAACATGACAAGGTCGGACAGGCCGCCGAGATCACCCAGGTAGGACGGGGGCAGGCCGGGTCCACCTGGCAGACAGACGAGGGTCACAGGCGCACCAGCGGCAGGTAGGCGGTCAGGTCGGCCCGCAGGCCCGATGCGGTCACGCGTCCGGTTTCCACGGCGTCCTCCCAGGTCAACCGGCCCGTGGCCAATTCAAGCCACGTTCGCGGGTCGGTCTCGATGACGTTCGGCGGCGTGCCGCGGGTGTGCCGAGGACCGTCGACGCACTGGATCGCCGCGAACGGCGGGACGCGCACCTCGACGGTGTGGCCGGGCGCGATGTCCTCAAGGGTGCGCAGGCTCAGCCGGACCGCCGCGGCCACGATGGGGCGCGGCGGGTCCGGCTCGGTGAGCCAGGCCGACACGGCGGCGCGCAGGTCCGACGGGTCGACGGGTTTGCGAGCGGGCACTAGTGCCCCGCCGGAGGTGGTGTCGAACTTCCGATTCGGGGCACTAGGCCTCTGCGGCCCGCTGCGCCTCGGCGAGGACTTCCTCGACCTGGTGCACGAGCTTGCGGGTGTCCGCAGGCGAGATCGTCGTCCACAGCGTGCCGTCCGGCGAACCTCGGCGGACCTGCACGTAGCGGCCGTTGGCGGTGTCGAAGAACGACACCACGCGCGGGCCGCGCACGCGCCTGCCGAGGCGGTCGCGGACGGCGGCGCCGAAGTTCCCGGTGCCCTGGACGTCGCCGATCATGTGCGTCAGCGCTGTCGCGTCGTCGGGTCGGACGCCACGGCCGAGCAGGGCGAGCTCGAAGCTCTTCTGCGTGCCGTCGCTGGCCTTCGCCGCCGACTCGAAGTCGTCGGTGCGCAGGGTGACCGACTGGCCGGGGCCTGCCTGCCAGGTCGGCAGCCCGGCGACGGCCTCGGTCGCCAGTGCCTGCGTGGTGATCCGGCGCAGGGTGATCCGGTCGTCGCTGAGCACGGCCATCGCGGCGTAGTACTCAGTGGCGGCGGTCAGCAGGCGCACGCCGCGACCGGCGAACGCGCGGCCGTCGACCTCGCGGTCCGGTCGGGCGATGATCCCGAACAGGTGCTCGATCTCGGGGTGCACGTCGACCTTGCGGCCGAGCCCGCGCGCGTCCAGGTCGGCCCAGACCCGGTCCTCGATCTGGGCGCGCTCCTCGTAGGTCTTGCCCGGCGACGGCACCTTGACGATCAGCGGCATCGTGCCAGGGGACAGGTGCTCCCATAGGACGTCGAATTCGAGGGCGGAGAGCGAGACGGGCTCGCTCTGCACCTCAACGGCTCCGAACGGCATCACTGCTGGGGGGCTTCGCCGATGACGGTCGGGGAGACCATGCGGTCGTCTCCGAACACGTCTTCGGTCTCCACCAGGTAGTCGGCGAGCTGGTATTCCTCGTCCTCTTCACCGTCGCCGCCACGGCCACCGGTGCCACCGGCGCCCATGCCGCCCTTGCCCGCGGCGCCGCCGCCACGACCGGCGGTCGCGTTGGCGCCGTGCTGGCCGAACTGGCCCGCGCCCGCGGCACCGCCGCGGCCCGCGCCGCCGCGGCCCATGCCGCCGCCGCTATTGCCTGCCTGGCCGACGCCGCCCTGACCCGCGCCGCCCTGGCCGAGGCCGCCCTGCGCACCCGGGCCACCGCGACGGCCGAGCTCGTCGGGCCCGCCGAGGCCCGCACCGGGCAGACCGGGCTTGGCGCCCGGACCGGTGTTGGTGTTCAGCGGCGGCTTGACGCCGGGACCACCCGGGGTGTTCGGGCCGTTGCCGGGACGGTTGACCGGGAGGTTGCCGTTGAAGCTCGGCGGGTTGCCGCCGGTCTGGCCGACCGGGAGCGTCGGGTTGCCCGGGGTGGGCGTCGTCGGGTTGAACTGCGGCGGCACGTAGCCGTTGGGCGTGGTGCTCGCGGGCGGGATGTAGCCGCTGGGCGTCGGCGTGCTGCCGACCGGGGTGTAGCTGACCTGGCTGCCGGTGCCCGGAGCGGGCACGAAGCTGCCATGGCCGGTGCTGGGC